>JBDZUN010000250.1:0-4933 GCA_040255145.1 Hyphomicrobiales bacterium | reverse complement strand
GGTGAAATAGCCGGCGAAGGAATACCAGAGCGTATGGTCGCGCCGCATCGAGCGGAAGAAGACTTCGTCGAACACGTCGAACCGGCCGCCGCCATGCGCCTTGGCCAGCGCGACCAGGCGCTCGCGGTCGCGGGCCACGTCCGGCGCCTCGCCGCCCAGGTCCAATGCAACGCACACGGAGGGTAATGTCTCGCGCGGAATGTCCGGCCGCGCCGCGCCGACCCGGCCGACGATCGCGCCTTCCTCGTAGATCGCGCCATACCAGGTGTTGCGGGTCAGCTCCGCGCCCTGCATCGCGCTCAGGAACGCGGCCCCCGACGGCGAATCGGGAAAGCCGAGGCACAGCGTTTCGACATGCTCCGGCAGGCGGTGCAGCCACAGCGCGATCTTGGTGATGACGCCCATGGTGGAATCGGCGCCCAGGAACAGGCCGGTCAGATCGGGACCGATGCAATAGCGCTGAAAAAAGCCGGCCTGGCGCGACGCCGCGCTGCCGGTGCGCACGCGCGTGCCGTCGGCCAGCACGACTTCGAGGCCGGCGATCTGGTCGCCCATGCTCTGGAATTTGGGCGAGCCGGTGCCGAGCGCGTGTGCCGAGACGGCGCCGCCCACGGTGCCGGCGGCCCCGGTCAGCGGCACGATGCCGATGGTGTAGCCGAGCGGCTTCAGTGCCTTGAGCAGCGCGCCGAAGCGCACCGCCGGCTCGACCACCACCAGGCCGCGCTGGACGTCGATGTCGACGATCTGGCTGAGCGCGGTCATGTCGAGCACGATGCCGCCTTTGTGCGGCACCGCGCCGCCGGCATACATCGAGCCCGCGCCGCGGACATAGACCGGCACGGCGCGCCGCTTGGCGAAGCGCAGCACCTCGGCGATGCCGTCGGCATCCTTCGGCCGGACCGCGACCTCCGGTTCCCCGGCCGGCACCGGCGAGGTGTCGCGGGTGAAGCTCAGCAGGTCGACCTGCTCGCGGAACAGGGTGGCGGGCGGCACCAAGCCCGCCAACTCGTCGATCCAGAGATTGGGCCTCATCCTTGCGCACTCCCCGGCATGGCGTCGAAATGATCGAGCAGGAAGCCATAGAGCCCGCGCACGACGGGGCCGCCGGCTTCGGCGCTGCGTTGCAGGTGCCCGGCGCAAAGCGGGCCGGCGGTCACGACGACCGGGGCGCCGCGCCCCGCGAATTCGTCGAGCCGGGCGCGGGCCATGCGCTGTGCCGCCTCCGGCTGGGCCTCGGGCATGCCGCCGGCGGCGCCGCAGCAGACCTGGAAGCGCGGCGCGGCTGCCGGTTCGACCACCGTGACGCCGAGCCGGCCGAGCAGGTCGCGCGCGACCGCGCCGAGGCGGCGGTCCGCGAGGCCGTGGGCCTTCTTGGTCATGTGGCAGGGGTCGAGATAGCCGACCTGCGCGGGCGGCGGGTTGGCGGCGCGCGGTGTCAGGCGCAGCCGGTTTTCGGCCACGGCCGCCGCGATGGTTTCCAGTACGCTTTCGGTCGATCGCTCGGCGGCGGCTTCGCCAGTGGCGAGATGGGCCAGGCATTCGCCGCCGACCACCGCGACCCTGGCGATGCCGGCGTCGGCCAGGTGGCGGTTCAGCGTGGCGCGGCGTTCCGCCGCCTCGCGCACGAAGCCGAGGCCGGCCAGCGCGCTGCCGCACGAGGGCGCGTCGGCCAGCGCCCGGACCGGCACGCCGCCCGCGCGCAGCAGGCGGAACGCAGCGCGGGCCTCGTCGGCGCCGGCGTCCGAGCCGGCGCAGCCGGCGATCATCCCGAAGATGGCGTTCGCGTCGCTGTCCAGACCCTCGGCCCAGGCGCGGTGGTCGCCTTCCGCCGCCATCGTGGCGTCGCGCAGGCGTAGCGCGTGTTCCGGCGCGTGGCCGCGATCCGCTAGTTCCGCCCGCAAGGAGACCGCGATGTGCATCGGGTGCATGCCGATCGGGCACACCTCCTCGCAATTGCCGCAGGTGGTGCAGGTGAAGGCGCGTTCGGCAAGCATCATCGGGTCGAGCACCGCGCCCTCGAACCAGGCGCGCGCCATGGCGATATAGCCCTTGCCGGAATAGCCGTGCGCCGGCGAATGGTGCAGCAAAGTGGGGCAGACATGGTCGATGCCCCATTCGTCCCACACCGCGTCGACGCAGTAATTGCACGACGCGCAATGAAAGAGGTTTTCTTCAAAGGCCGCGATATGCGGCATGGAATCGCGGTTGAGAGCGGGCATTATGGTTTGTTGACCTTCGGTGTAGCTTAATCTCAGACACTGGACCCGCGGGCGCGGCGTTCCAGGAATCGGTCGGCGACGTGGTCGGCCCAGGCCGCGATGGACAGCGTCGGCGGCCCGCCGGGCGAGCGCGGGAAGGCCGCCGAATCGGTCACGAACAGGCCGGGATGGCCGAAGACCTGGCCGTTGGCGTCGATGACGCCGCGATCGGCATCCGCGCCCAAGCGCGCGCCGCCCATCGGGTGCACGGTCCACGCCTTGCGCGGATAGCGGATGCGGCGCCCGCTGACGGCAGCGACCTTGTCGATGGTGGCGTGGATTTCACGGAAGACGGCGCTGTCCTCGGCGTCGAAGGACAGCGCGAACCGGCCGTCGCGATAGCGCGCGGTCCCGTCCATCGCATCGGGACCCATGCCCGCGACCCATTGGGCCCGCTTCAGCTTTTCCCGGACGCGGTGGGGCAGGGGATAGCCGTCGATGCTGGGGAACGCGCCGCCGCCGAGCACCGGCCCGTCGTCGCCGCGCGGCCGGAATCCGCCGCGCGTCGGCAGGCCGGCCGACAGATCGGTTTCGCTGCGAACGTCCCAATAGCCCATCACGTCGCCGTTGGTGCCGAAGCCGTGGCCGAGCGGCGCCATGCCGTCGAGCCCGCCAGCATCCCGGCTGCGCAGCAACAGCCGCAGCGTGTTGAGCGCGCCAGCCGCGACCACGACGTTGTCGGCCAGCAGGCTTTCGCGCCGTCCCGCCCGCAGGTTGCGCAGCAGGATCTGATAGCGCGGGCTGCCCTCGCCGGTCGTGCGGATCTCGACCACCTCGGTCATGTCGCGGACGGTCAGCCCGCCGCCCTTGATCGCCGGCCACAGGTAGATGACGTCGAGCGTGGTCTTGCCGCCGCCCGGCGAGCCGAGGAAGCCGTCGTCATTGGCGCGATAGTCGACCTCGCGCCGCGCGACGCCGTTGGTGTCGACCACCGTGGCGGGGCGATCGGGGTCGGCCGGCAGCAGGTAGCCGAGGCGCGCGTCCTTATAGGGCTGCGCCGGCTCCAGCACGTTCGATCCCGAATAGCGCTGGAAGGTGGTGTTGGGCAGACGGTGCTCGGGCGTCGGCGTGACCGAGCCGAGCCGCGCCAGCACGGACTGATAGTGCCGCTCCATGGTCTCGGTCGACACGCCGTCGGCATGGCCGTCCCAGAAATCGGCCATGGCCGGCTTGCAATGGACGGCCGAATAGATGTGGCTGCCGCCGCCGACATTGGACGAGCAGATCACGCGGACGCCGTCGCCGAAGAACATCTCGAACAGGCCGGTCTTGGCCAAGGGCAGGTTCCAGCCGCCCGAGCCGCCGACATTGCGCAACAGGCCGGTGACGAGCCCGCCGCGGCGCGGAAACGGCACGCGGTCCGGCACGTCCATCGAGCGAGTCGGCACCGTGTCGCGCCACGGCCCGCGCTCCAGCAGCGTGACCTTGACGCCAGCCTCCGCCAGCCGGCCGGCGACCACGGCGCCGCCGAATCCGCTGCCGATCACGACCATCTCGGCCGGCTTGCCCATCGCGTTCCCTGTCCCGTTTCAGCAAAGCTAGCACGGTGGGGGTGGCGGCTAGAAGTCTTTGTGCATCCGCGGGCTGTAAAATAGCCGAGCGACCTGATCCTGTGCCTATTCGGCCGCCTGGCGCGCCGCCGCGTCCGGATTATAGGCCAGGTTCGGCGCCAGCCAGCGTTCGATCACGGCAAGGTCCATGCCCTTGCGCGCGGCGTAGTCGACGACCTGGTCGCGGTCGATCTTGCCGACACCGAAATAGCGGCTTTTCGGATGGCTGAAATAGAGGCCGGACACCGCGGCGCCCGGCACCATGGCGAAGCTGTCGGTCAGGTGGATGCCGGTTGCCGCCTCGGCGCCGAGCAGGTCAAACAGGGTCCGCTTCTCAGTATGGTCGGGGCAGGCGGGATAGCCCGGCGCCGGCCGGATGCCGCGATAGGCCTCGGCGATCAGCTCGTCGCGGCCGAGCTGCTCGTCCGGCACGTAGGCCCACAATTCCTTGCGCACGCGCTCATGCAGGCACTCGGCGAAGGCCTCGGCCAGCCGATCGGCCAGCGCCTCGGCCAGGATCGCGGAATAGTCGTCGTGCGCCGCCCGGTATTCGGCGAGCAGCGGGGCGAGGCCATGGCCCGAGGTGACGGCGAAGCCGCCGATGTAATCGGGCACGCCGCTTTCCCGTGGCGCGACAAAGTCGGCCAGCGCCAGATTGGGCCGGCCCTTGTCGTCGCGGACCATCTGTTGGCGCAGCGTATGGATCGTAGTACGGATTCCCGCCCGATCGGCGTCATGGTAGATGGTGATGTCGTCGCCGACCGCCGCCGCCGGCCAGAATCCCACAATCCCGTGCGCATGCAGAAGATTGTTCTGGACAATCCGGTCGAGCAGGCGGCGCGCGTCGTCGAACAGCGGACGCGCGGCTTCGCCGAATTGTGGATCGTCCAGGATGGCGGGATAGGCGCCGCTGAGCTCCCAGGTCTGGAAAAACGGCGTCCAGTCGATGTAGCGGGCCAGCTCGGCCAGCGGATAATCGCGAAAGACGCGGGTTCCGAGAAAAGTCGGCCGTGGCGGCGCGTATTCCGCCCAATCGGTCTGGAGGCGATTGGCGCGGGCCACGGCGATCGGCGCGCGCCGGGGTTCGCGCTGGCCGGCCTCGTGGCGGCGGCGGATCGTCTCGTA
>JBDZUN010000249.1:0-4938 GCA_040255145.1 Hyphomicrobiales bacterium | reverse complement strand
GCCACAATCGACGGCTTCGCGGCCCGCTCGGGCTCCATGGGCTTCGGCGCCGCCTTGGCCAGTTCGGGCGCGACCGGCGCGGCCTTCGGCTTCGCCGGGGTCGGTCCGGCCCGTTCGGCCGCCACGTCGGGGGCCGGCTTGGCGGCGACGTGCCGGTGCTTCGACGACGGCTTGGCGACGTGCGCCGCCGGGGTCTCTTCCGCGCGGGCTTCCGCGGCCACGCGCGGCGTTCCGGCCTGGCCGCCATCGGCGGGCCGCGCCGCCGCCACCCCGATCGGCATTTGGTTTTCCACCTTCGCCGACGGCATCACCGGCGGCGGGGCCGACACGATGGGGGCTGCCGCCGGCGCAACCTCGGCCTGCGGCGCATCCTGGGAATAGGTGTTCGCCGCGCCGGCGGCGATCGCCGCCTTCAGCGTGTCGCCGAGCGACAGGTCGGCCACCCGAAGCAGCACATCGCCCGCGCCGTCGGACGGCGCGCCGGCGGCTGGTGACGCCCAGGGCGGCAGTCCCAACCCGGCGCCCGCTGCGGTGGCCTGAACGTGCGACGCGGCCAAGATCGCCGATCCCAATGCCGCAGCCGCGAGTAGAGGCAGACGATCCATCCATGCCCCCCTTGCGGTCCGGATGCCCCACCCGCCATATCGGCGGCATGCCCCGCTCGGACCGGGAATTGACGCTAACGACCGGGACCATAACCCGCGGAAGCCGGCCGAACAACCGCCCGCGGCGGCATGTCTTTCGTGACGCACTTGGCGGGATCAGTCGGCGCCGCGCGCCGCCGCGCCGCCCGACAGGCGCACGCACCAGTCGGCGCGACGGCCGCCGGCATAGGGCGCCACCAGCCTGTCGGACAGCAGCGCCGCGGCGAGATCGACGCCGCGGGCGTCGCGCACGCGCGCCAGCACCCGGCCGCCATATTTGTCGGGGCGCAGGTCTTCGAGCGTCACGACACCGCCCCGTGTCCGTTGCGACAGAGCCTCGCGGGCGCGTTGGGCGGCCTGCCGCTCACGCGGGCAATGGCCGTGCAGTTCCGGCGCGTCGATGCCCAGAAGCCGGACGTGCGTCGCGACCACCTGGCCGAGCCAGATATGCGCCCGCACCGCAAGCGTGTCGCCGTCGACGACCGCGACCACGTCGGCCGGGATCGGGCCGCGCAGCCGCTCGGCCGCGACCGCGCGCGACGGCGCGGCCAGCGCGAGCAGAAGCAGGGCCAGGGCGCCGCACAACCCCCGGACCATCCGGCGCGGATTTCCGAAACGCGGGCTCATTTAGGAATAATATCCGAAATGAGCCCGTTATGGAATGCCGATCCGCCATAACCGCATGCGGATGTATGAATTTGATCCTAAATCCCGCACATCCGATCAGGCGGCGTCGGCTCCGTCCGGCCGGATCAGCGTGCCCGCGCCATGTTCGGTGAACAATTCGAGCAGCAGGGCATGCGGCACCCGGCCGTCGAGGATGACGACGCCTTCGACGCCGGCCTCCACCGCCTCGATGCAGGTGCACACCTTCGGGATCATGCCGCCCGAGATGGTGCCGTCGGCGATCAGCGCCTTGGCCTCGGACACGCTCAGCTGCGGGATCAGGCAGCCGTCGCCGTCCAGCACGCCCGAGACGTCGGTCAGCATCAGGAGGCGCGCGGCGCGCAGGCCGCCGGCGATCGCGCCGGCCGCGGTGTCGGCGTTGATGTTGAAGGTCTCGCCCGCGGCGCCGATGCCGATCGGCGCGATGATCGGGATCAGGTCGGAGGTGATGATGGCGTCGAGCACGGCACGGTTGATCCGCTCCGGCTCGCCGACGAAGCCCAGGTCCAGCACCGCCTCGATCCGCGAATCCGGGTCAGGCGTCGTGCGGCTGAGCTTGCGCGCCTGGATCAGGTTGCCGTCCTTGCCGCTCAGGCCGACCGCCTTGCCGCCGGCATGGTTGACGGCGGTGACGATCCGCTTGTTGATCGAGCCGGCCAGGACCATCTCGACCACCTCGACCGTCGCCTGGTCGGTCACGCGCAGGCCGTCGACGAACGACGAGGCGATGTTGAGCCGTTTCAGCATCGCGCCGATCTGCGGCCCGCCGCCATGCACCACGATCGGGTTGATGCCGACCTGCTTGATCAGGACGATGTCGCGGGCGAACCGTTCGGCCAGGCCGGCCTCGTCCATGGCGTGGCCGCCATACTTGATCACCAGCGTCTTGTCGTCATAGCGCAGGATGTAGGGCAGTGCCTCCGACAGCGTGCGGGCGGTCGAGGCCCATTGCCGCTTGAGCCGTGCTTCCTTGGGCTCGTTCCCTGCCGGCCGCTCCTGGTCCTGCGTCATCGCCTTCCATTTCCGTCGCGCACATAAAGGCGCGCTATATAGCGTAAAGCGCGGGCCAGGCCCAAGCGCCGCGCGCTCTGGCGCCGGCGATCTTATGCGGCTAACTTTTCAGGGCCGAGAGGGCGTTCGCGAACCGAAACAGTGGGTGGGGGCATCATGTTTGCGGAGTTTCGACAATTCATCGCGCGCGGCAGCGTCGTCGATCTGGCGGTCGGCGTCATCATCGGCGCCGCGTTCACGTCGGTCGTCAATTCGCTGGTCAAGGACATCATCATGCCGCCGATCGGCAAGCTGACCGGCGGCATCGACTTCTCCAACCTGTTCCTCGTGCTGGGCAGCGGCAGCTATGCCAGCCTTGCGGAGGCGCAGAAGGCCGGCGCCGCGACCGTCAATTACGGCCTGTTCATCAACACGGTCATCAGCTTCCTGATCGTCTCCTTCGTGATCTTCATCCTGGTGAAGCAGGTCAACCGGGTCTATCGCAAGGAGGCGGAGGAACCGGCCGCGCCGCCGGCCCCGACCAAGTCCGAAGCGCTGCTCGAGGAAATCCGCGACCTGCTGCGCAGCCGTCCCGCCTGAACCGGCCCGGTCGCCTCCATACGGCTGCGCGTCAAGCGCGCGCGGCTGTGTGGGCGGCAGCCACCCGTTCGGCCACGCGCGTCCAGCCGTCCATCGCGCCGGCTTCCGTGCCAGGGGTGATCTGCATCGTGACCTGGCTGTAGCCGACGTCGGCCAGGTCGCGCACCCAGCCGGCCACCTCGTCCTCGGTGCCGGTCAGGGTGTAGCGGCGCATCAGCTCGGCATTGATGATCGGCTCCTCGTCCTCGCGCAGGAACAGGACGTGGCCGCGGTGCAGGGTCAGGTACCTGGCGTCCGACGGCGTATAGCTGGCGTAGAGGCGCTTGTATTTCTCGACCGCCTCGCCCAGCGGGCCGGCGGCGGATTCGCCGACCAGCTTGCCGATGCCCGAGCCGCCGTGCTCAGCGAATTCCATGAAATTGTGGATCGAGGCGGCGACATAGTTGCCGGCCTGCGCCTTGGCGCGCGGGCTGTCGGCGGGCTCGCCCGGCTCCGGCACGCAGCCCCAGGCGAAGCACGTGCTGTATCGGCCGGCTGCGTCCTTGCCCGCCGCCTGCCACGCCGCGTTCATGTCGGCCAGGTCCTTGCGGGTATGGCTCATGCCGGAATAGACGGTGAGCCAGCCGGCATCGAGCGCGGCGGTGCGCCGGCGCCCGACCGGGCCCATGGCCGAGACGTGCAGGCGCACCGGATCGTCCAGGTTGACCATGCCGATCTCAGGGTTGAGGTAGCGGATCTTGTGCGTCTCGCCTTCGGCCTGCCACTCGACGGTGCGGTTGGCGAGCAGCTCCTGGATCACGCGGATCTGCTCGAACATCGCGCTTAAGGGGACGGCGCCCTGGCCCATCGTGCGGCGCGCGGTATAGCCGGTGCCGATGCCGAAATCGATGCGGCCCGGCGCCAGCCTGTTGAGCGTGGCGAGGCAGGTCGCCGTCACCGGCGCGATGCGGTTCGACGGCACCAGCACGCCGGAACCGATGCGGATGCGCTTCGTCGCCTTCGCGGCCAGCCCCATGCCGATGAACAGGTCGGCATAGAGCATCTGCGAATCGTAGAGCCAGGCGGAATGGAACCCGCGTTCCTCGGCTTCGGCGACGATGGCCGACGGATCGGCCGGCGTGGGCAGCGAGATTCCGATATCCATGGTGGCGTTCCCTGGCGTTTTTGATTGCGGCGGATTCCATGATCCGCCGCAATCGACGCCAGGGGAACCCTCGATGGCGCTAGGGCGTATTGCGCTCAGATTGAACCGATCCATACTCCAATGTCATCCCCGCGTAGGCGGGGATCCGGGATGACAACAGGAGATGTGAGTCCATCCCACTGCAAACCACTTTAGCTAAGCCGCCTTGACCAAGCCGCCCAGCTTTTCGGCGACCCGCGCCCAGCGCGGCATCGCATCCTTCTCGGTGCCCGGCGTCATCTGCAACGTGACCTGGCTGTAGCCGGCATCGCCCAGGGCCCGGACGCGGGCGACGATCTCGTCCTCGGTCCCGGTCAGGGTGAACATGCGCAGCAGGTCGTCGGTGATGATGTGCTCCTCGTCCTCGCGCAGGTACAGGACGTGGCCGCGATGCACGGCGAGGTACTTGGCGTCCTTCGGCGTATAGCTGTCGTAGAGGCGCTTGTACTTCTCCAGCGCCTCGCCCAGCGGCCCGTCGAGCGAGCCGATGCCGAGCGTGCCGCCGACCTCCGCCGCCTCCAGGATACCGTGCAGGTTGGCGGCGACGATGTTGCCGGCCTCCGCCTTGGCGCGTGGGCTGTCGGCCGGCTCGCCCGGGTCGAGGATGCAGCCCCAGCCGAAGCACGTCGAATATTGCCTGGCCGGGTCCTTGCCGGCGGCGCGCCAGGATTCCTGCATGTTCCTGAGGTCGGCGACGGTCTGTTCGGCGGTCGAATAGATCGTGACCCAGCCGGCCTCGCGCTCCGCCGTCATCTTGCGGCCCTTCGGCCCGAGCGCCGAGACGTGCAGCGCGATCGGGTGGTCGAGGTCGATCATGTCGATCTCGGGGTTGAGGTAGCGCAGCTTGTGCGTCTT
>JBDZUN010000014.1:14458-27662 GCA_040255145.1 Hyphomicrobiales bacterium | reverse complement strand
GTGAATTACTGGACCGGCCAGGAGGTCTCCACGTTTGAGGCCGAATTCGCCGCCTATCTTGGTGTGCCCCATGCCATCGCCGTGGCGAACGGAACGCTCGCGCTGGAGTTGGCATTGCAGGCGCTTGGGGTCGGCGCCGGTGACCAAGTAATTGTTCCGTCAAGGACATTTATCGCTACGGCCAGTGCCGTGGTGATGCGGGGTGCCGTTCCCGTGGTCGCCGACATTGACCCGAGCAGCCAGAACATAACGGCGGAAACAGTCGCGCCACTGATATCGGCACGGACTAGGGCGATCATTCCAGTGCACCTCGCTGGGTGGCCATGTGATATGGACCCCATCATGATGCTGGCCCGAAAGCATCGGCTTTGGGTGATTGAGGATTGCGCGCAGGCCCACGGCGCTCGCTATCGTGGGAGGCCGGTCGGCACGATCGGGCACATTGGCGCCTATTCCTTCTGCCAGGACAAGATCATGACCACCGGCGGCGAGGGCGGCATGATTGTCACTGCTGATGATGCGGTGCGCGAGCGCGCATGGTCGTTCAAGGACCACGGGAAAAACGAGGCAACCATGCGCGCGCCGCGGCGTGACCGATACGGCTTCCTGCCGGTGCACGACAGCTTCGGCACGAACTGGCGGATGACGGAGATGCAGGGGGCGATCGGCCGCGAGCAATTGCGCAAGCTAGACAGCTGGGTCGCACGTCGGCGCCGCAACGCGATCCGCCTGGCAAGACACCTGAAAGCGAATCCCGCCATTGAGATCCCTATGCCTCCGAAGCACATCGAGCACAGTTTCTACAAGCTTTACGCCCTGGTGCACCCGGATCGCCTCCGTAGCGGTTGGGACCGGGACCGTCTATTGGGCGAGATAAACCGCGCCGGCGTGCCGTGCTTCACGGGCGCGTCGCCAGAGATTTACCTCGAACGAGCATTTCAGGACGCCGGCCTCGCCCCCAGCCGCCCGTGCAATACCGCGCAGGGCCTGGGACAGCGAAGCCTGATGTTCCAGGTTCACCCGACTCTAAAAGACCGACATATCGACTGGATTGCTTCGACCATCCGCGGGGTGCTCGACCGCGCCGTCAGATAGGCCGGGAATGGATCTTTCATACGGGTCCGCCCGGCCACCGGCGCCGGCGCGCCAGCACAGGTGCGGGCTAGGTTCAGTCAGTTGGCGGCTACCACTTCCGGCTTGAGCGCGCCGATGCGGCGGCCGGCTAATTTGACGCCGAAAGCCTCGACAAGCTACCGGCCGAAAAGCCGGGTACGCTCGCCTGCATTACGTGCCGTTCGGCCCGCGCGCGGCAGCCGTCATAGCCGTCAACCTGCAAGATGCCGCTGAAGCCGGAGAGACGGGAAACTGATGGTAACCTTATAGTCCATTATGCCATTTATCGAATCGATGTTGGCTTGCGGTTGAGCCGCCGAAAGGCGAAACGGACGGCGCGCTTGGACGAGACGTAGCGATCCGGTAGTCTTGTCAACCCTGCGCTGGATCGGAGGGGCACGGCGTGTCGGGTGGGCGCCGGGTAGTGAGGGGCTCGCCGGGCGGGGGTAGAAGACATGACAGGTAAGGAGCCGCGACCGGCTAAGACCGGTCGCTGGTCCGGCCATCGATTGGGGATCGCGCCCCCGGGGGCGCCTGTGCAGTGGCTGCGCGGGCCGGTCGAGCCGCCTCGGGTCGTCGTCCGCGCGCTGCGCTGGCTGCGCGACCGGCCGGCAAGTCATCGGGCCGCCGGCTATGCGCTGATCGATACGCTAGCCGTGCTGGCGTCGTTTGCGGCCGTGCTCTGGCTTTACGACCGGCGCTGCCACTGCCTGCGCATGAGCGCCGAGATGGTGGGTCTCGCACTCGGCTTCGCGGTCGCGTCGGTAGCGATTTTCAAGATCAGCGGCCTGTATCGGCCGCTGCTCCGCTATCGTGACACCCGGCTGGTCTGGCGCATCATGCGCGCGACCATACCGGCTGCCGCGCTGCCGGGCTGGATCACGATCAGCGTCCTCCAAGGCGTCAACAAAGATCTGCTGCTGTTCCCGCTGTGGATCGCAATGTTCGCGTTCGCGCTGGCGTGGCGGGCGGCGGGCACCAGCCTGGTCGCCTGGACCATCCGCGAGGAGGTTCAACCCAAGCGGTCGCGTGTGGTGATCTATGGCGCGGGCCGGGCGGGCCGGCAACTTGTCGAGGTGCTGCTGCGCGAGAAGCAATATATCGTGCTGGGCTTCGTTGACGACAACCGCGACGTGCAGCAACGAACCCTGCGTGACCTGCCGATCCATTCGCCGGATTGGCTGCGGGCACTATCCGCGAACAATGCGGTTGACCAGATTATCCTGGCCTTTCCCTCGATCGGCGTGGCTCGCCGCCGCGAAATTCTGCACGGACTTTCGGAGCTCGGCGTGCGGGTCACGACTCTTCCGTCCCTCGCCGACATCATGTCGGGCCGCATCGCCATCACCGCAATCCGTGACGTGACAGCCGAGGAATTGCTGTCGCGCGACGCCGTAACCCCCGATTTCAACCTGATCGCGGGGGAGCTGACCGGTCGCAGCGTCCTGATCACGGGCGGCGGCGGCTCGATCGGCTCGGCTCTGTGCCGTGAGATCCTGCTCCATAAGCCGCGCAAGCTGGTGGTGCTCGATGTGTCCGAGCACGCGCTCTACGACATCGATGAGGATCTGACCGAACGGGTTCGCAACGCCGACAGCAATGTCGAGATCGTGCCGGTCCTGTGCTCGGTCTTGAATGCCCGCGCGCTGCACCGGACGTTGCGCGAACACGCGGTCGAGATCCTTTACCACGCCGCCGCCTATAAACACGTCCCGCTGGTGGAATCGAACATCGCTGCAGGAATCGAGAACAATGTCTTTGGCACCCTGAACGCGGCGCAAGCTGCCGTGCGCAACAAGGTGCGCAAGTTCGTGCTGATCTCCACCGACAAGGCCGTGCGGCCGACCAGCATCATGGGCGCTTCCAAGCGTTTGGCGGAAATGGTGATCGATTCGATCGCGCACCGTCACCCGGAGACGCAATTCGCGTTAGTTCGGTTCGGCAATGTGCTGGATTCGGCCGGTTCGGTCGTGCCTCGTTTCCGGCGCCAGATCACGCAGGGCGGCCCCATCACCGTGACGCACCCTGAAATGGTTCGCTTCTTCATGACGATTCCGGAGGCGGCTGAGCTGGTGATCCAGGCCGGCGCGATGGCGCGCAGCCGCGGCTGCGACGTATTTCACCTGGACATGGGCGAGCCGGTGCGCGTACTCGATCTCGCCTACCGGCTGGTCTCGTTGAGCGGGCTGACGGTGCGCAAACCGGGCTCGGGCGAGGGGGACATCGAGATCGCGATCACCGGCATCCGGCCGGGTGAAAAGCTCTATGAGGAATTGCTCGTGGACGGTGAGGCGGCACCGACCGCGCATCCGCGCATCTTCCGCGCGCGTGATGTGGAGGCGCGTTGGTCGGAAATGCTCCCGGCGCTGAAGCTGGTACGCGAAGCCCTGCGACAGGGCGACCCCCTCCACCTGCGTATCGTCCTGGCACGGAGCATTGGTCACCCCGATCTGGCCGCCACGGAGGAGCAGACGGCCGCGCCCATCGTGGTCGAGGGCATCGCCCGGCGAAAATCCGAATCGCGGCTCGCCGCGGCGTTGGCGCCAACCGAGCCCTTGCGCCCTACAGCGAACACGGCGCGTTCTTGAGCGTCTCATTCCACGCAACGTCATGACGGGTCCGGCCGCCTCACATCTGCGCGGAAAAGACGATATATCTTCGACGGGTGCTGCACGGCGTGGTCACGGGGTGACGCTGCGGCCGCGCGGCGTGCTTCCATGACCCGGTCCGTGCATCCACGGCGGCGGGCCCAGCTTCGGGTAGACCAGTATGCGGGTTGCAATGATTGGCACTGGCTATGTCGGCCTTGTGTCCGGCGCATGCTTCTCCGATTTCGGCCACGAGGTTGCGTGCGTCGATAAGGACCCCGACAAGATCGCGCAGCTCCGTGCTGGCGGCATCCCGATCTACGAACCTGGCCTGGAGGCCTTGGTTGCGCAGAATGTGGCGACCCGGCGGCTACGATTCACCACCGACTTATGCGACGCGGTATGCGCGGCGGACGCCGTGTTCATCGCCGTCGGGACGCCCAGCCGGCGCGGCGATGGGTTCGCCGATCTGAGCTACGTTTACGCGGCGGCAGCCGAGATCGCCGACGCCCTGTCCGGCGACGCGGTGGTCATCACCAAGTCGACAGTGCCCGTCGGCACCGGCGCCGAGGTGGAGCGCATCCTACGCGAGCGGCGGCCAGAGCTCGATCTCCACGTCGCCTCCAACCCCGAATTCTTGCGCGAGGGCGCTGCGATCGAAGATTTCAAGCGGCCCGACCGCGTCGTCGTTGGTACAAGTTCGGCACACGCGGTGGAGATACTGCGCGAACTCTATCGACCGCTTTACCTGCTCGAGACGCCGATGGTCTTCACAAGCCGCGAGACAGCAGAATTGATCAAATATGCCGCCAACGCATTCCTGGCGACCAAGATCACCTTCATCAACGAGATGGCCGACTTGTGCGAGCGAGTCGGTGCTGATGTGCAGGACGTTGCGCGCGGGATAGGTCTCGACGGCCGGATCGGCCGGAAGTTCCTGCATGCCGGGCCCGGCTTCGGCGGCTCATGTTTTCCCAAGGATACCCTTGCGCTGATGCGAACTGCGGAGGAGGCCGGCGTGCCGAGCCGCATCGTCGAAGCCGTCGTGACGGTCAACGAGGATCGCAAGCGCGCGATGGCAGGAAAGATCGTCACGGCGTGCGGCGGTGACGTCGAAGGCCGGACACTGGCTGTGCTCGGCTTGACCTTCAAGCCGAACACCGACGATATGCGCGATGCACCCAGCCTCAATATCATCCCGGCCCTGCAGCGCGCGGGGGCGCGCATCCGCGCTTATGACCCGGCTGGCTTGGACGAGGCGGCGACGTTGCTGTCGGACATTGCGTGCTGCGCGGACGCCTATGATGCGATGGACGGCGCAGACGCTGCGATCATCTTAACCGAGTGGAATGCCTTTCGCGCGCTTGACCTGCGCCGGATGCGCGGCCTGCTGCGGCGGCCGTTGCTGATCGACCTGCGCAATATCTATCAGCCTGCCGATCTCATGGCCGAGGGCTTCACCTATATTAGCATCGGCCGGCCGAGCGTTCAGGCTGCGGTGGCGCCATGACCGTCCTAGTCACCGGCGCGGCCGGCTTCATCGGCTACCACGTGGCGCGGTCGCTGTTGGATCGAGGCGAGCGGGTGGTCGGCCTGGATAACCTGAACGACTATTATCCCATCGGCCTGAAAAAGGCGCGCTTGGCGCAGATCCAGGCGCGCGCCGACTTCGCCTTCGTTGAAGGCGATATCGCCGATCCGGTATCCATCGCCTCGGCGATCGAAGGACAGGGCGTGGACCAGATCGTCCATTTGGCGGCGCAACCCGGCGTGCGCTACTCACTCGATCATCCGTATGCCTATCTGAATGCCAACCTAGCGGGTCATCTCGTGATTTTGGAGACGGCGCGCCATTTGCCCGGCCTGAAACACCTGGTCTATGCGTCCTCGAGCTCCGTCTATGGCGGCAACACTAAGGTGCCGTTCTCCGAGACTGATCCGGTCGATCATCCAGTTTCGCTCTACGCTGCGACGAAAAAGGCGGATGAGTTGATGAGCCATACCTATGCGCATCTCTACCGCGTTCCGCAGACCGGGCTACGCTTTTTCACCGTCTACGGTCCTTGGGGCCGACCAGATATGGCTTATTGGCTGTTCACGCAGGCGATCCTGACAGGTGAGCCGATCCGTGTGTTCAACTGTGGCGACATGGAGCGGGATTTCACCTATATCGACGACATCGTCGCCGGCGTCGTCGCCGCGCTCGACCATCCGCCTACGGAGTCCGCAAACGGCGTGCCGCATCGTCTGTACAATATCGGCAACAACCACCCCGAGCCGCTGCTGCGAATGATCGCCGTGCTGGAGGATGCGCTGGGCTGCAAGGCGGAGCGCATCCTGTTGCCGATGCAGCCCGGCGACGTACGGGTGACCTATGCCGATATTACAGCGATCCAGCGCGATCTGGGGTTTCGGCCGAGCATGGGCATCGAGCAGGGGATTCCCCGCTTCGTCGACTGGTACCGTTCCTATCACGGCCTGTGAACCGGCGGCGGAGTCGGCCGGCTGTGTTGCGCAATCTTGCGCGCCGAAAGTCGTGTCGTGTAGGAGCATCGAGCCGTAACCCGTTTGCACTGCTGCAATTTGTGGTTCAGCAGGGCTGTGATAGCGTGTCGTCGGGCTCGGTGGGGTGGGAAGCTAAGCCAACATGGTCGGTCGTGTGCTGCGGGGTCGCGGGGATTGGTGCCGCGGCGGCAAAGGCCGTCGTCGTAGCCGATTCGCGGGCTGCGTCGGGGGCGTATTGCGAGCCGGCCGGCCTGGGCACGCATGGCGGACGCGCCGATGAGGGGCGGTCGGTCGCGCCCGTTCCGGCTCCTTTTGGGTGGGGCTGGCTTTCTGGCGCTCGCGACGGTCGGCCCGTCCGCGGCGTGGCCCGCTTCCGCCAACAAGCAGCCGTCGCCGCCTATCGACGATACCGGGCTCGGCGACCGCAGCGCGATGCCGCGCGGTCTGCCCGCGGGACCTGCGGCCGAGCGGGTAACGAATTTCGATCCGTTTCCGCACTCGGCGCGCGATCTCGGTGGGGTCGGCCTGTTGCAGATGCCGACGGCGCGACTCTATCCCGACGGCCAGTTCGAATTCGGCGCGAACTTTCTGACGCCGCACACGCGCTATTTCCTGAGTTGGACGATCCTGCCGTGGCTGGAAGCCACGTTCCGCTATACCGATACGCGCCGCGAGGTCACGAGTTCCGGTCTGATCGCCCCGACCACTGGCAAGTTTCTCAAGGATGTTTTCGTGGGCAACCTGGACTCGACCCTCGACCGCGGGCTCGATCTCAAGCTCAAGATCGCCGACGAAACCGAGGCCTCGCCGGAAATCGTGCTCGGGCTACAGGATGTGGTCGGCACCGGCCTGTTCCAGGGCGAGTATTTCGCAGCGAGCAAGCGCTATTACGATATGGATGTCACTGTGGGCGTCGGCTGGGGCGTCTTCGCCGGCCGCGCCTTCGCCAAAAACCCGCTCGCGCGCCTGTCGAGCCATTTCAAGACGCGCGTCGGGTTCAGCGGCCAGGGCGGCGAGCCGAGCCTGCGCAGCCTGTTCACCGGACCCAATATCGGGCTGTTCGGCGGTATCGAATATTGGCTGCCGTGGCAGCGTAACGTGTCGCTGAAGCTGGAATATAACAGCACCGATCCGTCGCTGACGCCGCTGGTCAAGGTTCGCAAGGGGTTCCCGGTCGATGTCGGCGTGAACTGGCGGCCCTATGACTGGCTCGACCTGGGCGCGGGCTTTGAGCGCGGCAACGCCCTCATGCTGAAGGTATCGGCGCGGACCAACCTGCATACTGCCCACGCGCCGGTGAAGATCGATCTGCCGCCCGATCCGGTCGTGCCGCGGGAGCGGGTGGCGAACGGGCTGCCGCGATTGCCGCAGGCATCCGACGGGTCCGGCGCCGGGCCCGACGCGGACTCTCCCGCACCATCGGCGTCGGCGTCGGGGGTAAGCGCGGTGCTGCCGGAACGCGATGTCTTTCGCGCGCTCGCCCGCCAGGGCGTCCGGATCCGTGCAATGCGGCTGCAGGGCCGGACGATGGTGGTTGAAGCCGAGATTCCATCCGATCCGGATGGCGATCCGGACCTCGCGGCGGCGCGGGCGATTGCGGCATGGTGGCCGAGGCCGGGGCAGACCGTCGTCCTGATCGGCGAGCGCCACGGCATTCCGGTGACCAAGGTGGCCGTTCGCACTGACGATACCGGGCAGGGCGCGGCCAAACCCGTCCTTGCCGCCGATCGGCGTGGCCCAGGCGGCGCACCGGCCGGACGGCCGCCAGAGGATGGAGATCGGCACGCCGCGCCCAGATACGACCTTGCCAAGATCGCTGACAAGCTGTTCGCCGACCTGGCGGCTCGTGGATTCCTGTCCGACGCGCTCCGGATATCCGGCCATCAGGCCACTGTCTGGGTTCGCCAGTTGAAGTATCCGCATGCCCCGCAGACGGTCGGCCGCGTCGCCCGGGTCATGGCTGACGATCTGCCGCCGTCGGTCGAGGCGCTGACCGTGGTCGTGATGCCGGACGGCCTGGAGGTGGCGCGCGCAACGTTGTTACGCTCCGACTTGGAGCGCATCGACCGGGTACCAGCGGAAGTACTGCTGCGCGACGGCGACGTCCACGGACCGGGTGAGAGCGGCGCCGAATTCGGCGTGCCGCGGGACGCGATGCGCAACGAAAGCGCCTATCCACACTTCACCTGGAGCCTGGCGCCGACCCTGAAGTCGAATATCGGCTCACAACAGGGACTCTATCTGTTCGACGTCAATGCGGAGGCATTCGGGAGGGTCGACATCGCGCGCGGCCTGAGCGTGCAGGGCGCCGTCGATCGGCGTATCTGGGGCAATCTGAATCAGCTCAAGGTCCACACGGCGAGCAATCTGCCCCACGTCCGGACATATCTGGACAAATATCTGGAGAAGGGGCGGAATCTGTCGATCCCCTTCCTTCAGGCGGACTACCTTTTCAATATCGCGCCGAATACGTTCGGGCGCCTATCCGCAGGCATGTTCGAGCCGATGTATGGCGGCGTTGATGGCGAAATCCTGTACAAGCCGTTCGATTGGCCGGTCGGTTTCGCATTGGAGACAAACTGGGTTCGGCAGCGCGGCTTCCATCAGCTTTTCAGCTTCCGCGACTATTCCGTCGTGACCGGCCATGCCTCGATCTACTGGCAATTGCCGTTCTACGATCTGACCGCGGCGGTGCATGGCGGCCGCTACCTCGCGCGGGACTGGGGCGCCACGTTCGAGATATCGCGTCGATTTGCCAGTGGGATACGGGTTGGCGCCTTCTTCACCAAGACCAACGTCTCCGCCGAGCAGTTCGGCGAAGGTAGCTTCGACAAGGGCTTCTACATGGTCATTCCGTTCGATCTGTTTAGCTTCACGCCGACGCGGACGTCCGGCACTTTCCTGTTCCGGCCGATCACGCGCGACGGCGGCTCGATGGTCGGTGTCGGGCCGAAGCTCTACGACGTCGTTACAGGCGACGGAGCGACGCAATTCGAGACCAATTGGCCGGATGTAGTGTATTGAGAAGCCGGCCGGAACGGGTGATGCGGGGAATCCGGGCGAGGGGAGCGGACGACGTGCGGGATCGGATTCTGTCTTTTGAAGCATGGGGCGCCCGCCTTTTGCGATTCGGCGCGCGCGCGACGCTGGGCGGCCTGCTCGCGTTTCAGCCGATCGTGGCTTCCGCCCAGCAGGGTGGGTTGGGCAGCGGCCTACCCGCGAGCCTGACGGGCGACCAGATCCAGCAACTCCTGCAAGGTGGCGGCGGCCAGCAATTGTTGCAGCAGGTGCAACAGAATCAGGGCAACCAGGGCGGGAATTTCGGGGAGGGCGGCACCTCACCCACGCTGCAGGTGCCCAACACGCCGGTTCAGCTGCCGCAATCGGACCTGGAACGGTCCTTCAGTGCCCGGGCGGGAACCCAGCTTCGGCAATTCGGCTATGACGTCTTCGGCGCCGCCCGTCCGGTCACGGTCAATCGCGCCGGCGCCATCGCCGATTCCTACGTGCTCGGTGCCAACGACGAGATCGTCGCGACCTTTCGCGGGCAGCAGCAGGGTACTTATCGCGTCCGCGTCGACCGCGATGGACGTGTGGTGCTTCCTGGCCTGCCCCCAGTGGCGGCGACCGGGCGCACTTTCGGTGACTTCCGGCACGACCTGAATGCCGTGGTCGCGAATACCTTCGTCGGCACTGACGTGTTCATCTCGCTTGGCGAGGTGCGGCAATTGTCGGTCATGGTGGTCGGCGAGGTGAACAACCCCGGCATGGTCCAAATCAGTGCGCTGTCGACCGTGGTCGATGCGCTCCTGCTGGCCGGCGGCGTGAAGCAGACCGGATCGCTGCGGGATATCCGCCTCTATCGCGGCGACCAGGAATTGCCAGTCGATCTCTATACGCTTCTCACCACGCAAGGCACCAAGATCACGCTGTCGATCCAGGACGGCGATCGAATCCTGGTGCCGCCGATCCGCGACGTGATTGCCGCGGCGGGCGACGTGCGGCGGCCGGGGATTTTCGAGCTCGCACCGGGCCAGACCCGGATCGGCGCTGAATCGCTTTTGCAACTGGCCGGCGGACTGCCACGCAACGCCTACCGCTATGCCGTGCAGCGGATCGAAAAGGACGGGACGGAAAAGCTGACGCCGCTCCGGTCGCTGTCGGGCAATGTTGTGCGCGGCGGCGAAATCCTGTTCGCGCAGCCGCTACGCAACGTCGTGAGCGGCAAGGTGCAACTGCTAGGCGATGTCCGGTTGCCGGGCAATTATCCGTTGTCACACTATGGCGACCTCCGGTCGCTCGTCGGCCGCTCGGAGATTTTGGGGCCGTCGCCGTATCTGCCTTACGTCGTGCTGGAGACTACCGACCCGCATACGCTGGCGCGGTCATTCCAGTCGTTTGACCTAGCCCGCGTCATGACGGGCCGCGACAATGCGCGACTGAAGGACAACGATCGTGTCTTTGTGTTCGGCACGGACGACATCGCATTCCTGACGTCGGATTCAGTCCTGGACGCTTTGCGCGGCGTGGCGCCGGGCGGGGCAGGTGGGGCCGTCTTTGGTCAACCGACCTTGCCGAGCGCCGGCACGGTGGTGGGTGTCCCCACCGGAGGTGCGCCCAGCGTCGCGGGTGGGCCACTCGGCAATGTAGGAACCCCAGCTGTCCCGGCGAGCCCGCCAATACCCGGAACCGGCGGAGTGGCGTCGGCGGCCGGAATGGCGCCGGGTTGCGCGGGCGCTGCGCTGCTGGCGCTTCGCGTCCACAATAATCCCACCGGCGAACTGGCCACCGGGCAGTTGGCCCAGGTTGTGCGCAACATGGCGGGGCTGCAGGTGCCGTGCCCGCAGGTGTTCGACCAAGTGCCGGAACTGCTGACCTTCATGATCACCCAATCGGTGTTTGTGGCGGGCGATGCGCGGCGGCCGGGCATCTATCCTGTGGCCGATCCGGCGCATGCGCGCGACGTCCTGGCGATTGCCGGCGTATCGTCGGGGGCCTCCGCCTCGATCCCCGGCTGGTCTGCGCAGGCGGGTGCGCGGATTTCCGGCAGCCGTGCGATCATCGAGGCTCGGCAGGCGCGCGTGACCGCTGTTGGGGCGTTCAAATTCCCCGGCAGCCACAACCTTGCCTCGGCGCCGACTCTGAAAAGCCTGCTGGGGGATCGCTCCGTCTATGCTGAGCGGCCGTATCTGCTGTTCGGCGTTATCGTACGGCGGAACGCCGACACCCTGGCCCGACAGATCGTCCCGTTCTCGCCGATCCGGGTAATCCAGGGCCAGGAGGATATGGCCTTGCAGGACCGCGACCTGGTCGTGGTCTTCTCCGAAGACGCCATGCGCAGCCTCGTGTACCGCATCAACACCGACCAGGATGAGCGCCTGCGCGCCGGTCCGTTGCAGCCGGCGCTTGGCGCTGATACGGAGGCGGCGACCACACAGCAGACGGCCCAGATGCTGCAGCCGACGGCCAATGGCATGCCCGGGGCCGAGGCGCCGACGCTGGATGATGAGCAGGCTCAAGCCCAGCAGGTTGCCGCAACCAACCAACCGCAGCCAACAGGCGCGTCGCAACAAAGTGGATCAGCGGCGCGGGAGGTGGCGAACCTCTCCCCAACGGTGAGTCCCTGGATCGACATGACGAGCGGCCGGCCGGCCGGCGGTCAGGCCAATCCGGAATTGGCCCAGCTTCGATACGAGGATTTGGCGCCGATCGTGGTCGATCACCTCGCCACCATATCGGGAGCGGTCAGTCAGTCTGGCGACTATCCCCTGATGCCGCAGACGCCGCTCGGCGAAATGATTGCCGCCGCGGGCGGGCTGCGCACCGATGCCGACCTGTCGACCGTCGAGGTCGCCACGACCCTGCTATTGCCGACGGAGGCGCGCGCGCTGACCGAGCGCAACAATTTCGACCTGCGTGACGGGAACTACGACCGGGTTCTGATCGGGCCGCGCAATGTGGTGATGATCCGCCAGTTGGTCGGCAATCAGGAGCAAGGTGCGGTCGCGGTCCTGGGCCAGGTGCGCCATCCCGGCCACTACGACCTGTTGCGCAACGAGACACTTACGTCAGTGCTGAATCGCGCCGGCGGCCTCACCGACGTCGCCTATCCCTACGGCGCGATCTTCACGCGCGTCACTGCGGCGCGCGCCGAACGCGAAGCGTTGCGGCGAATGGCCGATCAGATTCAGCAGGGCCTGAGTACCGTTACGCTGACTGGGAGCCTGGAGACCAAGACGACGCAGCAGATTCCGCCGGCCAGTTTCGAGTTCCTTCGGCAAACGCTTCAGCAATTGCGCAATGCTCCGGTTCTGGGCCGCATTTCGGTCGAGGCGAATCCGGCCGTGCTTGCGGTCCATCCCGAGCTGGACACGCTGATGCAGGCGGGTGACGCCATCTACTATCCGAAGCGACCCTCGACCGTCTTAGTCTCGGGTGAGGTATTGGTGCCCGGTTCGCAGCAGTTCGTTTCCGGGCAGGAGGCGATCCGCTATCTGAAGGCTGCCGGTGGGACGACCCAGGATGCGGACAAGGGGCGGGCATTCCTGCTTCTGCCCAATGGGACTGCCGAACCGCTTCACCTCTCGGCATGGGATTTCCGCTCGAACAAGGTGCCGCCCGGCTCCGCGATTATCGTTCCGCGCGACCTGCGGCCGTATTCCGGTTGGGCGTTCGCGACGAATCTGACCCAAATTCTGTCTCAGGTGGCGATTTCTGCAGCATCGCTCGCCGTTGTGTCCAGTCGTCGGTGAGGGCAGCGTCGGATACGTCCGGGTCCGGGTGCGGCCCGCACTTGGCGACAGTTTGACGCCGGTGTCACTCGTTGAGACCGAAGTTAATTCCCGGCAGCGCGATATCGGATACCGACGGCGAAACTCTTCGCCGGCGCTGGCCTTGAGGCTTTCGGCGCTGGTGTCAATCCAGACATCAATGGCAATGGATTCGGGAGGGAACGCATTTTGGCGAGACCAATCTGGACGAGCTACTGAACGATGTTT
>JBDZUN010000014.1:0-14448 GCA_040255145.1 Hyphomicrobiales bacterium | reverse complement strand
AGGTAAGCTGATATGGGCTTGCGCCGGCAACCGGCGGATGCCTCCATCATCGGCATCCTGGCACCATCACTGGAGATCACCGAGCTCGGCCTTTGTTACACGACGTTGACCAACGGCAGACACGTCACTAACACAGATCCATCCTGCTCCAGGTCACATCCAGCGGCTTCGAATAGTAGCTGCGTTTCTAATTTAAAGGTCGCGGGCACTCGGCAATGACCGGCCAGAGTTTGTGAACAGCTGTACTTCTTAGCGGACTTTAGGTTTCGAGAAGGCCATTTCAAAGAAAGTAGAATTAGATGAAGGGCGGCGGGAAGAGGAAGCATACGTTGGCCTTCTTGTTATCTTAAGTACACCGCTAGTCGTGACAGCGACCAAGTCATCTATGCTTACAATGTCGTTAAGACGAAGAAGGCGCCACCATCTCCTTAACGTGGCGAAAGGTGGCGATTCATGGTCGTCAAGCATCAACGGGGCCACGCCGCTCAATAACGAGTTGACTGGCAGGTCGTAGTTTTCTTATGGCTGTGAAGGGTCACCTCTCGCCGCTTCGTTACCTCGGTGTGCCAAATCGCTGTGTCATTTTCCTGGGCGCCGCCGATGAGTGATTGAGAAGGAGCGAATCAGCGTGGAACAATCTCTACATTGGGTCTGATATACTGACCTAGATATGCAAAGTCTTCGTGACGATCGCGGTGCGGGAGTATTGGTCGCGAGCATCTTCGCGCCTTTTCTGTAGTGAGCCTCTACAGTGAACATTCGCATAATCATTATATCACCTTGCATAATACAATGACCGTTATATCGTTCATCGTTAGCGTTAGTTATTATAAAAAGTTACGAGGAATCGGTTTACGCACTTTTATCAAAAATGCCGCAATGTTTTCTGCGGGTACTTTGGGCGCGCAGCTTATAGGAATATTCGTAATACCACTTATTACGAGACTTTATAGTACGGAATCATTTGGAATATTTTCGGTCTTGTCTTCGTTGTCAGGTTTATTTGCAATTATATTTTGTCTGCGCCTCGATTATGCTATTCCGTTGCCATTCAGCCGCCAAATTGCCTTGGCGCTGGTTCAGGCGGCAAATCTAAGCATTTTGGCATGGGAGATATTTATCTTATTAGGGTATCTGTTTGTATACTTGCTGATAAACATCAAGGCGTTCGGTGCCACTGGTCCCTATCTCTGGACTCTTTGCCTTGCAACTCCTGCAGCAGCGTTGCAGCTTGTCGGTAGCGGCTGGAACGTACGTCAAGGCGAATTTCGAACATTATCTCTGAGCCAGGTTGTCGCCGCTCTGGTCACGTGCATCGGACAGTTTGTCGGCGGAGTAGTTGGTGCCGGCCCGCTCGGACTTATTCTGGGTACCGCTCTGGGTTGGTGGATAGCAGCAAGCATTCAGTTTCGTTCCATTCTCAATATTTGGCGTCATGAGGGATGGGTACGACGGCGGCTGGTTCAACGAGCTGTTGTTAGCTATAAACATTTTTTTGTATGGACCATGCCGTCATCTGTCATTAATTCGTTGAGCGTTCAGCTTATGCCGTTAGTTATAGTTTCACTGTATGGTGCGAAAGACGGTGGGTTATTTTTTCTCGCTTATCGTGTTGTTAGTCTACCTGTTTCACTTATCGGTACCGGACTTGGCCGTGTAATGTGGGGTAAGGTGGCCAAATTACGACATACGAATTCCGAAAAACTGCTCCCGCTATTCCTCTTTGTTTCTTTTGGTTCTCTAGCATTAACCTCTCCAGGATTAATCCTTATACCATTTTCTCGTGATATTTTCTCTATTGCATTTGGTAGAGAGTGGGCTGAAGCAGGATCTTTAGCCGCAGTATTGTCTATTAGTGCTTGGCTAAGCATTTTCATTATTCCGAGTTCTAATTTATCAACATTGGGATATAATCATTGGCAGACCGGATGGGAAATCCTAAGGGTTATTGGGGCATTTTGTGTTGTAGTCATTGCAGTAATGTGGCATATCACGCTTATGAAGTTCGTCGTGCTTCTTACTTCAGCCTGGTCAGTAAGCTATATAATATTATTTATCTTGAATCTAATTGCGATTTGCCGGACGGCAAGAGGGGAGGGGGGCTTATTTCGCAAATGAAGCTATAGATGTTGAATCCAGGGTAAGACGTATGTCCACTGTGGTTGAGGTGATCTGCCTCCGATAAATGCCCTCGGTTGGGGTTAGAGTTTCCCGGCTTTGGTCACGTCGGCGGGCTGGCTTCGCCGGCGAGCTTCATGAGCAAGATCGGCGGCTTGTTGCCAATGGCGCCATGTGGCCGATCCTCGTTGTAGATCCTATGCAGGTCCGATTCGGACGGGCGCCGGGTGGTCTGTCAATTCGCCTGGAATGCTGTCCCCCATTTCGCTTGGAATGTTAGCCCCCTTGGCGCTGGCGTTTGCGGTCGCCCGCCGGCGTAGCGCGGAGCCATTGCGGAGCGCAGCGCGAAGCCGGCGGGCGCTCTCAAGTGAGGGATGATCAGCTTCTGTGCTTGAAGCGCCAGCTGTCGTTTCCGGTCTCGACGATGTCGCAATGGTGGGTGAGGCGGTCGAGCATGGCGGTGGTCATCTTGGCGTCGCCGAACACCTGCGGCCAGTCGGCGAAGGCCAGGTTGGTGGTGAGGACGATGGAAGTGTTCTCGTAGAGTTTGCTGATCAGGTGGAAGAGCAGCTGGGCGCCGGACTGGCTGAAGGGCAGATAGCCCAATTCGTCGATGACGATCAGGTCGTGGCGCAACAGGGTTTCGACGAGGCGGCCGCTGCGGCCGGCGGCCTTTTCCTGTTCGAGCTGATTGACCAGATCGACGAGGTTGAAGAAGCGGCCTCGGGCGCGTGTACGGATCACCGCGGCGGCGATGGCGATGGCCAGATGGGTCTTGCCGGTGCCGGTGCCGCCGACCAGGATCACG
Source organism: Hyphomicrobiales bacterium (assembly GCA_040255145.1). Taxonomy (GTDB): domain Bacteria; phylum Pseudomonadota; class Alphaproteobacteria; order JBDZUN01; family JBDZUN01; genus JBDZUN01. The sequence goes on along the minus strand of JBDZUN010000014.1, from coordinate 11,522 downwards.
TTACGCTTGGCTTCGACGAAGTCACCGACGGCGAGTTCGCGCACCATGCCCTCATTGACCGCCGTGCCTTCGAAGACGAAGCCGTCGAGGTCTTTCATGACCGGGAACCTGGCGCTGCCGATGCGGTAATTGATCGAGCGGGACTGGCGGTGGGTGACCTCGGCGCGGATCAGGCTGGCCAGGAGAGGATAAAGCTCTTCGCGGCGGGCCAGACCCTTGCCGGCGATCTCGTCGAAGCTGGCGCGCATGCCGTAGAGCTTGAGTTTGGTCATGGCCTCGATGATCTGATGGCGTTCGATCATGCTGCGTGGCCCCCTGTCGTGCGGAGCGTGTCGTAACGGGCGCAATCGGCGACCGGCTCGGCCTTGAGCCTGAGCGCGTCGGGCGTGGTGATGCTGGGCGCCGGCGGCGGTTCGGTGCTCCGGGCGAAGATGGCCACCACGACATCGCCGCTGGCGATGCCAGCCTCCAGGGCCTCGGCGCAGGCGGCCTCGATCGCGACCACGCCGTGGTCAGGCGCAGCAGCCAGGATCTTCACGAACTGGCGGTCACCGTCGGGAAGGGCCTTGAGCTTGGTGCGGATCTTGGCCAGGGCCGGCGGCAGGTCCCAATCCTTGAACGGTGCACCGTTGCGCAGCGTCCCGGGCTTCCTCAACAGGACTGGCAGATAGTGCCAGGGATCGTAGACGACCTGCTCGCGCTTGAAGCTGCGCGGATGGTTCGCGACGATCTCGTCGTCCAACAGCACGGCGATCCGGTCGGCATAGGCACGCACCGGAACAGCGCGCCCGGCGGCCCGAGCGTCGACGCTGTACTTGTTGCGGTCATGGCTGATCAAGCAGGTGGTGGTCGCCCGCATCGGCTTCTCGGTGAAGCCGGCAAAGGGGCCGACCAACGGGGTCAGGACTGGCCGTTCATCCTGGAACACCTCCCAGACGGTCTTGTCTGAGGTGGTGCTGGAAATCGGGACAGGAGGCTAAGCTATCCCGGACGTGAGGGATGGACGACAATGAAGACGACGCGGAAGAGGTACACGGGCGAGTTCAAGGCCAAGGTCGCGCTGGAGGCGATCCGGGGTGATCTGACGCTGGCGGAGTTGGCAGCTAAGCACGGCATCCATCCGACGATGATCGCGACATGGAAGCGCCAGGCGACCGAGGGCATGGCGGCGACGTTTTCGGGCGCGAGCGAGGCGAGCAAGACGGCTGACGACACCGAGATCGAGAAGCTGCACGCGAAGATCGGGCAGTTGGTGGTGGAACGGGACTTTTTGTCGAAGGGGTTCGCGCGATGAGCGTCGGCCGGCGTCGGCGGATGATCGAACGGGAACATGCCAGCCTGTCGATCGCGGCGCAGTGCCGGCTGGTGTCGATCAGCCGGTCGTCCTTTTACTATGCGCCGGTGGCGGAGACGGCCGAGACGCTGGCGCTGATGGCGGTGATCGACGCCTCGTTCCTCGATCACCCATGGTATGGCAGCCGGCAGATGGCCCGGCACCTACAGCGGCTCGGGCATGCGGTTGGGCGACGGCGTGTGCGGCGGCTGATGGCCAAGATGGGGCTGTCGCCCATCTACCAGCGCCCACGGACCAGCGACCCGCACCCGGAGCATCGGATCTATCCGTACCTGCTGCGCGATCTGGCGATCACGCGGCCGAACCAGGTCTGGTGCGCCGACATCACCTACCTGCCGATGCGGCGCGGCTTCCTCTACCTGGTGGCGATCATGGACTGGGCGAGCCGGAGGGTGCTGGCCTGGCGGCTGTCGAACACGATGGACGCGGAGTTCTGCGTCGCCGCCCTGAAAGAGGCGCTGGCGCGGTTCGGCAAGCCCGACATCTTCAACACGGACCAGGGGAGTCAGTTCAGCAGCAACGACTTCACCGGCGTGCTGCGCGGTGCCGAGGTGAAGATCTCAATGGACGGCCGTGGCCGCTGGATGGACAACGTCTTCATCGAACGGCTCTGGCGGTCGCTGAAATACGAGTGCGTCTACCTGTAATAGCTCGAACTTAACCTGACAGTCGTTGTTGGTTTCCAAAGCGGAGCCGGAGGGCGGGGCGCGGTTCTCACCCTGCGCGGGGACCGCGACCCGCCCTCCGGCGGGACGGAGATCATGATATGACCCAAGAGCAAAAGATTATCCGGGTGAAGGTCGGGCTGCTGGAATTGGCCAAGCAGCTCGGCAATGTCAGCCAGGCCTGCAAGATGATGGGGTACAGCCGCGACAGCTTCTATCGCTTCAAAGAGCTGTACGACAAAGGCGGTGAGCTGGCGCTGCAGGAGATCAGCCGCAGGAAGCCGATTCTGAAGAACCGCACCCCGCCGGAGATCGAAGCGGCGGCAGTCGAGATGGCGATAGAGCAGCCGGCCTGGGGCCAGGTGCGGGTCTCCGAAGCGCTGAAGCGGCGCGGCTTGTCGATTTCACCCGCCGGCGTGCGCTGCGTCTGGCAGCGCCATGATCTGACCTCGATGAAACTGCGCCTCAAAGCGCTCGACGCCAAGGTGGCGCAGGAGGGCATCCTGTTGACCGAGGCGCAGATCGCCGCACTCGAGAAGGCCAAGGCCGACAAGGAAGCGCACGGCGAGTTCGAGAGCGAGTGCCCGGGCTATTGCGGGGCTCAGGACACCTTCTACGTCGGCACGCTCAAAGGAGTGGGTCGGATCTATCAGCAGACCGTCATCGACACCTACGCCAAGGTGGCCTTCGCCAAGCTCTATGACCGCAAGACGCCGATCACCGCGGCCGAGATCCTCAATGACCGGGTGGTGCCGTTCTACGACGAGCATGGCATCCGGTTATGCCGGGTGCTGACCGATCGCGGCACCGAGTTCTGCGGCAGCGAAAGCCACGAGTACGAGCTCTACCTGGCGCTCGAGGACATCGACCACACCCGCACCAAAGCCAGGAGCCCGCAAACCAACGGGATCTGCGAGCGTTTCCACCGCACTCTGCTCGACGAGTTCTACCGGGTGGCGTTCCGCAAGAAGATCTATCAGACGATCGATGAGCTGCAGGCCGACCTTGATGCCTGGATCGTCGAATACAACGACGAAAGGCCCCATCAGGGTCGCTGGTGCTTCGGCAAGACGCCGATGCAGACCTTTCTTGACACGCTTCCCCTGGCGAAGGAGAAACTCATGGCGGCATGACCACGGGCGACAGCCACAACGGCTCAGACAGCCTTCATCGCCTGTCAGATCAAATCTCAGCTAATACACATCAGCCGCTCGGTATCACCACCTGCGACGGCGCCGACCGATACCTTCGTGCCTCGCGGCGGAAGCGCCGATTACCCAGCGAGAACGGCTCAGTTCGAGAGCGACAATGCAGATCAGGCGGTGTTCGGTCATGGCTGGTCTCCGGGTTTGCGCCGGACCACCCGGCGCCCGTCCGAATCGGACCTGCATAGGATCTATAACGAGCAGCGACCACACGGCGCGATCGGAAACAAGGTCCCGGCCGCGCTGGCCGAATCGGCACACGCAACCAGCCCGTGTTGCTGATCAAGGCCGGGAAAACTCCAGCCTTCCCCGAGGGCGGACCACTCTGTGACGGAGTTCAATTCAGACCGAGGGTATCTCAAGGGGCAACGTCACGATTGACAATGGCCGAATCACCGCCTACGCATGGCTACGGCTACTTCGCGAACTTTGGATTGATATCTGCGTTCCAGTTGCCCTCCTGCTGAGCTCAACCTGCCATATACGCAGACCTCCATGATCAAGACCTGAAAAAAGCGGTGCGAGCGTTTCCCTGTGGACGCCGTATAGAGATCGTGCGTCCATCATTCGGCTGACCCGCCAGAACTCACGGCAAATGCATAGCATAGGGACGAATGCGCCCTCCAGGAAGCAAGCAGATTTGGCCATCGCCGTCGGGTTTTCGGATGAGCAATCATCTCAGTTTTCATGCCACCAATTAGATTTATTTTGCTTATCCCGTTTCTTAGAGCCGGCCGTCGTCAATTTCTTGGTGCCTTCCCATATGGTTTGTCCGTAGCCTGAAATTTCGAATACATACCCTTTAGCGGACCAAGCGAATGACCAAATCAAACCCATACTATGTGAACGAGACCGCCGTCGTCGACGAGAACGTGACGATCGGTGAAGGGACGAAGATCTGGCACTTTAGCCATATCTTAAAAAACGCAACAATCGGCAAAAACTGCGTTCTCGGGCAGAACGTTCAGATCGGCGCCGGAGTGAATATTGGTAATGGTTGCAAGATCCAGAACAACGTATCTATCTATAACGGGGTGACGCTGGAAGACGCCGTATTTTGCGGTCCCAGCATGGTGTTCACCAATGTTCTGACGCCACGCGCCCATGTGGAGCGTAAAGATGAATTTGCCCCTACCCTAGTGAAGGAGGGAGCGACCGTGGGCGCCAATGCGACCATCGTGTGCGGCACCACAATCGGCGAGCATGCTATGATCGGCGCAGGCTCCGTCGTGATTCGAGACGTTCCACCGTATGCTCTGGTGGTTGGCAACCCGGCGCGCCAGATTGGCTGGGTGAGTCGCGCGGGGGAAAAGTTGGATAAGTCGCTCATGTGTCCGCGTACTGGCGAGCGCTATGTCCTGACGGAGACTGGCCTAAGGCCGGTCGAAAACCGTTGACCGCCTTGCATGGCGACCTTGAAAATTCTGGGACCACGATCGTAAGACAAAACGTCGGCAGCAATCGTATTGCGCCGAAACGTCATCGAACGGTCGCATTGGTCGGTTGTGGAGCATGGGGCAAGAACATTGCTCGCGTCCTTGCAGAGCTTGACGCTCTGGCTGTTATTTGTGATAGCGATCGGGCGCGGGGTCAAGCCATGGCCGAAACCCTCGGCGTGGAGTATTCCGCTGACATCGACGCAGTTCTCGGTCGATCCGACATCGCAGCTGTAGCCATTGCCACTCCTGCCGTGACACATGAGGAAATGGGTCTTGCAGCGCTAAAGGCCGGGAAACACACCTACGTCGAGAAGCCGATTGCGCTTTCTGTCGAGGCCGCCATCAGGATGGCGGAGGCCGCCAAACGATATGGCGGAATTCTAATGGTCGGCCACCTTCTTCAGTACCATCCCATCTTCGTGAAAGTGCGCGATCTCGTGCGCCAGGGCATTGTCGGCAAGCTACTCTATGTCTATTCCAACCGCTTGAACCAGGGACGGATCAGGACAGAAGAAGACGCCATATGGAGCCTAGCACCGCATGACGTCTCCATGGTCCTGGCACTGGTAGACGAACGCCCGACGCGGGTCCAAGCGGTCGGCCAACCAGCGATCCAGCCTGCGATCGCCGATATTGCGACGATTCATCTGGCGTTTGCTAATGGCATGAAAGCGCACGTAACTTGTTCTTGGCTTGATCCTTACAAGGAGCATCGATTGACTGTCATCGGCGATCAAGCGATGCTGGTGTTCAACGATTCTGCCCTGAAATGGGAGGACAAGCTGACGCTTTATCATCACAGGGTAGAATGTTCAGAAGGCGTACCGAACTTCGTGAAGGGCTTGGCGGAAAAAATATCAATACCGAAAGGCGAGCCACTTCGCGCCGAAATGGAGCACTTTCTTCATTGCGTGGCGGCGAACTGCGTGCCGCTGACCGGCCCGCAAGAAGCGATCCCGGTGCTCAAGGTGCTAGTCGCAGCACAAAAATCCATGCAAACGCTGAAGCCAGTGAAACCAGAGTAGAGCGGTTGGTGAGATGGTGGACACGAAACCAATCGACGATTCAGTTATGGGGCTACGGGAGCGGTTAGCTGCGGGCGAAGCTAAGTTGGGTATAATCGGCATGGGTTATGTGGGCTTGCCGTTGGGCGTGGCAGCGTTGCGGGCGGGCTTCATCGTCACCGGCTTCGACATCGACTCCGAACGTGTAAAAGGACTGAACGCTGGCCAGTCGCCAATGAAGACACTGCCAGATTCGAAGATTGCCGCGATCATGGAGACCGGCCGGTTCCACGCCACGACTGACTATAGTGAGATCGCGAGTGTCGACGCAGTCATGATCTGTGTGCCAACCCCGCTCTCGTACCACCGCGAACCCGATTTGAGTTATATTAAGCAAACAGGCGAAGCGATCGCGCCTTATTTGAGGTCGTGTCAACTCATAGTGTTGGAGTCCACTACCTATCCCGGCACCACGCAGGACGTACTCCGGCCGATCCTGGAAAGGAGCGGGTTGAAGGCCGGCACCGACTTTTATCTCGGCTACGCGCCGGAGCGCGAAGACCCTGGTAACCCGGACTATGAGACCTCGACCATTCCGCGCGTCATCGGCGGAGATGATCCGGCGAGCGCGGAGCTTTGTGCTGCGCTTTATCGTAGAATCGCAAAAAACATTGTCCTCGTTAGTTCCTGCGCGACTGCTGAAGCAACGAAGCTCACTGAGAACATCTTCCGGTCCGTCAATATCGCACTGGTCAATGAATTAAAGGTGATCTTCGCCAGGATGGGCATCAATATCTGGGAGGTAATCGAAGCGGCGAAAACCAAACCCTTCGGATTCATGCCGTTCTATCCGGGACCCGGTCTGGGTGGACACTGCATTCCGATCGATCCCTTCTATCTCACCTGGAAGGCGCGCGAGTTCAACGTTCCGACGCGGTTCATCGAGCTTGCCGGCGAGGTAAACGCGGAGGCACCGCACCGGGTGATTCAGGTACTTGCGGAAACACTCAGCCTTAAAAGTCGCAAGAGCGTGAATGGCGCAAATATCCTGCTGCTGGGTCTCGCGTACAAGAAGAATGTCGACGACATGCGCGAAAGCCCCTCGTTGATCATTTTCGAGGAGCTTGAGACTCGCGGGGCAAATGTCTCATATTATGATCCATTCATCCCCCGAATCCCGATGACTCGCGAACATTCGATGCTAGCCGGCCGCTGTAGCGTCGCATGGTCACCCGTCGACTTTCGCAATTTCGACGCGGCCCTCATCTGCACGGACCACGATGGTGTTGATTACAAAACGCTCGTTGCCGAAGTCCCACTGGTTGTTGACGCGCGAAATGCGACCAAGAATCTTGCGGCGAATCGACACAAGATCGTACTTGCTTAACGCTTCGAAACTCAAACGACGATACCAATTGGGCACAATAGAGCAAGACGATGCTTCGTCCAGGAATGGCCGTCCACGTATTTCCTACCAATATAGTGTACGGAAGCCGCATTGCGCGAATGACGCAATATGCAGTACGACAGAACATATTTTCGGCAGTTGAAGTTGTAGGGATCCTTGAACCTGGACTCCCTCGCGTAGAAAATACCACCGACGGACGAACGATTCGTCGCTTTGACATTGGATTCGCACTTAGAAATCGTTCGCGCTTCGCAAGATTGATATCGTTCCTTCTTTGGTATGTGACTGTCCTATTGCATTATAGAAATCGAGACGTTAGTTGTATTAGTGCTCACACCTCATCAGTCCTGCCACTGTGCTGGTTAATTGCTAAGCTTCGGCGATCTGTTCTAATCTATGAGCCGCACGAACTTGAGTCTGAAACCGCGTCTGCCCGCGGCTTTACGAAATGGGTGATTTTGTTTATCGAGAGAATATTCGGAAAGAGCGCCGCAGCTGTGATCTGCTCTAACTTCGGCATCTCCGAATGGTATCAGACCACTTTCGGCCTGAGCGATATCTGGACTGTCCGAAATCTTCCGAGCTCGAGTGCATATGATCCTTTGCCACAGCATTATTACGCGAACCGTTTCGGTTTTACTCCGTCGGACTACGTTTTCTTATACCAAGGGATTCTTAGTGCCAATCGTGGCATCGAGTTGATGATCGACGCCTTCCGCAAGCTCCCTCGTGATAGACATCTCGTTCTCTTAGGCTTCGGGCCACTCGAGGCAGCAGTAATCGAAGCAGCCAGAGAAATTCCAAATGTGCATTTCCACCCAGCCGTTTCGCCTACGGAGTTGCTTAGCTTTACCGCGGCAGCAGATGCTGGAATAATGATGATCGCGCCGGTCTCGATCAGTTATTATTTTTGCTATCCCAATAAGTATTGTGAGTGCCTATCGGTTGGAAAACCTGTGATATGCACCGAATCGTTATGGCTTAACGCGGAAGTGCAACAGTACCGCTGCGGTTGGTCAGTGCCATATCAGGTAGACGCCCTCGTTGAGACACTTCGCGAGATTAATCGCGACGCGCTCAACGAGCGCGGTGAGGGCGCCGCGGCCTGGGCCAGGAAGAATACTTGGCAAAGCGAAGAGCGCGAGCTCGCCTCCATGTACGAGGCCGTCTTTCCACAATTGGCCAAGCGGTGTGTCTGATTAGAGCTTCCTCGTGTGATTGAACTTAGCCAAGGAGCACAACTTTGACTTGAGCGCATTTCATTGAGATCCCAGCTCACGTCGAGGAATTCTTTTCAAATGCCTGATACGTCCAGAGCTAACGCTGAAGTCACTGTTCGACTGGCAACGCTGGCTGATGGTCCGCGCTGCAATGCCTTCCATAACACGTATTACAAACACAACCGGACGATTGCCCAATGGATGTGGGAGTTTGCAAACGAAGTGGAACGAGATGGTACGATTCCGTTCGCTATAGCGGAGTCAAACGGCGAAGTGGTGGGCACCCAGGCGTTGATTAAGATCGACATGATCGATGGTTGTAAAGTTTTCCGTACCGCAAAATCAGAAGAAACGCTGATTTCCCCTTCGATGCGAGGCCGCAACTTATTTGCTCGCATGTACGAGCCGCTCTTCGAATACGCCAAAGATACCGAGATTCGGGCGATTTGGGGATTTACGCCCGCCGGGATTGCTTTTCAGAAAGTGGGTTTCGAAGTACCGGGTGAAACTTCCCAGATCATGCGCGCGTTCTCCTCGGACGCTGCGGCCACCTTGCTTCCCGCTGTCAAGCAGAACCAGTTTCGGAAGTTGGCGTATCGGGTGGGTGGTGGTGCTCTTGCCGCATACTCGGCGCTTGCATCATGGCTCAACGACGCAGGTAGACATCCTGTGGAGTTTAAGTTTCTACATCGGAGCCCGGAATGGGCTACCACTTTGAGCGATAAATTCATTGCTCAGTGGGGAGGGTGCACCATCCATCGTTCGACTCCTTATTTGCAGTGGCGGGTGTTTAGCAATCCTTATTGCCACCCATACTTTGTCGCCGCTTTCTATTCCAATCAACCAGTGGGATTCGTGTGCTTCGCAATTTCTAAGCAAAAAGTCGCATCAATCGTCGATATCGTTGCAATCGATGTTGTCGGCTGTGCCGCTCAAACCACGACCCTCGCGTTACTCAGTTTTGCAGCGGCCTATTCCCGGTCTCTGGGTGCGGTGGCGATCCGCGGCTGGAGCGTGACCACTCATCCCTTCGACGCGCTGGTCTGCGCGGCGGGGCGCAAGCTCGGTTGGATTAAGTTGCGCCACGGCTTTAACGTGATCTTCAAGGAACTCAATGTTAGCGGCGCCTCGCCGCCTCCCTTCACGGAGTGGTACGTCAGCCGCATATTTACCGAAGGGGTTCTGGGGTGAGCATTCCGCCCCCAGATTGGCTTTGGGACAACTTTCGTCTACTTGCACGCTTTCAGTTCATGGGAGATGACTTCAACGAACTGGGAGCCAGGTGGATTAAGTTCGTTAGCTGGCGCGAAGCTACAGATCTGCGCGGCCCGCTCATAGCCATTCCAATGGATCCGCCAGTTACGGGCAAGCTCATCATTCCGCAACGAATCCCGTTTTCGGGCACACACCTAACCATGTGGAATCCGGTACCGCCACCGGCATCGGACTGGAAGCCATATCCGGGAGACGGCGCGTCTTTGTGGTGGCGGCATCACTCCGGAACCCTCATGCCGGCATGGGCGCTTTGGCCGAATCTCGTCGAGCTATTATCAGGCAAAGAAGATCGTAGCATTGACATACGCGATGAACACGGCCGGTTGCCCTTGCACGAGACGCTACGATTTAAGGCAGGAGTATACGCTGTTCCCGCCGTGAACGAAGCGCTGGCCGTCCTGTTGGACGCACTCTATGCACTGCGCAGCGGTAAATTGCCGGCGCTTGCGCTCCCGGATGGGCGGGCAAAGCTGACAGTCCTGTTGTCGCACGATTGCGACATTCTTGGCGGCCACGATTGGCTCACTCAAGCCGTTCGTCTGTTCCGCGCTGGGCGCGCAATGACGAGTGGGAATTTAGCGGAAGCCGGGCGGCGCCTGCGCGCAATCGCACAGAATGCCACGTCGCCGGGACGATTCTACCTCGAAAACCTTCTTGACATGATTGCATTGGAAAGCCGGTATGGCTTTCGCTCGATCTGCTACATTCTCAACGGAAATAATGGCCGCTTTGGAGCACGCGATCATCCTCGTTGGATCAAGAAGCTGGCGGAGTCTTTGCCGCCCGGTTGGGAACTTGGCTTGCACTATAACTACGACACGTTCGAGAACGCGGAAACATTCGCGGCGCAGCAAGCGCAGCTCACCGCTCTGACCGGTCGGACGGCCATCGCGGGGCGTGCGCACTATCTCCGATTTAACTTCCTCACGAGTCCACGGTTTTTGCAGGCGCAGGGCATCCAATTGGATGAAAGCAGTGGCTGGGTTTCGAAGCTGTCATTTCGAAACGGGATCGCCGGACCATTTCGGCCCTTTGACAGCGCCACCAGGCGAGGCCTATCTCTTATCGAAGTGCCGTTGCTCATTGCGGATAACTCGCTTCGTCTGGACGGCCAGTTCAGGACGGCACAACGGATAATCACTCATCTTTCCCGAATTGGGGGAATGATTACCGTTCTGTTTCATCCTGGCGCCGCGGACAATCCCGAAGAGCCCTCTTCGACCGGCGCCTACGCCCAACTCATTGAGCTAACGCACGCTATGGGCGCGGAAAGCCTAACGCCGTCGCAAATACTGGAACGCGCCGGTACTTCTTCCTTTGGGCAGCGCATGACCGATCTCGAGGGAATCAATTAGCATTGCACCTCGAGCCGGCGCTCATCCTGCCCAACAGGGACAACCCAACCACTCGTCGCTGGAAAAATATTCGGGGCAACATCAGCGCGACTACACTCCGATTAGGCTGACTCCGATCACTACCCTACCACGCTAACGTGAAAATAGCTATCTCAATCTGAGCGAACTGCGAACCAATTATCCGGGAGATTTGTCGTGATTACCGATCATTTCTCGCAAACACTCCAACGCGATTCAACATGGGATGGGTTATGGGAAAAACATTTACTGAACTATATTTATGGTGTACCGCGCGCTGGATTATTTTTATACCATTTATTTGGACGTGTAAGAAGCTCTCTGGAATTGGGATGCGGAAGTGGTCTTGACAGCGTATATCTCGCGAACCAAGGGATTCATGCTACAGCCGGTGACTTCTCTCCCTATGTTATACAGCAAGCACACATCAATCATCCCAAATCAACTTGTAAATTTGAGATTGTAGATGCTTTCCACACGCCCTATCTGGATGACAGTTTTGACCTAGTATTTCATAACGGTCTAATAGTTTATTTTGATGATGCACAGATTCGTGACTTGTTGCGAGAACAATTGCGT
>JBDZUN010000248.1:0-4980 GCA_040255145.1 Hyphomicrobiales bacterium | reverse complement strand
GCGCTCGATGCGTGGGTGCTCTACCACCGGCGCACCCCCGACCGCGACGAGATCCGCGTCGACGTCGTGGACCTGTTCGCCCATCGGCAGGATCGGCCCGACGTCGCCGTGCAGGTCGGCGACCGGATGATCGACCTACGCGCGCCGCAGCCCGAGCCGCTGCCGCTCGTCGACGTGTCCGCCGACTTCCGGCTCACGCCCGATGCCTATGCGCAGTGGTACGGACAGCCACATCGGGCGCCGGCGCGCCAGGACGACGCGGTGTACGGGCTGACGGAATTCGCGCGCGACGCCGTGCGTTCGACCCGGCTCGTGGCCTGTCCCGGCTGTTATCCGACCTGCGCGCTGCTGCCGCTCACGCCGCTGGTGGAGGCCGGCGCGGTCGATCCCGACCGCATCGTGATCGACGCCAAGTCGGGGGTCAGCGGCGCGGGCCGCGCGCTGAAGGAAGGCAGCCTCTATGCCGAGGTCGCCGAGGCGGTGCATGCCTACGGCGTCGGTCATCATCGCCACATGGCCGAACTCGACATGGTCCTGTCGATCGCGGCCGGCCGGCCGGTCACGCCGACCTTCACGCCCCATCTCATGCCGATGAACCGCGGCATGCTGACGACGAGCTATGTTGAAACGACCGACGGGCGCGACGCGCGCGCGCTGCAGGCTGTGCTGGTCGAACGCTTTGCCGGCGAGCCGTTCGTCCGCGTTCTGCCGTTCGGCCAGACGCCGGCCACCCGGCACGTCCGCGGCTCCAACCTGTGTCTGATCGGCGTGGCGGCCGATCGTCGGCCGGGCCGGGCCATCGTCGTCTCGGTGCTCGACAACCTGGTCAAGGGCGGCAGCGGCCAGGGCGTGCAGAACATGAACCTGATGCTCGGCTTCGCCGAGACCGCCGGCCTGGACCAGCAGCCGCTGTTCCCCTAGGCCGGCGGGCGCCGCAGGCAGAGACAAAACCGGGGCGCGACCGATGGGGGACGGCCGCGCCCCGGAGGGCGCATGCGAGGCAGCCGGGATCGCCGACGCGGTCAGGGAGAGCGGATCACCGGCCCGACCGCCCGCCTGCGGGGTGCCGGAGGCGTCAGGCACCCAGCATCTGGATGGCTTCCATCGTGCAGAACTGGTTATACAGGCCCTGCTCGTCATATTGGGTCTTGTAGCCGCCCTCGATCTGCTTGGTGGCCTGCCAGTTGCCATTGGCGCCGCTCTGGATGTCGTGACAGTGCAGCGCGATCCAGCTCCACACCGGCTTGCCGGTGGCCTTGTCGTTGACGGCGTTGCCCTTGCCGTCATCCATCGTGTCGTAGACGTTCTCCCACTGCTTCCACATCTGGCCGCGGCGGTCGAACATGATCTGGCACATCGGGGTCAGCGTGCGCGCGTCGAAGTAGATCCATTTCTTGCTGTACGGCGAACGCGGATAGGAGGTGGGCTCGAGCTGGACGACGAAGGTCTCCGGCACCAGCGAAAAGCGATAGCGAATGTACTTCTTGCCGCTCTTGCCGCCGCATCTGGGCAGAAAGTAGTTGGGGTCCTGGCTGGCCCAGTTGCCGACCGGGCCGAGCAGCATCGGCTGCTTCTTCAGGACTTTGAAGTTACCCCAGGTCATGTAGGGATCGCCGACCATCCAGGCGTCCGACAGATAGGCGGTGCTGCCCGGCGCCATCGGCTCGAACCGCTGGTTGGTCGGGAAGCGCCGGATGCGCTTGAACGCCGGGATGAACCCGTGGAAGTCCGGGAACTGCGTCTGGTCGTAGTTCCAGACCGACAGGTAGGACGTGCCGGCCACGTCGGTCGGCGCGGTATAGAGCGCCGTGTTGTAGCGGGTCTTGGTCGGGTCCATGTACGGCACCGGCGGGAGCATGATGCGGCTGGTCGCCTGCACCTCGGCCCAGTAGATGTTGTAGTGGTAGTTGGTGTTGCCGTCGGCGCCGACCTCGTCCTCGCTGATGGCGTAGCCGAGCGCGTCGTGCCGGCCCCAGCTCAGCGCGTGGCAGCAGATAATTTCCTGCGCGGTCTTCGGATCGGGGAACGGAATGCCGCCGATCCACGGATCGGTCGTGCCCTTGATCCGGACGTTGCCCTTTTCGTCGAGCATCGCCTTGCCGCGATGCTTGTCGGTCGCTTCGAGGAACGGGACGGGGTTGAGCTTGTTGATGTCGGTCGGCGTCTCGATCAGGTCGACGACGCGGCCTTCCTGCTTGATCTCCATGTAGTCGATCGGCGTCAGCAGGTCCTTGGCCAGGTCGACATTACTGGCGTCGAGCACCTCGCCCGCCTTCAGCTTGCCCTTGGTGTACTTGTCGATCGACAACAGTTGTTCAGGATAAGCAGCTTCGACCGATCCAGTCTTTCCGATGGCGTCCCACAGCGGCATGAGCACGCCGGCGCCGATCGCGCCCTTTGCAACGCTCTCCATAAAATGACGCCGAGTAAAGTCGACGTCATACTTCAACATATACATGACGAACCTCTGCCGTTGGGACACGATCCGTATCCCCTTTGCACTCGTATACAGATACGAACACTGAAAGGAGGGGAGGCGCGGTGCGACAATTCGACCGTTCGCCAAGAAAGGTCGCCGCCGCTGACAGCCCCGGATCGCGCAGCCCGCCGTGGAATTCGCGGGCCCGTCGCTTTTCTGTTGACGTGCGGCGCGGGACGCGATTGATCGTGCCGGGACGGATGTCGCATTCCCGACGCCGTCGCGAGATCAAGATTGGCATGTCCAGCGACAGTCACAGTAGACGCTTCCCGCCGTTGCCGGCTGCCGGGGCCTGATCGTTCGATCGGCTCACCGCCCGCCGGCCGACGGCGGATCAGCAGGTGAGCCATGGAAGAGACCCGTATCGCTCCTGAAGCCGAATCGAATCCGGCCGCCTTCGCTGCCGCGCTGGCGCACACGCATGTCGCGGACATTGCGGAGCTTCTGAACGAGCAGGAGCCGCGGACAGCGGCGCAGGTGCTGGCCAACCTGCCGGCCGACCGGGCGATCGAGGTGCTCGACCAGCCGGAGCTTGACGCGTCGGCGGAATTGATCGAGGCGCTGCCCGAAGACCAGGTGGTCGCGATGCTCGCGGCGATGTCGGCCGACCGGCTGGCGGAGGTGTTCCGGCAGATGGATGCTCCGGCGCGCGATGAGTTGCGCGCGCTGCTCGACGCCGAGACGCGTTCGGCGCTCGACCACCTGCTGACCTATTCGGAGAACACGGCCGGCAGCCTTATGACCACCGAATTCGTCAGCGTGCCGTCGGACTGGACGATCAAGCAGACACTCGACCACATCCGCATCGTCGAGCGCACGCGCGAGACGGTCTATGCCATCTATGTGTTGGACAAGGAGCGCCGGACCCTGCTCAGCGCAGTGCCGCTGCGCCGGCTGATCAGCGGCGAGCTGTCCGCCCCGATCCTGTCGGCCGCGTCGAAGCGCAAGCCGATTTCAGTAACGCCCACGACCGACCGCGAGGATGTCGCGCGCCTGATCTCGAAATATAACCTACTGGCGGTGCCGGTGGTCGATGTCGCCGGGCACGTCCTGGGCATCGTCACCGTCGACGACGTGATCGACGCTATCATCGCCGAGACGACCGAGGACGTGCACAAATTCGGCGGCGTCGGTGCATTCGACGAGCCGTATATGGAGCTCGGCTTCACCCAGATGCTGCGCAAGCGCGCCGGCTGGCTCAGCGTGCTGTTCCTGGGCGAGATGCTGACCGCGAGCGCCATGCAGTTCTACGAGCACGAGCTTGAAAAGGCGCTCGTGCTATCGCTGTTCATCCCGCTGATCATGAGCTCCGGCGGCAATTCCGGCTCGCAGGCGACTTCGCTTTTGATCCGGGCGCTGGCGCTGCGGGATGTCCGGCTGCGCGACTGGTGGCGCGTCGCCCTGCGCGAAATGCCGACCGGGATCTGCCTCGGGGCCATTCTCGGCGCAATCGGCATCGCGCGCATCGCGATCTGGCAGCACACCGGCCTGTACGATTACGGGCCGCACTGGCTGCTGCTGGCGTTCACCGTCGGCGCCAGCCTGATCGGTATCGTGACGTTCGGCTCGGTGGCGGGCTCGATGTTGCCGTTCGGGTTGCAGCGCATCGGCCTCGACCCCGCCAGTGCCTCGGCGCCGCTGGTCGCGACCCTGGTCGATGTCACCGGCTTGGTGATCTATTTCAGCATCGCGTTCCTGTTCCTGCGCGGCGTGCTGTTATGAAACCCAAGGGCCGTCCGGATCGGCGGGCGTCGTCGCCGCGAATTTCCATCATTTGCATCAAATGGCTTGGGGTTGCGTCGCGGCCCGCGTTCGGTTGAAACTACAGTGCGCGTCGGTGACAAGCGGCCCGGAAAGAGGCCGGATGGGGTGGGCCTCCGGAAGGGCGGACAGTGCGCAGGGAACGTATTCCGAACACCACTGACGTGGGCGATCGCCTGCGTCGCACGCCGATCGGGGCGGTCGCCGAATCCGTTCTGGCGCGGCGGGACTTCCTGGTCGGCGGGGGCTTTGCCCTGTTAGGCGCCGCGGTCGCCGCCTCGCCCGCGCTGTTCTGGCCGGACCCGACCGCGAAGGCGATGCTCCGCTTGGTCGGCCGGCGCTGGGACGCGGATCGGCCCGACGGCCTGATCCTCCTGAACGATTCACCGCTGCGGGTCGAAACGCCGTTGCATCGGCTCGATGCTGCCATCACTCCGGTGCCCGTACATTTCTTCCAGGGCGATCCGCCAGCCGGCCTGGACATGCGCCGGGCCTGGACGCTTTCGGTCGACGGGCTGGTCGCGCGCCGCGTCAGCCTCGAAGCCGGCGCGGTTCCGGCCTCTTTTCCGGTCGTGACCCGCCCGCTGCTGCTGGAATGCGCGACCAACGGCGCGGCCGCCTTCTGCCGGCGCTCGGCCGCGGGGCCGGCCTTCACCGCCGGGGCGGTCGGCAATGCCCTGTGGACCGGCGTGCGCCTGCGCGACGTGCTGGCCGCCGCCGGGTTGCGGGGATCGGCCGCC
>JBDZUN010000013.1:0-27886 GCA_040255145.1 Hyphomicrobiales bacterium | reverse complement strand
TCGATCCGCGACGTGACGGCAGCGAGCGACGCCATCAGCGTGAATGATTCGAGGCAGGCGTCCCAATAGCCGGTCGCGCCGCCGAAGCCCTGGTGCTTCATCATGGACAGCACGAAATCGAGGCCCTGGCGTTCCGCCTCCAGGGTGATCGCTTTGTTGTGCGCGAAACTCGGCAGGTATTGCGGGCTGTTGCGGGACGGGATGTAGCCGTTGCTGCCGTTAGGTATGAACACGCCGAATTTCATACAGCACTCCCAGATAGCCGGCGGTGATCGCGCCCGGTTCCTATCCTAAGCAGGCCGAAAGGGTCGGTCACGCGGCGACACCGGGTGATCGAACGCAATGCCGATCATGACGCCCGCGCCTTTGTGCGGGCCGTGCGCGGCGCTAGGGTGTAGATCATGACTTCCGAGATTCGCGAAACCGACATCGTCGTCATCGGCGCCGGCATCGCCGGCACCGGCGTCGCCGCCATGCTCGCAGGCGGGCGCCGCGTCGTGCTGCTGGAGCGCGAGGACCAGCCTGGCTATCACACCACCGGCCGTTCCGCCGCCCTGTTCCTGCAGAATTACGGCAATGGGCCGATCCGCGCCCTGACACGGGCGAGCGGTGCCTATCTACGCAGCCCGCCGGCCAATGTGTGCGAACGTCCGGTGCTGTCGCCGCGCGGCGCGCTGTTCGTGGCCGGACCGGGCTCGCAGGACGCCTACGACACGCTGCTGGCGGAGGCGGACGGCTTGCAGCCGCAGACCATCGACCAGGCGCTGGCGCGCTGCCCGATCCTGCGGCGTGACCGCCTGATCGCTGCGGCGTTCGAGCCCGACGCCCAGGACATCGACGTCGCCGCCTTGCACCAGGGCTGGCTGGGCAAGGCACGGCGGGGCGGCGTCGGGATTGTGACCAATGCGGAGGTGCGCGGCCTCAAGAGGACGAACGGCGGCTGGCGCGTCGAGACCGGCACTGGAGTCTTCGCCGCGCAGGTGGTGGTCAACGCCGCCGGCGCCTGGGCCGACGTGATCGCCGGGCTGGCCGGGGTCACGCCGGTCGGCCTGCAGCCGATGCGCCGCAGCATGGCGGTGCTGCCTCCGCCCGTGGGCTATGACATCGCGGACTGGCCGCTCGTCGCCGACGTGGCTGAACACTGGTACGCCAAGCCGGAGGCCGGGCGGTTGTGGGTGTCGCCGGCCGATGAGGACCCGGTCGAGCCCCACGACGCCTATGTCGACGACATGGTGCTGGCCGAGGGGCTGGCGCGCTTCCAGGACGCGACGACGGTGGAAGTTACGCGCGTCGAACGGAGCTGGGCCGGCCTGCGCACCTTCGCGCCCGACCGGACGCCGGTGGCCGGCTTCGATCCGGCGGCCCCCGGCTTCTTCTGGCTGGCCGGACAGGGCGGCTACGGCATTCAGACCTCGCCGGCCTTGTCGGCGCTGGCAGCCGCGCTGATCGTCGGCGACGATCCGCCGCCCGCCATCGACGTCGCGGTGGTGACGGCGCTTTCGCCGGCGCGGTTTCGTTGATACCACCGTGACCTCAACGTTCCGACATCGGAGGATTCGATGACCATCACCCGCCACGAGAGCGGCGCGCGCATGAGCCAGGCCGTCGTCCACGGCGACACGATCTATCTGGCCGGGCAGGTCGGCACGCCCGACGCCCCGGTGGCCGAGCAGACGCGCCAAGTGCTGGCGGTGATCGACCGGCTGCTGGCCCAGGCCGGCAGCGATAAGACGAGAATCCTATCCGCGACCGTCTGGCTTGCCGACATGGCCGACTATACGGCGATGAACGGGGTGTGGGACGCCTGGGTCGCACCCGGCCACGCGCCGGCGCGGGCGACCGGCGAATCGCGCCTGGCCGCGCCGGGCTACAAGGTCGAGATCATCGTTGTCGCCGCCAAGGCCTGAGCCGGGGAGGATCGGATGTTCATCGCGATGAACCGTTTCAAGGTGAAGCACGGCGAGGAGACGGCGTTCGAGGCGCGCTGGCTCGGCCGCGACAGCCAGCTCGGCACGGTGCCGGGCTTCATCGAATTCCACCTGCTGAAGGGGCCGGCGCGCGAGGAATACGTTCTCTATGCCTCGCACACGATCTGGGAGTCGGAAGCGGCGTTCGAGGCCTGGACACGCTCGGAAGCCTTCCGCATCGCCCATCGCGACGCCGGCACCAACAAGCCGCTGACGCTCGGCCATCCGGAATTCGAGGGCTTCAGCGTGCTGCAGACCGTGGCCCCCGACAAGGCCGCCGTGCACGCCTGAGCCTGCGGGTGCGCGATTGCGGCGCCGGGCGGCGCAGTCGCCAGCGACGCCGCGAGGATCAGGATCACAATACCGATGCCGAATTCGATCGCGATGCAGCGACCCAGCTTGCGCGCGGCGCCGGCCTCCGCACGGTCCAGCTTGGCGGTCAGCCAGAAGCTGTTATAGGCAGCCAACGCCAGCATCGCGACGAACAGGGCCAGCTTAGCGATCAGCAGCCGGCCATATTCGGTGTCGGCGATCCGCGTGACGGGGCCGAGCCAGCGCCCGGCATTGACCATCCCGGTCACGAACAGCGTGATCACCGCGATCAGCCCGAGCATGGAAAACCGTTCGGTCGCGGCGAGCGAGAGGTCGCGCCACGCCGGCTCCCCGTGCGCCGCGCGCCGCGCCAGCAAGGCGAGCGCCGGCAGCGCGCCGATCCAGGCGCCGGCCGCCAGAAGGTGCGCACCATAGATCGCCATCTGGGCCGAACGCTCGATGGACGCGGCGGCGGCGTGGCCGGCGCCGGCCAGGCTGGCCAGCAGCGCGCCCGACAGCACCAGCCCGAGCGGCGCGCCGGCGCGGCCGCCGCCCCGTTCGCGGCCGACGGTCAACAGGCACAGCAGCGCCGCGAGCACCAGGCGCGCGATCCACAGATGCCCGAACCCGGTCTGCGTCAGCACGGTGCGCAAGATCGACGGCCACAGCGATTGCATAAACGGCAGGCCGCTCATGTTGGCTGTCTGGCAGAGGAACCACAGCACCGCGCTGGCCAAGGCGATCCATGCGCTCCAACGCCTCAATGCCACCGGACCGCCACCGCGCAGCACGGCCACCGCCGACGTCTCCCGCGCGAAAAAGCGCGGCAGCACCAGGACGGCAAAGACATAGCCGCCGAAGGCCAGCACGCACGCGATCAGGTGGATCGCTTCGATCAGGCGAAGAAGGGCCGTCATCCCGCCGTGCCTGCGGGCGGGCGGACAGGGGAGCGGCGCTTGTTCCCCGCATCGGTGCCGGACATGGCGCAAACTGACGTCAGGACGGCACACCGGTCAACGCCCCACGCTGCGACAGAAATGGCAGCGCACACGGAACGGTGGACGAAGGCGAGCCGCGCGATAATCGGCTGGCAAGCAGAGGCCGTTATGATTGACGGCTGGCGCAAAAGAACAGCGGAAAGAATTCGCCATGCCGACCGCCGACGAGCTGCAGGGATTATGGCGCAGGACCATGTACCGGCGGCGCTGGCGCCGACGCGAACGGGACATGACGGTCTTCTGGCTTCAGGCACCGCGCCTGTTCGCCGACCTGCGCCAGCCGCCGGGGCGGCCGGACTTCGCCGGAATCCATTTCCTGCGCCAGCTGGACAACATCCACCTCGACTGGATGGCGCGCCAGCACGGCTTCGCCGGCAGTCTGATCGTGCAGGGCGATATCGCCGAATGGCATCGCGTGGTCGATTTCCAACCCCACGACGGCGTCGCCGACCGGGCGCGCATCCGCCTGGCCGGCGCGATCTTGCGCGAGGACGGGACGGAGGCGCGCTACCGCGAGACCTGGATTCGCGAACAACCACCGGCCGCCCCCTGCTGGGGCCTGCGCTTGGCCGACGACGAGACCGGGCGCGATGCGTTCCTGGTGCGCGTCGGGACGGATTTCATGTTCGCGCGCGGCCGGGCGGCACCGCTGCACGGCACCGACGGCTTGGTCTCGCGGATGGCTGCGACATCATGCCTCGCCACACGCCAGGACCTGGTCGACTGCGAGATATCGCTCGGCCGGGTCGATGCCGCGACCGGCGACTGGCGCGTCGCACGCTCGACGCTGCCGTACAAGGAAGGAACAATCCTGGCCGCCGCCACGACCGGCGTGGCCGGTCTCCGGCTGGCTGAGATCGACCCGGCGGGCGCGCCAATTGCACGCGTCTGGCGGATCGTCGCGGCCGATGACGACGTCTATCGCGACAGCCTGTCCGGCTGAGGCGGATTGTTCCGCCACATGCTCGCAATTGGCGTTCGGCCGCCGATTCCCCTAGCATGCGCTGCGCGACAGCCCGGCGGAGCCGGGCCACGGGGAGGATGTGCATGTCGGTCCGTTCGGAGGGAATAAGGCAGGCCGGCGCAGCCGCGACCCAGGATTTGCGACGCATCGGCCTCCACCCGGACCACTGGTATCCCCTCGCCTGGTCGAAGGAAGTGAAGGCGGGCAAGCCGCTCGGCGTCCGCTTCGCGGACACGCCGATCGTGTTGGTGCGGCCGAAGGACGGCGGCACGGTCTTCGCGCTGGAGGATCGCTGCGCCCACCGCCAGGTACCGCTGCGTAACGGCGTGATCGACGGCGACGGCCTGAAGTGCGGCTATCATGGCTGGCGCTATGACCGCACCGGCAAGTGTACCGACGTGCCTTATCTCGGCTGCGTTGAGAAACCGAACGGCGTGCGCGCCTTTCCCTGTGTCGAGAAGGACGGCGTCGTCCTGGTCTGGCCGGGGGACAAGGCCAAGGCCGCCGACGCGCCGCTGCCCGACCTCGGCTCGGCCGCCGACAAGGCCTACAAGACCCGCTATTTCGGCCGCGAGATCGCGTGCCACTACAGCTTCATGCACGAGAATCTGATGGATATGAACCATCAGTTCCTGCATCGCCGCAACATGGGCATGATCCGCCCGCGCTATCTCGGCCGGCGCATCGGCGAAGACTGGCTGGAGATCGACTATTCCTTCGCACGCACCGCTGGCAAGCAGTCGTGGGGCGAGGCCGGCATCTTCGCCAAGAGACGCAAGGGCGGGCAGGACGACGACCGCGAGGTCATGACCATCCGCCTGCAATACCCCTATCAGAAGCTGTGGATCGCGGCGCCGGGCGAACCCAAGGTCATGGACCTGTGGATCGCCTATGTGCCGACCGACGCGGAGCAGCGGCGCAATCGCACCTTCGGCCTGCTGTCGGTGCAGAAACCGCCGGTGCCCGGCCTGATCGAGCTGTTCTGGCCGGCGATCGTCTGGTTCACCAACCGCATCTTCGCCGAGGACCGCTGGATCGTCGAACTGGAACAGGCGGCGCACGATGCCCATGGCGCCGACTGGAACAACGAAATCTTCCCGCCGCTGCTCGACCTGCGCGGGCTTCTGGCCGCGAACGGCGTGCCGCTGGATGCGGCGCGGCCAATTGGGCCGGCGGGCGAGCAGGCGGCGCCGGCGATCCGCGCCGCAGAATAACGGCGCCGGAAGCCGCCTGGGTCAGCCTGTCCGCGCGGGCAGCACGCCGAGTTGGATGAGCGCGCCGCGCGCATCCCAGTAATCCGCCTGGCGATGGATCTCGCCGTCGCGCAGGTCCAGCGCCGATACCCCACGCACGACGAAGCGCCGATTCGAGGCGTCGAAGCCGAGAAAGGTGCGGCCCGGCCCCCAATCGGCAGTCCATTCCCATTCGGCCGCGCCACCCTGATGGCCGCCGCTCCAGCGCAGGAAGCGCAGCTTGGTGACGCCGGTGAAGAAGAACTGGGCGAAGGCAGCGCGCAGGGCCGCCTTGCCATCGACGCGCTCGCCGAAGATCGGGTCCTCAAAGATCGCGTCGTCGGCGTAGAACGCCATGCAGGCGTCGAGATCGCCGCGCGTATAGGTGTCGAGCCAGGCGCGCGCCAGCGTTTCGCTCATTCCGGTGCCTCCTGTTTCGACGCGATCCCGATGTCGGATTGCGACCAGCCGCCGCCCAGGCCGGTGACGAGGTTGACGCTGGCCAAAAGCCGGCTTTCCAGGATGCTGAGCTCGGTCTGGGTATTGTTCAATGCGGTCTGCTGCGCGGTGACCACGCTGGTATAGGCTACAGTGCCGGCGCGGTACTGGTTCATCTCCAGCCGCTCCGCTTCGCGCGCCGCGGCTACCGCCCGCGCCTGAATCCGCGCCTGATCCTGCAGGAAGCGCAGTGCCGACAGTTGATCCTCGACCTGCTGGAAGCCGGTCAGCACCGTCTCGCGGTAGACGGCCAACGTCTGGTCGTAGGCCGCCCGCGCCTGATCCGTCCGCGCCTTGCGCGCACCGGCGTCGAACAGAAGCTCGGTCAGGCTGGCGGCGGCGGACGCACCACGATTGACCGCCTCGAACAGGTTGCCGATCGCGGTGCTGGCGACGCCGAACGAGGCGGACAGCGAGATGTCGGGATAATAGGCGGCCGCGGCGACGCCGATGTCGGCATTGGCGGCGGCCATGCGGCGTTCCGCCGCCGCTATGTCGGGTCGCCGCTCCAGCAGGGTCGAAGGCAACCCTGTCGGCACGACAGGCACCGCACGCGGCATCGCAGCAGACGCCAGGCTGAATTCCGCCGGCGGCTTGCCGATCAGGACGGCGATTGCATGCTCGAATTGGGCGCGATTGACGCCGACCGCGACCGCCTGCGCCTCGGTCTGCAGCAACTGGGTCTGCGCCTGCGCCACGTCGCCGCGCGCCACGATGCCGACACGGTACTGGTTGCGCGTGATGCGCAGCGATTCGCGATAAGCGTTGGCCGCGTCGTCAAGGATGCGGCGTTGCGCGTCGCTCGCGCGGAGCGAGAAATAGGCGGTGGCGAGCTGCGTCTGGACCGACAGGCGGGCCGCGGCTAGGTCGCCCTCCGTCGCCTGGGCGGTCGCCGCCTCACTCTCGATCCCGCGGCGGATGCGGCCCCAGAGATCGAGCTCCCAATCCGCTTCCGCCGAGAGATTGTACTGCGCCCGGATGTTCGACAACGCCGCCCCGCTGCCGCCCGTGCTGCTGCTGCTATCGCCCGAGGAACCGCCGCGGCTGCCGCTCCCGGCGGGGACGCCGCGCACGCCGCCATTGATCGACAACGTCGGGAACAGACCGGAGCGCGCCTCGCGCAAAGCCGCCCGGGCCTGGCGCACCGCCGCCTCGTTGGCCTTGAGCGTCTGGTTCGACACGTCGATCTGCTTCATCAGCCCATCGAGCGTCGGGTCGTCATAGATCGTCCACCATGCCTCGCCGCTGGCCGCGTTCTGCGGGTTGGCGGGCTTCCATCCCGCCAGCTCCTTAAATGCCGGCGGCGTCGGCGCACTGGGACGCACGTAGTCGGGGCCCATCTTGCACCCCCCAAGGCACAGCAAGCCGGCCAGCAGCACGATCCGCCCATGCGCCGCGCGGCGGCGGCCTGGGATTGCCGTGGCGTTCATGCGCGGTGCTCCGAAAGGGCGCCGCCGTGGCGGCGCGCCCGCCAGGCCAGCACGCGGTTGCGCAGCCGGTCGAGATACAGGTAGATCACGGGCGTGGTGTAGAGCGTCAGCAGCTGGCTGACGATCAGTCCACCGATGATCGAGATACCCAGCGGCTGGCGCAGCTCCGCCCCCTCGCCCGTCCCGACGGCGAGCGGCAGCGCGCCGAACAGGGCGGCGAAGGTGGTCATCAGAATCGGGCGGAACCGCAGCAGGCAGGCCTGGAGGATGGCGTCGTGCGGGGTCAGGCGCTGCTCCCGCTCGGCCGCCAGGGCGAAGTCGATCATCATGATGGCGTTCTTCTTGACGATGCCGATCAAGAGGAAGACCCCGATCAGCGCGATCAGCGTGAACTCGGTGTTGAACAGCAGAAGCGCCAGTACCGCGCCGATGCCGGCCGGCGGCAGCGTCGACAGGATCGTGATGGGATGGATGGTGCTCTCGTAGAGCATGCCCAGCACGATGTAGATGGTCAGGAGCGCCGCGCCGATCAGGAGCGGCTGGTTGCTCAGCGCCTGCTGGAACAGCTCGGCGGTGCCGGCAAACCCACCCTGGATCGATTCCGGCATGTGGATTTCGTCGGCCGCGCGCTCGATCTCGGCCGAGGCGTCGCCCAGCGACCTCCCGGGTGCCAGGTTGAACGAGATGGTGCTGGCGGCAAACAGCCCCTCGTGATTGACCGAGATGGGGGTCGTGCCGATCTCGTAGCGGCTGAACGCCGAGAGCGGGATCATCGTTTGCCGGCTGGTGCTGACGGCGGAGCCGGTCGAGATGCCCCCGCGCCCGGTATTGCCGAGCTGGTTGGCGCGCTCGTTACGCACCACGTCCTCGCCCGCCGAGGTCGAGGAGGTCGCGCTGCTGGCCTGCCCGCCCGTCGCGGGGGCAGACAAGGCACTCGACGTCACCCCGGCGGTGCCTGCCGTGCCGCTGACCGCGCCGGCCCCGGTGCCGACATACATGGTGTCCAGCACGCCGGGCTCCTGACGGTATTGGGGCGCGACCTCCATCACCACGTGGTACTGGTTCAGCGTGCTGTAGATCACCGAGACTTGGCGCTGTCCGAAGGCGTCGTAAAGCGTGTTGTTGATCTGGCTCATGCTGAGGCCGAGCCGGGACGCCGTGTCGCGGTCAACCACCAGGTTGGCCTCGAGTCCGCCTGCCTCCAGGTCCGAGTTGACGTCGACCAGCGCCGGCGCGCCCTGCAGGGCGGCGACCAGCTTGCCGGTCCAGGATCGCAGGTCGTCCAGATTGTCGCCTTGCAACGTGTACTGATAGGTCGCGTTGCTCTGCCGGCCACCCACCCGGATGTCCTGGACCGGCTGCAGGTAGAGCTGCGCGCCGGGAACGTGCGACAGCTCGCGGCGCATGCGCATCATGATCCGGTCGAGCGACTCACGCTCCGACTTGGGTTTCAACGCCAGATAGACGGACGCGCCGGAGCGGCCGCCCCCAGAAAAGCCCACCGCGCTGTCCACTGCCGGATCCTTGCGCAGGATCTCCATGAATTGCGCGAGCTTGTCGCTCAGCGCCTGGAACGAGATGGTGTCGTCGGTATGCAGGCGCGCGGTCAGGCGGCCGGTATCCTGCTGCGGGAAGAAGCCCTTCGGTACGACGACGAACAGATAGACGTTGAGCACGATGGTCGCGAAGAAGACCAGCAGGATCAGCGGCGCATGGCCGAGCGCCCAGGTCAACGAGCTGCGATAGCCTTCGAGCAGGCGCTCGAACGCCCACTCGCTGGCGCGGTAGAACCGGCCGTGGCGTGTCGGCGCGCGCTGCGCCAGCACCCGCGAGCACATCAGCGGCGTCGTGGTCAGCGAAACGACCAGCGACACCAGGA
Source organism: Hyphomicrobiales bacterium (assembly GCA_040255145.1). Classification (GTDB taxonomy): domain Bacteria; phylum Pseudomonadota; class Alphaproteobacteria; order JBDZUN01; family JBDZUN01; genus JBDZUN01. The sequence goes on along the minus strand of JBDZUN010000013.1, from coordinate 18,606 downwards.
TCGCGATCGACAGGGTGATCGCGAACTCGCTGAACAGGCGGCCGACCATGCCGGCCATCAGCAGGAGCGGCAGGAACACCGCGACCAGCGACAGGCTCATGGACAGGACGGTGAAGCCGACCTCGCGCGCACCGACCAGCGCCGCCTGCATGCGCGGCATGCCGTTTTCCATATGCCGCGCGACGTTCTCCAGGACGACCACGGCGTCGTCGACGACGAAGCCGGTCGCGACGGTCAGCGCCATCAGCGACAGGTTGTCCAGGCTGAAGCCCAGCAGATACATGACCCCGAACGTGCCGAGCAGCGAGACCGGCACCGCGACGCTGGGGATCAGGGTGGCGCGCGCGCTGCGCAGGAACAGGAACACGACCAGCACGACCAGCACCGTCGACAGCATCAACGTGTGCTCGATGTCGTGCAGCGAGGCGCGGATCGTGACCGTCCGGTCGCTCGCGACCTGGACCTTGATGTCGCTTGGCATCGAGGCGTTGAGCTGCGGCAGCAGCGCCTTCACGCCGTCCACGGTGTCGATGATGTTGGCGCCGGGCTGGCGGAACAGGATGACCAGGACGGCCGGCTTGCCGTCGGCGATGCCCCGGTTGTGGACGTCCTCGACCGAATTCTCGACCTCGGCGACATCCGACAGCCGCACCGGCGCGCCGTCGCGATAGGCGACGATCAGCGACTGATATTGGGCGGCTTGGCTGGCCTGGTCGTTGGTGTAGAGCTGATAGCGCCGGTCGCCGACGTCGATATGGCCCTTCGGTGAGTTGGCGTTGGTCGCCGCGATGGCGGCGCGCACATCTTCGAGCCCGATGCCGTAGTGGAACAGCGCGTAGGGATTGAGCTCGACCCGCACCGCCGGCAGCGACGAACCGCCCAGCGTCACCTGGCCAATCCCGGCGACCTGCGACAGCTTCTGCTCGAGCACGTTCGACGCGGAATCGTAGATCTGGCCCAGCGTCAGCGTGTCGGAGGTCAGCGACAGGATCATGATCGGCGCGTCGGCCGGATTGACCTTGCGATAGGTCGGATTCGAGCGCAGCGACGCCGGCAGGTCGGCGCGTGCCGCGTTGATCGCGGCCTGGACGTCGCGCGCGGCGCCGTCGATGTTCCGGCTCAAGTCGAACTGCAGCACGATGCGGGTCGAACCGACCGAGCTTTGCGAGGTCATCTCGGTCACGCCGGCGATCTGGCCGAGATGGCGTTCGAGCGGCGTGGCAACGCTGGTCGCGACCGTCTCGGGGCTCGCGCCCGGAAGGTTGGCCTGCACCATGATGGTCGGGAAATCGACCTGCGGCAGCGGCGACACCGGCAGCAGGAAGAAGGCGACCGCGCCAGCCAGGGCGATGCCGAGGGTCAGCAGCGTCGTCGCGACCGGCCGCGCGATGAATGGCGCCGAGATGTTCACGGCGCGGCGCCCCGGTCGGGCTCGAACGAAGCGGCAGCGGCGACCGGCGCATTGACGCGACGCCCCAGCCGGCGCGCCAGCCGGTCGAAGGCGAGGTAGATCACCGGCGTGGTGAACAGGGTCAGCACCTGGCTGACCAGGAGGCCGCCGACGATGGTCAGCCCGAGCGGGTGGCGTAGCTCCGAGCCGGTGCCGGTGCCGAGCATCAGCGGCAGCGCCCCGAACATCGCGGCGAAGGTGGTCATCAGGATCGGCCGGAACCTGAGCAGGCAGGCCTGGTGAATCGCCTCGCGCGGCGGCTTGCCCTCCTCGCGCTCCGCCTGGAGCGCGAAGTCGATCATCATAATCGCGTTCTTCTTGACGATGCCGATCAGGAGCACGATGCCGATGATGGCGATGATGTCGAGCTCGGCGCCGACCACGATCAGCGCGAGCAGCGCGCCAAGCCCGGCGGAGGGCAGTGTCGACAGGATCGTGATCGGGTGGATGAAGCTCTCATAGAGCACGCCCAGCACGATGTAGACCGTGACGATCGCGGCGAGGATCAGCAGCAATTCGTTGCTCAAAGCCGCCTGAAAGGCCAGCGCGCTGCCTTGGAACGCGATGAAGATGCTATGGGGCACCCCGATCTCGGCTTCGGCCTGCTTGACGGCCTCGACCGCCGCGCCGAGGGAGGCGCCCTTGGCCAGGTTGAACGAGACGGTCGCGGCCGGGAACTGGCCGAGATGGCTGATCAGGAGCGGCGCCGACCGCTCGTGCACGGTGACGATCGCGCTCAGGGGCACCTGGCCGCCGCTCGACGACGGCAGATAGATCGCGCCGAGGGAAGCGAGCGATTCCTGGAAGCTCGGGTCCGCCTCCAGGATGACCCGGTACTGGTTGGACTGGGTGAAGATGGTCGACACGATGCGCTGGCCGAACGCGTCGTAGAGCGCGTTGTCGACGGTCGCCGGCGTAATGCCGAAGCGCGCGGCGGTGTCGCGGTCGATCTCGATATAGGCGGCGAGGCCGCCGGCCTCGATATTGCTGGCCACGTCCTCGAATATCGGCAGGCTGTTCAGCTTCTCGACCAGCTTGGGCGTCCAGGTGTGCAGCAGGTCGGGATCGGCCGCCTCCATCGTGAACTGGTACTGGGTCCGGCTGACGGTCGCGTCGATGGTCAGGTCCTGGACCGGCTGCATGTAGAGCCGGATGCCCGGCAGATCGCGCGTCGCGTGGCGCAGCCGGCGCATGATCGTGCGGATGTCGGCGTCGCGCTGGCCCTGCGGCTTCAGGTTGATCAGGATCCGTCCGGAATTCAGCGTCGTGTTGGTGCCGTCCACGCCGATGAAGGACGACAGGCTCACGACCGCCGGATCCTGGAGCACGATACCGGCCAGACGCTGCTGGCGTTCGGACATCGCCGCGAACGAAATCGTCGGCGGCGCCTCCGAGATGCCCTGGATCAGGCCGGTATCCTGCACCGGGAAAAAGCCCTTGGGCACCACGACATAGAGCAGGACGGTCACCGCCACGGTCGCCAGCGCCACCAGCAGTGTGGCGCCCTGGCGGTCCAGCACCCAACAAAGTGCGCGGTCGTAGCCCGCGATCAGCGGCCCGAACCAGTCGAAACGCGGCCGCACCGGCTCGCCGCCGCCGGCCTCCGGGCTCGGCCGCAGGATCTTGGCGCACAGCATCGGCACCAGGGTCAGCGACACCGCGGCCGAAATTAGAATGGTCACGGTCAGGGTGATCGCGAATTCACGGAACAGGCGGCCGACCACCTCGCCCATGAACAGGAGCGGGATCAGCACCGCGACCAGCGAGACCGTCAGCGAGACGATGGTGAAGCCGATCTGGCGCGAGCCCTTCAGTGCGGCTTCGAGCGGTGGATCACCCATTTCGATGTAGCGCGCGATGTTCTCGATCATCACGATCGCGTCGTCGACGACGAAGCCGGTGGCGATGGTCAGTGCCATCAGCGACAGGTTGTTGATGCTGAAGCCGGCCAGGTACATCGCGGCAAAGGTACCGATCAGCGACAACGGCACCGACAGGCTGGGAATGATCGTCGCGGGCAGGTTGCGCAGAAACAGGAAGATGACCAGCACGACCAGGCCGACGGCGAGCGAAAGCTCGAATTCCACGTCGTGAACCGAGGCGCGGATCGTGGTGGTCCGGTCGGTCAGCACCGACAATTGCATCGAGGGCGGCAGCGACGCGCGCAACTTGGGCAGCTGCGCCTTGATGCTGTCGACCACCGCGATGACGTTGGCGCCGGGCTGGCGCTGCACGTTCAGGATCACGGCGGGCACCGCGTCCTTCCACGCCGCGAGCGAAGTGTTCTCGGCCCCGTCCACCACCGTCGCCACGTCGGAGAGGCGGACCGGCGCCCCATCGCGATAGGCGATGACCAGATCGCGGTACTGGTCGGCGTCGGTCAGCTGATCGTTGGCATTGATCGAATAGGACCGCGTCGGGCCGTCGAACGTGCCCTTCGGGCTGTTGACGTTGGCGTTGTTGAGGGTCGAGCGTAGGTCGTCGATATTGAGGCCCTTGGCCGCCAGTGCGCGCGGGTCGGCCTGCACGCGCACCGCCGGGCGCTGGCCGCCGGCGATGCTGACCAGTCCGACGCCGGACAATTGCGAGATTTTCTGCGCAACGCGCGTATCGACCAGGTCGTGGACCTGCGGCAGCGGTGTCGTCGCCGAGGTGACGGCCAGCGTCATGATCGGCGCGTCGGCCGGATTGACCTTGGCGTAGATCGGCGGCGCCGGCAGGTCGGAGGGCAGCAGGTTGCCGGACGCGTTGATCGCCGCCTGCACCTCCTGCTCGGCAACGTCGAGCGGCAAGGTGAGGTCGAATTGCAGGGTGATGACCGAGGCGCCGGCGGAGCTTGTCGACGTCATCTGGTCGAGGCTCGGCATCTCGCCGAACTGCCGTTCGAGCGGCGAGGTGATCGAGGAATTGGTCACTTCCGGACTCGCGCCCGGATAGAGGGTGATGACCTGGATGGTCGGATAGTCGACCTCGGGCAGCGCCGCGATCGGCAGGAAGCGGAACGCGATGAACCCGGCCAGCAGGATCGCGACCATCAGGAGCGAGGTCGCGACCGGGCGCAGGACGAAGGGCCGTGATGGGTTCATGGTTCGCTGGGGCTCCGGCCCGGCCTCAGCGGCGCCGCGCGCGGGGCTCGGTCGTGGCCCGGCGCGTCGCGCGGCCGGCCATCAGGACCCGCCCCGCCGCCGGTTGTGGCGGCCAGCGGGCGTCGCCGTCTGCGCCGGCGTCGCCGTCCGGTCCGCCGCAGTGGTCGCAGGCGCCGCGCCCGTCGTGCCCGCCGCTGGCGCCGCAGTCGTCGCGCCCGCTTCCGGCGTCAGGCGCACCTTGGCGCCCTCGCGCAACTTGTCGGCCCCGTCGGTCACCACCGTGTCGCCCGGCGCGACGCCCGCCATGACGACGATGCGCTCACCCTGGCTCGGCCCCAGCGTCACCTTGCGCGCGGTCACGGTATTGTCCGGCTTGACCACATAGACGTAGGTGCCGAGGCTGCCGCGCTGGATCGCGGAGCTCGGCACCACGGTGACGCCGTGCAATGTATCGACCAGGAGGGCGGCATTGACGAACTGGTTGGGGAACAGCGCCTCGTCCAGATTGGGGAAGTCCGCGCGCAGCTTCACCGTGCCGGTGCTGATGTCGACCTGGTTGTCGACGGTTGCCAGAGTGCCCTGGGCGAGTTCGGTCTTGCCGCTGCGGTCATAGGCCGTGACCGGCAGCGTCACGCCCTGGTGCATGCGGTCGCGCACTTTGCGCGTGTCGTCCTCCGGCAAGGTGAAGATTACGCTGATCGGCTTCATCTGCGTAATGACGACCAGGCCGTTGGGATCGCTGGTCTGGACATAGTTGCCGGCGTCGACCTGGCGCAGGCCGACGCGGCCGCTGACTGGCGCGGTGATGCGGCAATAGATCAGGTTAAGCTTGGCGGTATTGATCGCGGCCTGGTCGGCCTTGACCGTGCCCTGGTACTGGCGGACGAGCGCGTCCTGGGTGTCGAGTTGCTGGCGTGCGATCGAATCCTGCTCCACCAGCGTCCGATAGCGCGTGGCGTCCACCTGCGCGTTGGTCAGCTGCGCCATGTCCTGGGCCAGCTTGGCCTCCGCCTCCTGCAATTGCAGATCGTAGGGGCGAGGGTCGATCTGGGCCAGGAAATCGCCCTCCTTGACCTCCTGGCCTTCCTTGAAGCCGAGCTTGATCAGTTGTCCCGCGATCTGTGTGCGGACCGTTACAGTGGCGAGCGGCGTCACGGTGCCTAAGCCCTGCAGCACGATCGGCATATCGCCGGTCTGCGCCCGGATGGCGGCGACCGGCATGGCCTGATCGGGTGCGCCGTGGCGCGCGCGACGGTTCATCGCGTCCTGGGACGGGTGCGGCTTGACAATCGCGAATACGATGGCGCCGATCACGGCGACGGCGATAGCGATCCAGACGATGCGGCGGCCGGACGATCGCCGGGCCGGCGGCGGGCCGACGGTGCTCACTCGGGTCCGGTCCGGCCGGCGATGGTCGATGTCACGGTCCGATCCTCGACAGTGCGAATGATTTCCAATTCGGCAGAGCCTTCAAACGCCAAGATTGTGGCGAGATTGCGGGTTCCCGACGAAACGCCCAGCATCCACCGAATACCTGTCTTCTACGGCACGCATGCCAGCGGCGATAGAGCGACGGTTGCACATGCGGCGCCACGCCACCGTACCCCGGCTGCGGACGCCGCAGGATTGCGCAAAACGCGCGCCCCTATACATCTTTGCGGTCGGGTCATGTTCAGGAATCATGGCGGCGCACGGTGCCGTACCACCCCGCCGCGACGTCGAAACCGCTCGGGTGCCGATGATGCACGACCATTCGGAACACGCCCACCACCACGGCGGCGGCAACGCGCGCCGGATTGCCTGGGCGCTCGGCCTGACCGTCAGCTTCATGGCCGCCGAGGTCGTCGCCGGCTTCCTGTCCGGCTCGCTGACCCTGCTGGCCGATGCCGGCCACATGCTGACCGACGCGGCGGCCCTGTCCATGGCACTGGCGGCGCTACGCATCGGCGGGCGGCCATCGGACGGGCGGCGTTCGTTCGGCTATCATCGGCTTTCGGTGCTGGCGGCCCTGGTCAACGGCTTGACGCTGTTCGCCATCGTCGGGTGGATCGGGTTCGAGGCGGCCCAGCGTCTCTTCACGCCGATGCCGGTGCTGGCCGGACCGATGTTGGTCGTCGCCTGCCTCGGCCTTCTGTCGAACATCGCCGCGTTCGCGCTGTTGCGGTCGGGCGACCGGGACGACCTCAACATGCGCGGCGCTGCCGCCCACGTCCTGGGTGACCTGCTCGGCTCGGTCGCCGCTATCGCCGCCGCCGTGGTGATCCTGGCCACCGGCTGGACACCGATCGACCCGCTGCTGTCGGTGCTGGTCGCCCTGCTGGTACTGCGCAGCGCATGGGCGGTGGTGCGCCAGGCCGCGCACATCCTGCTCGAGGGCACGCCGGAAGGCTTCGACGTCGGCCACATCCGCGAAGCGGTGGCGGACGCCCACCCCGACGTGCACGACGTCCACCACGTCCATGTCTGGTCGCTGACGCCGGAGCGGTCGCTGGCGACCCTGCATGTCCGCGTGCGCGGCGGCGCCAGCCCGGCACCGGTGCTGCGCGCCGTCACCCGGATGCTGGGCGAGCGATTCGGCCTGCACCACGCAACGGTACAGATCGAGACCGAAAACTGCCCGGAAGGCACAGACTGCGCCGAACCGGGCGGCACGCCGCGGCGCCCGGCCTGAGGTCGGCGCGTCAGGCCGCGATGCGCTGGACCGCTACGACGCCGGCGCCGCCCTTGGCAGTGGCCAGTTCGGCGATATGCGCGTGGTGGGTGAACAGGACCACCTGGGTCGCCGCGCCCAGCGCGATCAGCGCCTCGATCCCGGCGCCGGCGCGGCCTTCATCGAAATTGACGAACAGGTCGTCGGCGATGAACGGCAACGGCTCCGCGGCGCCGACATAAAGCTCGACCGCCGCCAGCCGCAACGCCAGGAACAGCTGATCGCGCGCGCCCTCGCTCATCGCCTCGACGCCGAGGCGCGCGCCGTCGGGCCGCCGGCCGAGCAGGATGGGCCGGTCGCGCTCGTCATAATCGACGGTGAGGCCGGCGAAGCTGCCGCGCGTCAAGAGCCCGAACAATTCGCCGGCGCGGGTGACCAGGGGACCCTGCTGCGCCTGACGGAAGCCGTCAATGCCCTGGCCGAGCAGCAGGGCGGCACTTTTCAGCACCATCCAGCGCCGGGCGCATTCGGCCAGGGCGGCCTCGGCGTCGGCCATGTCCTGGGCCGCATCGGCGGCGCCGTGCCCGCGCGCCATGTCGGCCTGCGCCGCCTTGCACGCGGCCAACCGCTCACTCACCGCGCGCGTCCGGTCGAGCAGCGCAGTGTCTTCTTCGTCCAGCCGGTTGACGGCGGCGCGCACCGCCTCGGGGTCCGCCGCGTCGGCCTCGGCAAGCGCCTCGGCCAGCGACAGCCCGTCGGCGTTCTGGACAATCGTCGTGCGCAAGCCTTCCACCTCCCTGGCCAGCTCGGCCTTGCGCGCGGCATTGCGGATCGCGGGCACGATACCCTCGTCGCTTTGGCAGCACGCCAGGCCGCGCAGCATTTCGAGCGCGCGGTTCGCCGCCTCGTGCGCCACCCGCGCCTCCGCCTCCTCCGCCCGCGCGGCCTCCAGCCGCTCGCCTGCCGCGATCCGGCGCCGGGCCGCGGCCTCGGCTTCCTTCAGCCGTTCGGCCAGCCGCGGCGCCGCGTCGGTCGGCACCACGTCGGCCAGGTCCGGCGCGACCTCGGATACGACCCGGCGCACCAGCGCGGCGAAGTCGGCCTGGTCACTCTCCATCGCTTCGATCCGATGGGTCAGTTGCCCCAGCGTGTCGGCCGCGCGCCGCACCTCCTGCCATAAATCCAACGCCGCGCCGACAGCCGCCGGGGTCCACGTCGCCGGCAGCCCCGCCGCGGCCAGCGCGCCGCTCCAATCGGCATTCCATTTATCCCGTGCCGCCTCCGCCCGGGCCAGCGCGGCCGCCGCCCGCGCCGCAGCATCGGCGCGTTCGTCGTGCCGGGTGACCAGCCGGCCGCGCGTCGCCGCAAGGCCCACGGCTTCATCCAGGATCGCTTCCGCCCGGCGCAGCAGCGCCGCCAGCGGCGCGTCGCCGCCGACGCCATCATCGGACGGCAAACCGGCGCGTAGCGCCACATGCGACTGGGCAATCAGCGCGGCACAGGCGTCCCGCTCCCCAGTCAAGGTCGCAAGACGCTCCCCCTCCTCCATAATGCGCGCGCGTTCGGCCAGCCAACCCTCCATCTCACGCGGGGGAAGCGGCGCAATGCCGGCCGGCGTCCAGGCGGCGCGCCATTCCTCCTCGATCGCGGTCAGCGTCCCGGCAGCCGCTTCGGCCTCAACCGTCGCGGCCTCCGATTGCCGCGCCGCGGCGGCACGGTCGCCGGTCAGGTGCGCATGGCGTTCGACCCGCTTGGCCTCACGGGCATGCGAATCGGCCAGGGCGTCGGCCTCGGCCACACTGCGCTCATAGGCGGCGACTAGCCCATCGGGCGGCGCGTAGCCGGCGATCTCATCCTTCCCCACCGCCTCACCGGCGATGTAACGACGCCGTACCAGGGCCCAGCCCTGCGCGCGGAGCGCCCGGGCCTCGGCCAGCGCCTCCGCCGTCGGCACGGTGCCCTCACTCTCCAGCCGCGCCAGCGCGCGGTCGGCGTCGTGGATCGCTGCCTGTGCCTCTGCCCGCCGCTCCTCGGCGCGGGACAGGCGTAACTCAGCGTCGGCCAGTATCTTGGCAAAGCGCGCGACGGTTGCGCCGTCCGGCACCGGTGCGGCGGCTAGGTCCCGCCCGTTGCCCGGCCACAGGGGCAATGCGGCGACGCGGGTGTCGAGCCTGGTCCGCACCGCATCGTGAGCCTGGACCAGTCCGGTATGGCGCGCGCCGAGGTCGCCGTGCGCCTTGACAGCGTCGAGCGTAGCGCGCAACCCGGCCATATCGGAAGGCGCGGGTACAGCGGCCAGCACCTGGGCTGCCTGCGCCGCTTCCAGCGCAGCCTCGTCACGCTGCCTGGCCGCGTCTCGCACCGCCTGCTCGATCGCTGCGTGGGCGCTGATGCGCTGGCGCAGATCTGCCGTCGCCGTATCGGTCGGTATGGCGACGACAAGCTGCTCGACAGTCAGGTCGAGGCCGAGCCGGCGGCACAGATCGCCCAAGCGCTTGACCGTTTCCGCGCATTCCGTCTTCCGCTTGGGCAAGTCGACGTTCTGATCGCGCGAACGACCCAGCATCTCGCCCGATCGGCGGATCTCGGGGGCGCGATCCAGCAGCGCGAACGGGACCGTAACGGATTCGATCTCGGCCCGCGCCGCCTCCGCAGCCGCATCGGCGCGCTCCAGCGAATCGGCGGCGAGCCGCAGCCGCAGCACCGCGTCGTTGAAGCGCGATTCGGCGTCGGCCGGCATGTCCGGCGCATCGGTCAGATCCGCCAACGCGGCTTCGGCGCCGCGCAGGGCAGCGATATGGGGCAGCAACTGCCGAATCCGATTCGCCCGCGCGCGCTCGCGCCCGATCGTCTCGCGCCGGGCCCGGATTTCCGCCCATTCAGCCTCCGCCTCGTCCAGCGCGGCGGCATTCCGCTCCCAATCCTCGGCGCGCACGATCAGCTCATCGACTCGCTTGCGCGCCTCCTGGTAGGCGCCCAACGCCTGGTTGAAGACGCGCTTCTGGGCGCTTGGCCGGAACAGGCGATCGGCCTCCTCCTCCAATGCCTTGCGCGCGGCGCTCAGGCCGCGTACATGGCTGCCGGCCTCAAACAGCATGCGGCCCAAATCGCCCTGCGCGTCCAGCATGTCCTGACCGCCGTCGCGCAGCGCCTGCTGGTTCAGCCCGAACAGCCCGTCGAATACCGGACGGCCGGCACCGCCCAGGAACGGAGCCAGTGCGGTGTCCGGCAGTACCTGATCGTCCAGGTCGCGCAGTGTGTTCTTGGCCCGCTTGAGTCGGCGGAACAGGAGCCTGCGGCCGTCGGCAGCACGGATTTCGGCGGCGATGCGCAGGGCATCGTAATTGTGCTGGAAGGCATAGGGTGTGCGCACGTCGATGCCGAACAGCAAATCGCCGATCGCATGCAGGGTGGTCGATTTACCGGCCTCGTTGTCGCCCAGCAGCACGTGCAGGCGGACATCCGCGCCGCTCAGGTCGATCGCGGCGTCCGAGAACCGGCCGAACCGCTCGAGCATCAGCCGTTCGATCCTCATTGCGCGGCCTCGCCGTCGTGGACCTGCCGGCCGATCAGCGCGCGCGCCTCGTCCAGCACCTCCGACAGCAGGGAGGGATCCAGCGCCCCCTGCTCCGTCAGCATGGTCCGGCGCAGATCGGCGGGTAGCCGGCCGACCAGGTCGGCCAGGCTGACGCGCAGGTCGGTCAGGGCGTCATTGTCCGCGATCAGGCCGTCGATGGTCGCGAACAGGGCGCCGACCGCGTCGCCGTTCGCGGCCGAGTGCTCCGGCATCTCCGGCGGCGTGGTATCGGTCACGACCTTCTCGATCCAAACCGCGTCCGACGCGGACAGGGCCACAGCCAAGCATTCGCTGTGCAGCAGTTCGGGTTCGGCCTTCAACGTGTCATGGGCCGGCGTCCGGCCGCGCAGGATCAGGCGCAAAGCGGGTACGCGTCCGTCCGCCGCGTCGATTGCCGCGCCGATTTCCGGGCGGACCAGGGCCAGCGCCGCCTCGAAATCCTTCGCACCGGCGATGTCGACCTCGATCCGCGCCCAGCGCACGGTATCGACAGCGATCGGGCGCACGTCCGCGACCCGCCCGTCCGTCACCGTGACGACGTCGAAGCCCTTCGGCCCGGTCTCACGGATGCTGCGGCCCTGCAGGTTGCCGGGGAACACGACATGGGGATGCCGGCTCAGCACGGCGCGCGCGTGGACATGACCCAGCGCCCAATAGTCGTAGCCGCGCGCCGTCAACTCGGCCAGGCGGCACGGCGCATAGGGTGCGTGCTCGGCCGCGCCCTCCATCGCCGTGTGCAGGACGCCGATGTTGAAGGCGCCCGGAACCGGCTGCGGGTAGTCGGCGGCCAGGTTGTCAGTCACCGCGCGTGTGGCGAAGCTTTGTCCGTGCAGCGCGACGTCGAGCCCATCGAGCGTGAACGTCTCCGGCTTGCGCGCGCCGAACACGCGCACGTTGTCGGGCAGGGTCAGCCTTTTGGTGAGCTGGCTTTCGGCGTCGTGGTTGCCGTGCAATACGAAGGCCGGAATGCCGGCGCGGGCGAGCCGGCCCATCTCGGCGACGAAAAACAGGCCGGTCGTATAGTCCTTCCACTTGCCGTCATAGAGGTCGCCGGCGATCACAACGAAATCGACCTGCTCGCGCAGGGCGTGATCGACCAGGGCGGAGAAAGCGCGCCGGGTCGCGTCCCGCAGCGTGTCGCGCGGCGCGTCGGGCCGGGCGGCCAGGCCGACGAACGGGCTGTCGAGGTGGATGTCGGCGCAGTGGATGAAGCGCATGGTTCGCTCGGCCAGGACTCCAGATATCGGGCGGCGCGTGGGCGCAAACCCAATATCTATAGAGTGCCCCGTCGCGGCTGGCTACAGAGAATCGGAACGATTCGGGAACAGACAATCAATCGTCGATCAGCACCTGGACCTCGTCACCCTCCACCCGCGTCGGATAGGGCGTGAGCGCGACCTCGGCCGGTCCGGCGGGCGCGCCGGTCTGAAGCTCCCACTGCCAGAGGTGCTGCATGCAGATCAGCCGTTCCCCATCGCAGGCGCCGAATTCAAGCTCGGCCTCCTCGTGCGGGCAGAGGGGCGGGAAGGCGTAGAAGCCGTCACGCCCGCGCACGATCAGCACGTCCGTGCCGTCGACCCAGAAGGTCCGCATCGCGTTTTCGGTCAGATCGCTTGTCGCGCAGGCGCGGTGCCAGCCCATGATTTCGGCGGGTCAGGCCGCCGGCGCGCCGGTCCGCACCGGCACCGAGATCAGGCCGCGCACCACGTAATTGTCGCGCCGCGCCGGCGCGCCTTCGGCCAGCGCCAGATCGGGAAACCGCGCGAGCAGCGCCGGGATGGCGATGCGCGCCTCGAGCCGGGCGAGCGGCGCACCGACGCACAGATGGATGCCGGCGCCGAACGACAGGCTGCCCTTGGGCCGGCGCGCCAATTCCAGCCGATCGGGGTCGTCGTAGCGGGTGGGATCGCGGTTGGCGGCGTGCAGCATGCCGAACACGCGCTGGCCTTTTTTGATTGTTTTTCCAGCGATTTCGACATCGTCAAGAGCGACGCGAACGATGGCGCCGACCGGGTTGTCAAAGCGCAACAATTCCTCGACCGCGGGGCCGGCCAGCGCCGGATCGGCGCGCAAAACCGCCATTTGCGCCGGGTTCCGCAACAGGCTCCATACCCCGGTGCCAATCAGGTCCCGCGTGGTTTCATGACCGGCAAAGATCAGCAATGTGCACGTCTGGATGTACTCATCCTCGGTGAACGGGTCCTCGGCCGCGTCGCCCTCCGCGATCAGGCGCGAGATCATGTCGTCGCCCGGCCGGGTGCGCCGGTCGGCCACGGCCGCGCGCAGGTAGTCGCGCAAAGCGGTCAGGCTGCGCGTCGCGCGCGCGTACTTGTCGGGGATCAGCTTGGCACCGCCGACGAAGGCGGCCAGGTCCTCCGACCATTCGGTGATCCGCCCCGCATCCGAGAGCGGCAGCCCGAACAGGGTCAGGATCACCCGCGTCGGCAGCGGCGCCGAGAAATCGGCCACCACGTCGAACCCGGCGCGGCCCGCCAGCCCGTCGAGCAGCCGGTCGACGATGGCGCGCACTGTCGGCTCCATGCCCGGGATCGCGGACAGGAAGGCGCGGCTCAGCACCGGGCGCAGCTTGGTGTGATAGGGCGGGTCGGCGAACACGGCCCATTTGTGCAGTCCCTCGCCAAGCGCCCGCACCGCCTGCTGCTGTGCGCCGTCACCGTGGAAGCCGGCGACGAAGGACTGCATCTTGGCGCTGGAGAAGACCAGCGGCTGGCCCAGCATCGCGCGCACGTCGTCGTAGCGCGTCAGCACCCAGCCCTTGAGACCCGCGCTCCAATGCACCGGGTCGTCGCGGCGCAGTTGCGCCAGCCCGGCATAGGGATCGAGGTTCGCGGCCGACGCCGCAGGGTCGAAATGCTGGTCCATCGGCGCAGCGCCCATCCGCCTAGAAGAAGACAAAGGATCGGACGACGACGTTCTTGCGGCAGCGGGCGTCGGCGGGCGCGGTCGGATCGACAGAGGCGGTGTGGAACGACCAGCGCGAGACCGAGCCATCGGCCACCGAGTCGTAGCACTTGAGCATCGAGACCTCGGTCGGCGTCTGCCGGGGGAACCAGTACCACTCGTGGTCGGGCCGGTAGGTAAAGCGCGTGGTCTCGCCGACGCGGTCGTCATAGATGCGATAGTTGGTGATGTAGGGCTGGTCGGCGAAGGACGGCCAGGCGCACAGCACGAACGGGAACTGCTCGATCGTCTCCATCGGCTTGGCGAGATTGATCGACACGAAGCGCCGCGCCATCTTCCGGTCGGCCTCGGCCTCCGTGCAGTGCTGCGGCCGCCCGAAATTGCGCAGGTTCCGGGTCAGCAACTCCCGGCAGCGCACCCGGCCGCTATTGTCGTTCAGGTCGTTGTGGACGATGTCGGCATAGCGCGACTGGACGCCAGGATTCTTGGCGGCCTGGTCCTCCGTGCGGTCGCCGGCATAGTCCTTGTCGAAGACGTCGTGGTTGTAGACCAGCGCGTCGGTCGCGCCGGGGAAGAATTCGAGCAGGAGCTTCTCGATCTCCGGGTAGAAGACGCGCTCCACCTCCGCCGAATCGTAGAAGTTCGTGCATTTCGACTCGAGGTGCGCCAGCGAAACGCCGAGCTTGTCCATGCATTCGGGGCTGTCGGGCGAGAGGCCGGGATAGTATTCGCCGATGCGCCGCGCGTCGCGCAGCACCTGCGGGAAATAGAGGTCGCGGCGCAGGTTGTCCTTTTCGTTCTGGCGCAGGATCGCCGCGACGTCGGCGCGCACGGGGTCGCGCCACAGCGCGTTGGACGGAACGACGGAATAGGTCGGCCGCTCATAGACGGTGTAGTGCAGCGGCAGCGCCACGCCGCCGTCAGGGGCCGTCATGCCGTTCGCGCGGATATGGGCCACGCACGCGTCGTAGTCGCGGAAGCCGAGGCCCCAGCGGGTTTCGATCGGGCCGGGCGGCGCATGGTCGATCATGTCGATGACGCGCCGGCCCTCGCCCTCCGCGATCTGGGCGAGCGCGTCGGCGAGCGCCTTGGCGGTACCCGCGTCGCCGTCCCGGTCGAACGACATGTAGGACAGGCCGCCATTGGCCGCGATCGGCGGCGGCTGGCCTTCGGTGCGCTGAAGCGGCGGGACATAGGCCGGCGAAGCGGTGTTCCTCTTCGCCGCGATGGTGTGGTCGGCGACTTGGCTCATGACAAACCTTCCTTGGCAAACCTCAGGTTAGCCCAGCCTTCACGGTGGCACACGAAGGCCGCCTTTTCCAGACCGGGATGCTGGGGTTGTGCGCCAAGGGGCGATGCGCGGAACGCGCGAGGGCCGCACTCCAGTTGTGAGTGGCCTGTTCTCCATCTGATAACGATCGGAAGTGCTAAAGAGATTTGGGATCAGGTGGCATCACATCCTTTATTGTCATCCCGGCCAAGCTGGCGGAGCCAAGCGCGAGCCGCGATCGAGTAAGCGGCTGATTCAGTGGATATTCTCTGCGGTCGAAGTTTACTGGATCCCCGCTTCCGCGGGCGGAGGCGGTCAAGGCTCCGGGGCCGGCGCAAAGCGCTGGTTCCGGACGGCCGCTGGAGGGATGACATCCGAGTGTAAGCGGTCAACCTAATCTCAGCACGCTCTGGGCCCCGGCTCGCCCTTCAAGCCGCCTTTCCCTGGGCCAGCCTCACCCCTTGGGTTTATCGAGGGCCTCAAGCATGGCGGGGGTGTCGATATAGGCCTCGAAGGCTGCGGCGCGGCCCTCATGCAGGGTCCAGACATGCACGACGGCAATGTCGAAGGGCGCGCCGTTGGCGTTGACCGTGCCGTGCGTGCGGCCGACCACCACCACGCGGTCGCCGGCGTCGATCATGCGTTCTATCGTCACCTCGGACGTGATCGCCTGGGTCAGCTTTGCGAAAAAGCCCTGGAGGCCCATCAGACCGTCATACTGGCCGCCCCAGGGGAGAAGGCCGGTCTGGCGGATCTGGATGTCGCCGCGGACCAGGCCCATGATCTTCGGGATGTCGCGAGTGCGGAACGCCTCGTACAAAAGCTCGATCACACCGACCGCCGTGCTGGCCATGCGCCTCTCCTCCCCCCGGTTCAGGCGGGTCCGGAGCGTACCGAATCCGCCTCTGCCGGGCGGTAGTAGAGACCGAGCTTGAGGCTTTCGGCAATGCGCCGCGCGCGGCCGGCGATGTCGTCGGCCAGAGCGGGGACGAACAGCTCCCCCGCCGTCTCGGCGAACAGCCCCAGCCAGACGTCGAAGAACGCGGCCGGAAAGGCGGGAAGCGCCTGATGGACCGCCATCGGGTTGCCGCGATAGCGGCGGCTGCCCAGCAGGACCGACGACCAGAACGCATACATCCTGGGCAGGTGCGCGTCCCAATGGTCGCCGATCACGCGGTCGAACAGCGGCCCGATGGTCGGGTCGCGCCGCACCTTGGCGTAGAAGGCGTCGACCAGGGCGACGATGGTGTCCTCGGTGACGGTGTCGTGGGTCATCGTGGCGACGACAAGCGTGAGGCGGTCGGTCGATTCATTCGGCCCCTTCCGCAAAATGCATCGCGCCGACATCGCGCGCGCCATGGAGAACGCGGACGATCTGAATGCCTTTTCGCCAAGCGATAAAGGATAAGGTACGGCGGTTCGACCAGCATTCTCGCGTCGGGTGCGATATCGGGGCGCGCCACGCCGGCTTCGGGAAACGTGTTCAGGATCGCGATGCGCGCCTCGATCCGATCGAAAACCCGATCGGCGGCGGCCAGGTCGTGTTCGGCGACGGTCAGCCAGATATCCATCAAGTCTTCGCGCGTACGCCGGGCGTGCCGGATCGCGGGCGCCAATTCACGCCTTACGCGCGCCGCACCGGGATCGCACGGCTTCCCTCAAGGCAGCGAAATCGAGCGGGCCGGCATCGCCGCTGCTCACCCCCTCGTCCCATGCCCGTTTGAGCCGGGCGCGTGCCTCCACGTTGCTTTGGTCGACCTTGTCGAGCAGTTGCAGCGCTTCACGGATCACGTCGCTGTGGGAGCCATAGCGGCCCGATGCGACCTTGGCTTCGATCAGGCCGATCAATTCCGGCGGCAGCGAAATCGAGATGTCCATGGCCGGTGATGTAGGAACGGGGCGACGCCGTTACGGCTATTAATAGCGTTTAAGCGGGGACGAGTCATTGGATACCGCCTGGCCGGCGGTGCGCGCCGGCGCGATACCGGCGCTTTCCAGAAGCTTCGCCACCATCGGCGTGATGCGGCGCACGATCACCGCGACGCCCCTGGCGTTGGGGTGCATGCCGTCGGCCTGGTTCAGCGCCGGGGTGGAGGCGACCCCGTCCAGGAAGAAGGGATAGAGGGGAAGGCCATGCCGTTCGGCCAGCCGGGGATAGATCTTGGCGAAGCGGTCGAAATAGGCGTTGCCCATGTTGGGCGGCGCCAGCATGCCGGCCAGCAGCACCTTGATCCCGCGCTCGCCGAATTCGTCGAGGATGGCGTCCAGGTTGCGTTCGGCGTCCTCCGGCCGCAGGCCGCGCAGGGCGTCGTTGGCGCCGAGCTCGACGATCGCGGCGCGGATGCCGGGTTCGTCGACGCTCCAGTCCAGTCGCGCCCGGCCGCCGGCGGTGGTATCGCCGGAGACCCCGGCATTGCGCACCGTGACATCGAACCCACGTTGGTGCAGGGCGCGCGCGAGCTGTGCCGGGAAGGTATCCTGGCCGGGCAGGCCGTAGCCCGCGGTCAGGCTGTCGCCGAACAAGAGCAGGATCGGCCGTTGCGCGCCCGCCGCCGCCGGCTGCGCCGCGGACAGGAGCAAGGGCAGAAGCACGCCGAGCCGGACGCCGAGGCCGCAAAGGCGCCCACGGCGCGGCGAAGGGAATTGCGGAATGCAGGATGCCATGACCGAACCCGAACCGATGCCCGAACCGATGATCGTGCTGGACGATATAAGCCTTTCCCTGACCGGCGCAGCAGGGCGGGTCGATATCTTGCGTGGCGCCTCGCTCCGCGTCGCGGCAGGCGAGGCCGTCGGCCTGGTCGGGCCGTCCGGGTCGGGCAAGTCCACCCTGCTGATGGTCGTCGCGGGGCTTGAGCGCGCCACCGGCGGCCGGGTCCGGGTGGCCGGCGCCGACCGCACCGAGGCCAGCGAAGACGCGCTGGCGCGCCTGAGGCGCGAGGCAATCGGCATCGTGTTCCAGTCGTTCCACCTGATCCCGACCATGACCGCATTGGAGAACGTCGCCGTGCCGCTGGAACTGGCCGGACATAAGGACGCGGCCGCGCGGGCGAAGGCGGAACTGGAGGCTGTCGGGCTTCAGGATCGGATCGGCCACTATCCGGCGCAATTGTCGGGCGGCGAGCAGCAGCGCGTCGCGCTGGCCCGCGCCGTGGCGCCGCGCCCGGCACTGCTGCTGGCCGACGAGCCAACCGGCAACCTCGACCGTGAGACCGGGACCAGGGTGCTCGACCTTTTGTTCGAGGCACTCGCCCGGCACGGCGCAACCCTGTTCCTGGTCACGCACGACGATGTGCTCGCCGCACGCTGCGACCGGGTGCTGCACATCGCCGACGGCCGGGTGGTAGGCGAAGCCGCCGGGCCACGCGCCCTCGGCGCCGCGGCGCGCGCGTGAGTTCGGCGCACGTAAATCTGGCGCTCGCCTGGCGGCTCGCGCGGCGCGACCTGCGCGGCGGCATCGGCCGGCTCGGGCTGTTCCTGGCCTGCCTGGCGCTGGGGGTCGCCGCGGTCGCGGCCGTCGGCTCGGTCGCCGCGGCAATCCGCGCCGGACTGGACGCCCAGGGCGGCACCGTGCTCGGCGGCGATGTCGAAGTGCAACTGACCAACCGCGACGCCGGTCCGGCCGAGCGGCGCTGGCTGGACGCCCAGGGC
>JBDZUN010000247.1:0-5038 GCA_040255145.1 Hyphomicrobiales bacterium | reverse complement strand
TGTAGAAGGGCTGCCGGCCCGGCGGTGCCCAGGGGATCATCACATCATTGACGCTCAACGACAGCGGGCCGGTGCGCGACGCGGTGAACTCGGCGAAGTAGCGGCTGCCGTCGGGGCGGGCGCGCCGCACCCGCAGGACCTGCATGCCGTTCCACCAGCGATGTGCTCCGATCATCGCCAGCGGCTGCAGCCAGCGGCCGTCCGGCACACGAAGGACCAGGCTGGCGAAGCGGGCATAGAACGGCATGCGATCCGTTTCGAATCCGGCGGGGTCGGTGGCGATCGTGTCCGGTTTCAGCCAATCCAGATCTGGTGGGCCGTCGGCCCACGGCTCGACGACAGCAAAGGAAAGGCGATAATGCGTGCCTTGTGTCACGGTCCAGGGCGTGGGCGTGCAGATGGCGTTGGCCGACAGCAGGATCGCGTCCGTTCCGGCGCCCGGCGCGGGTGCATCGGCGGCAATGCAGGCGGAACCGAAGCGATCCGTGGCCAGATCACCGATCCGCACGACGAGGGTGAATGCGAAAAGCGTTGCGGTCAGCACGCCGAACCCGAGCAGCCCGGCGCCGAACACGCCCGGCACCAGCCGCCATTTGAGGTGCTGCAACGTGCGCAGATATGCGGCATTGTGACGTAGACGATAGATCCATGGGTCCAATCGGCAGACCGGGCTGGATTGGGGCGGGTCGGCGGGTCGCCAGATCGTCCGCATACGGTCGTGGATGCGCTTCTGCAGTGTCGCGCTGTGCCGCATCAGCACGATCAGCGCGATCAGGCCGATCAGGAACAGGCCCGGATGGCGGGAAAAGCTGTCGATCCATGGTCCGGCAACAGCGGGGATGAAGCTGCCCGCGAACATGATGACCGGCGACAACAGGCATTGCGGCCCGGCGCAGGCGTCGCTGTCGGGCAGGAGAGGCATCAGCGCGAGCAGGATCGAGACGGCGACCGTCGCGAAATAGGTCACGCGCTTGCGCCAGACGTCGTTCCAGACCAGATCGACATTGGTTGGGCCGTTCGGCACCGGCGCCGCCGGTGTCAGCGCAAACGGCCGTATGGTGCCATCGGTACCGACAACCTCGAAATGGTCGGGCAGCACGATCGGCGCATAGTGCTCTGTCCCGAATGACAGGCGTTCGATCGCGCTTTCGTGCACCTTGAGGCTGGTCAGAAGGCCGCGCCCGTCCAGGTCGGGGTCGCGCATGATCAACGTGCTCGGGGTGGGCGGGTCGAGGTTGGCGGTAAGCCGCCGCGGCTGATAGCGGTAATAGCCGGCGAGGCCGCGCCGGGAATCGTGGAGCGGCCCCGAGGTGCTGCGCGTCAGCGTCAGCGCTCCGAGCGCGTCGCGGCGGAAACGCAGGCCCGCTTTGACGGCGTGGCCGATCATCCATTCGAGCGGGATGGTGGCGGTCGCGTCATCGGGATATCCGCCGCCGACGTCGGAATGGACACCGGGAAACCACACTTGCTGAAGCCGATCCGGCCGGACCGTGCCGGCGCCGATCATGTCCCGTTCGGCGCGCTCGTCCCACAGCAGCGGATGGAACGCGTCGCGCTCATCGTCCAGCGACAGCGCGTGACGCGCGCACGCCACTTTGGACGACAGCGCATAGTTCGGCATCGACAGCGGCCAGACCCAGCGGTCGATGCCGCGCGTCAGTTCCGCGATCGGCATGCCATAGGCGGCGACTGTGTCGAACACGCCGACGAAGGCGATCGTGTCGATCGGGCAATTCCGCTGCTTGCGGTAGACGCCTCGCCCATGAATACGCCGAAACACGCGGATGACGGCGTCGCGCCCGTCACGCAGGGCCGTCACCACCATCTTCTGCCAGCGGAGACCGAACCCGCGTACCTGTCCGGGAAAACGGCGACGATAGGCCCGATAGGCGTCGCGGGCATAGTATTCGAGGTCGCGGTCGGAAGCCGATCGGACCAGGCCCTGGTCCGCCACCATCCCGATCAGCAGCCGGACGGTGAAGGCGCCGCGACTGAAGCCGAAGGCGTGGATGCGGTCGCCTTCCTCGTAATTGCGGCAGAGGAACATGTAGAGGTCGAGCAGGTTGCGCTTCAGGCCCCAGCCGAACGCGCCGCCGAGCAGGGCCAGCGGCCGGAACGAAGACGTGCCCACGCCGTCGTGGTAATAAGCGATCTGGTCGACCTCGCCGGGGAAAAGGTCCCCAGTCGGATGATCGCCCAGGTCGAGCGCCTGGTAGAGGCGCCAGACATTGGTTTTGAACAGCTTCGCCGCGCTGTTGCCGGTGCCGTCGGCCAGCACGATCAGCGATTTCATCCTTGCGCCCCCCATAACCCCGCGCCCCGTGGACAAAGCGTTTCCTGCAAATGCGCAAAATGCAATCCGGTATGGTCCTCAAGTGACCGATGCGTGGGCGGCGAGGCGCCGGCCTGGCACACGGGGCAGCACTGAAGGGGCAGGATGGCGACCTATCTGATCGTGTTCGGCGCGACCGTGAATGCCGACGGCACCCCCAGCGGCACGTTGCGCCGCCGCGTTGCCGGGGCGCTGGCCGTCGGGCGGTCGCTGCGCGATCCGGTCTTCCTCGCGACCGGCGGCAATGGCGGCGGCGGGCGGACGGAGGCGGAGGTCATCCGCGCCCTGCTGATGGAGGCCGGGGTGTCGGCCGGCCGCATCCTGGTCGAGCCGACGGCGTCCGACACGCTCGATTCGGCTTTGCGCTGCGACGCGATCCTGCGCGGCCGGGACGATGTCGAGCGCGTGGTCCCCTGTTCCAGCAACTATCACCTGCCGCGCTGCGCGTTGCTGATGCGCCTGCTTGGTCACCGCGTCGAATGGCGCGCGATGCCGGCCGAACGGCCCCATGTGCCGCGATGGTTGCTGGTTCTGTACGGCCTGAAGGAGTGCCTGGCGCTACCCTACGACGCGGTGCAGGCGGCCTGGTGGCGGGCGCGCCGCCGCGCCCGCCCTGCGTCATAGGCTCGGGATCGGGGTCGTCCGACCGGCGACCATCGGCTTCGTGCGTTCCGCCCGATCGGGCCGGTCCTGTGCTAGCCTCGCACGTGATTCCGGGTCGGCAGGATCGCCGACGTAAAAGCCCCAAGGAGGTCTGAATGAGACGAGCGGCCATCGTGACGCCCCTGCGCACCGGCGTCGGCGCCTTCGGCGGATCCTTACGCGGCGTTCCGGTGGAGAAGCTGGGCGCGGCCGTGGTCCAGGCCGTACTCGACCGTGCCGCCCTGGACCCGGCGCGGGTCGACGACGTGGTCTTCGCCCAGGGCTATCCGAGCGGCGAGGTGCCGTGCATCGGCCGCTGGGTGGCGTTGGAGGCGGGGCTGCCGATCGAGGTGCCGGGCATGCAGCTCGACCGCCGCTGCGGCAGCGGCCTGCAGGCGATCGCGACCGCCGCGATGATGGTGCAGACCGGCGCGGCCGACGTGGTGATCGCGGGCGGCGCCGAAAGTATGAGCAACGTCGAGTATTACACCACCGACATGCGCTGGGGCGCGCGCGCCGGCGGCGTCAAGTTCTACGACCGGCTCGAACGCGGCCGCGAACGCTCGCAGCCGGCTGACCGCTTCGGCCCGATCTCCGGCATGATCGAGACGGCGGAGAACCTGGCGCGCGAATACCAGATCACGCGCGAGGAGGCCGACGAATACGCAGTGCGCAGCCACCGGCGTGCGACGGCCGCGTGGCAGGAAGGCCGCTTCGCCGACGAGGTGGTCGAGATCGCGGTGCCCCAGAAGAAAGCCGATCCGGTCGTCTTCGCGCGGGACGAGGGCGTGCGGTCCGAGGCGAGCGTGGAATCGCTCGCCAAGCTGCGCCCGCTCATGAAGGACGGCACCGTCACCGCCGGCAATGCCAGCCAGCAGAACGACGCCGCGGCGGCGTGCCTGGTGGTCGCCGAGGACAAGCTGGCCGAGCTGAAGCTTGATCCGATGGGCTATCTGGTCGGCTGGGCGGCGGCCGGCTGCCATCCGGCGACCATGGGCATCGGCCCCGTGCCGGCCGTGGCGAAGCTGTTTGCGCGTACCGGCCTGTCGTTCGACCAGATGGACCTCGTGGAGCTGAACGAGGCGTTCGCCTGCCAGGTGCTCGCGGTGCTCAAGGGCTGGGGCTGGAACGACCCCGACCGGCTGAACGTCAACGGGTCGGGCATCTCGCTCGGCCATCCGATCGGCGCGACCGGGGTGCGCATCCTCGCAACCCTGCTGCATGAGCTGCGCCGGCGCGAAGGCCGCTACGGGCTTGAGACGATGTGCATCGGCGGCGGCCAGGGCATCGCCGCTTTGTTCGAGCGGGCCTGATCACCCCTCGGGTTCGCATCTGCGAATCAGTTGCATCTAAGCGCGTAACGTAACCGTAGCTTCCGGCATGTTGCGATTGTTCCGATACGCTGTGCTGGCGGCCCTGCTGCTGGCGCCCAATGTGGGCGTGGCGGCTGATGCGCCGGTCACGGTCCGCTTCGTCCACCCGGACGGCTACACCGACTCCGATCTTCGCGGCGGCTTCGGCAAGGCGGCACGGGCGCCGACCCTCGACGCGATCGCGAAAATCCTGCGCGACCTGGGCGCGCGGCACCTGCGCGCCGGCCAGTCGCTGGCGATCGAGGTTCTCGACATCGACCTTGCCGGCCGCACCGAGCCCTGGCATGTGACATCGCCGGGCCTGCGGGTGATGCGGCCGGTCGACTGGCCGCGCATCAAGCTGCGCTATGTCTTGACTGATCACGGCAAGGCGGCCCCGCCAGTCGAGGCGGCGGTCTCCGATCCGGAATATCTGCAGCGCACCGACATCCGCCGCACCGACGATTCGTGGCGCTACGAACGGGCGATGCTCGCTGCCTGGTTCGACCGGCAGTTTGGCGCGAGCCGATAGCGCTTTGCCTAATTCACGCCGCCGCAGGCTTCGCCTCTGCCGCCCGGCGTCGCAATCGGCGCCCCAGCACCAGGGTCAGCACGGCGGACGCGGCGAGGCTCGCCGCCAGCGCGGCCATGCCGGATCGGTAGTCGCCGGTATCCTGCTTCAGCCAGCCCATCAGGTACGGTCCGACGAAGC
>JBDZUN010000246.1:0-5079 GCA_040255145.1 Hyphomicrobiales bacterium | reverse complement strand
CACCCGTTCGACCGAGCCTGTCGCCATGTCGCATCCTCCGCGGCTGTCCCGGACGTTATAGCGCGCGAGGTTGGATAGCGCCCAGATCGGGGAATGCCATTGGGGAATGGCGCCGATTACCTGCGAGGGAATTGAAGGGCGCGCGCAGGGACGGCACGGTCGGTGCCGGGTCGATACCGGAGGAGCATAGCCATGAACGATCAACCGCCCGGGGCCGACACGATCATGCCCTTCGCCGCCCTGTTGGGCGTCGTCTGGGACCGGCTGGACCGCGATCGCGTCGTCGCCACGATGGCGGTGCGCGCGGACCTGTGCACGGTCCCCGCGGTGCTGCACGGCGGCGCCGCGATGGCGCTGGCGGATACGGTGGGGGCGATGGCGACGGTGTTGAACCTGCCCGACGGCGCGGCCGGGACCACCACCATCGAGAGCAAGACGAACTTTCTGCGGCCCGCGCCCGTTGGAACCACGGTGCGTGCGGAATGCACGCCGGTCCATCGCGGCCGGCGCACGATGGTCTGGCAGACCACCATCCTCGGCGAGGACGGCAAGCCGGTCGCCGTGGTCACCCAGACCCAGATGGTATTGTGAAACCCCCTCCCTGGGGTCACTGCCCCCCGGCGCGCGACGCCGGGGGGCTTTTTGCCGCCGGGCGGATGGGTCTCATGAGCGGATCGCTTCGCCCGGCCCGGCATGGCCGCGCAAGCCCTCGAACAGCCGCCCGATCACCCCGCTGACGGCATTGCGCGCCGCCATCTTGTCTTCGGCCCGCGCGATCAGCATCGCCGCTTCGTGCAGGGCGCCGAAGACGATGTGGACGAGAGGCTCGATCGGCTGCTGCTCGATCACGCCCTGCGCGATCGCGGCCTCGACCAGCGTTTTCATGCTGCCGAGGTAATAGCGCTGGTCGGCTTCGCGCCACTGCTCCATCCCCAGGACGGAAGGCGCGTCGATCAGCACGATCCGCTGCACCGCCTGGTCGAGGCAGCCGTCGAGGAACGCATTGGCGGCGGCGATCATCGCTTGCCACGGGCCGGCCTGTGCGGTGGCCGCCTCCGCGGCCCTGGCTGCCAGCGCCTTCTGCTCATCGTCGAGGACGGCGGCGAACAAATCCCGCTTGTCGCGAAAGTGATGGTAGAGCGCGCCCCGCGTCACGCGCGCCCGCCGCACCACCTCCTCCGTGGCGGTGCCGGCATAACCCTGCGTCGCGAACAGCCGCCGCGCCGCGCGCAACAATGCCGTGCGCGTTTCGGCCGACCGTTGGGCTTGACGGCTCCGGTTTTCCATGCAATCTGTATGTTACATACATACTGTATGTACGAAACCCCAGTCGCGGCATGCGCGACCGGGGACGAGACTTAACGAAGGAGCGGAACATGAGCAACTTCCATAATCTCGGCGACACGGTGCGATCGATGGCGGCGGCCGCCGGTTCGGACGGCGCCTCGTTGGTGCGGGGCCTGACGATGGGCGAGGAAGTCATGGCCGGGGTGGTGCGAGCCGGCAAGGACCGGCTTGCGCTCCACCGTCAGCCGGCGCATGAGGAACTCCTGGTGGTGCTGGAAGGCGAAGGCGATTTCCGGGTCGGCGACGAGGTACGTCATGTCGCGCCCGGCGACTTCATCTTCGTGCCGCGCGGCGCGGTGCACGGTACCGTCGGCGCCGATGGCGCGCCGCTTTCGTTCCTTTCGATCTTCACGCCGCGCGTCGACCTTGCCAACGACATGGTGTGGGAGGCCGATCGGCCGGCATTCCGGATGGTCTGAGGCCCTTCGGGCGAAGCGGCATCGCCGCGACCCCTCATGGCTGCGGCCATGCGAACGCTCGGGGGCGAAATCGCGTTCGGCTGAACGCCGATTTCGCCCCCGGGCCGTTCACTGTTTCATGGAAACGCCCTAGCGAGGCGCGTAGGGGTTCGCGCCGCGCCGCAGGGTCAGGCGGATCGGCGTGCCGGGCAGGTCGAAGGCCTCGCGCAGGCCGTTGACCAGATAGCGCGCATAGGCGTCCGGCAGCTCCGGCGCGCGCGGCGCGAACAGCACGAATGTCGGCGGTCTCGCCTTGACTTGGGTGATGTAGCGCAGGCGCAGCCGCCTGCCGCCCGGCGCGGGCGGCGGGTGGCGCTCCACCATCTCCCGCAGCCAATCGTTCAGCCGCGCCGTCGGTACGCGGCGGTTCCAGACGTCATGGGCCGCCAGCACCGCCTCCATCAACGCTTCGGTGCCGAAGCCGGTCGCCGCCGAGACCGGCACCAAGGCGACGCCGCGCACCTGGGGCAGCTCCTCCTCCAGCCGCGCGCGGAACTCGCGCAGGGCGGCGGCGCGATTCTCGATCAGATCCCACTTGTTGAGGGCCAGGACCACGGCGCGACCCTCCTCGGCCGCCAGCGCCGCGATGTGGAGGTCCTGGCGCTCGAAGGCCGCGGTCGCATCCATCAGCACGACGACCACCTCGGCGAAGCGCACCGCGCGCAGCGCATCGGCCACCGACAGGCGCTCCAGCGCCCCGGTCGCGCGGGCGCGGCGGCGCAGTCCGGCGGTGTCGTGCAGCTGGATCGGCCGGTCCCGCCAGCGCCAGCGCAGCGCGATCGAATCGCGCGTGATGCCGGCCTCCGGCCCGGTCAGCATGCGGTCCTCGCCGATCAGCCGGTTGACCAGGGTCGACTTGCCGACATTGGGCCGGCCGATGACGGCGAGGCGGAGCGGCCCGTCCGCCGCCGCATCGGCGTCGATATCGGCGGCATCGCGCGCCGTCGCCGCATCGACATGGGGCTGCAGGGCCTCGTAGAGGTCGGCCAGGCCCTCGCCGTGCTCGGCCGACAGCGCGATCGGCTCGCCCAGGCCCAGGCGAAACCCCTCCATCGCACCGGCGGCGCCGGCGCCGCCCTCCGCCTTATTGGCGACCAGCACCACGGGGCGATCGCTGCGCCGCAGGAGCTGGGTCAGCACCTCATCCGGCGGCGTGATGCCGGCGCGAACATCCACCACGAACAGGCAGACGTCGGCCTCGGCGATCGCCGCCTCGGTCTGGCGGCGCATGCGCGCGCTCAGGCTCTCGCCGCTCTCGTCCTCGAAGCCGGCGGTGTCGACTAGGCGAAAGCGCAGATCGCCCAGGCGGCCTTCGCCCTCACGCCGGTCGCGCGTGACCCCCGGCCGGTCGTCGACCAGCGCCAGGCGCTTGCCGACCAGGCGGTTGAACAGCGTAGACTTGCCGACATTGGGCCGACCGATGATTGCAACCGTGGCGGGCATCCCGCTCTCCCGCCCTAGAGCCGTTCACCGTTTCATGGAAACGCTGAACGATCTCTAAGTCCTTGGTTTGTCGCGTTTCCGAACCGCAAAAGTGGCATCCACTTTTGCTGGAAACGCCCTAGGGTCCCGATCCTGAAATTCGCACGCGTTCGGTATCACGCGTAGTACGAATTTCAGAATCGAAGGACACTGGCAACGTATTGGTTCTAGTGTCGTAATTCCGAAGTTCGCTCAGAGCCTGATGTCGAATGAGGCGAACTTCGAAGTCACGACACTAGAGCATTTTGAAGCGAAGCGGACGCGCTTCGTTGGCCGGAAATGCGACCATGCGATTACTTAGCGCATAATCGCGCTCGCTTGAGTGCGATTATGCGCCGGCGGCTCAGCGAATCGCGATCAGCTGGGCGTCGTCGGTCAGGATGTAGAGGGTCCGCCCGGCCACGACCGGCGGCACGAACGTCCCCGTCTTGAGCTCGATCGGCGCCCCCAGCGGCTTTCCGGTCAGCGGCGAGATCGACATAACCTGGCCGCTGGACGAGACCGCGATCAGGCGGCCACCCGCCAGCACCGGGCCGGTCCAGGTGATCGGCTTCTGCTTGTCCTTCGGCTTCTCGTAGCGCGCCAGCTGACTGACCCACCTGATCTTGCCGCCGTCGCGGGTAAGGCAGACGACCTCGTTGTCGACGGTGATGACGTAGATGAAATCGCCCGCGGCCCACGGCATGTCGGCGCTGGCCAGATTCAGCGCCCATCGCCGCTCGCCGCTGCGGATGTCGATCGCCGCCATGCGGCCGCTGTGGCTGACGGCATAGACCAGGCCGCGGTCGATCACCGGCCGTCCGGCGATGTCGCTCAGGGTCGACAGCGACGTCTGCGGCCCGGTGCGGGTCAGCGAATCCGACCAGAGGACGCCGCCGTTCTCAACCCGCAGGGCAAAAACCTCGCCGGACGAGAACGGGACGATCACGGTGTCGCGCTCCACCGCGACGCTCGGGTCGGCCAGCAGGCGGGCCGGTTCGACGATGCCCTGGTAGTTCCATTCCTCGTGGCCGTCGGACGTGGCCAGCGCGTAGACCTGGTTGTCCTCGGTCAGCACGAACAGGTGGCCGTCATTGGCGACCGGCGCGGCGCGCAGCGGCACGCCGATCGAATGACGCCAGATTTCCTTGCCCGAGGCGGGGTCCAGCGCTACCGCGAAGCCGAAGCCGGAGGCGACGAACACCCGCCCGTCCGCATAGGCCACGCCGCCGCCATAGCCGGCCTTCGGATCCTCGTGCTTCGGCGCAAGCTTTTGGGTCCACACATGGGCGCCGGTCTTGGCGTCGACGGCGGTCACCTTGCCGTGCGCGTCGAGGGCGAACACCCTGCCGCCCACGATGATCGGCGGCGCGATGATGCGCGATGCGCCGGCCTTGCCCTCGCCGATCTTGACCGACCAGGCGACGTGAAGCTGATCGCCCAGCGCCAGATGGGTGAAATCGCCGCTGGGCGTTCCGCCCGGCTGGGGCCAGTCGGCATTCTCGACCGGCGGCGGCAAGGTCACGGGAAGGTTGGCCAGGGCCGGGTCGACCTCGAGCTGGCTCTCCAGCGTCAGCACCGTATAGCGCTTGCCCGGCAGCTTCTCGGTGTGGCTGGAACGGTTGAACAGCGAGCAGCCGGCAAGGGAGCCGGCGGCGAGCACGATAACGGCGGCGCCCAACGCGCCGCGCGCGCGACCGCGCACACGAACTGGGCTCATTCGGGCGTTCCGGGCGACGGGGTCGGGACCTCGATCGCGGCCGCCTTGGGCGGGGCGCCGAGCGCGGTCAGCATTTCGCGCGCGCGTGTCCGC
>JBDZUN010000245.1:0-5083 GCA_040255145.1 Hyphomicrobiales bacterium | reverse complement strand
CCCTGGCACGCCAGTCCCCGCGGCGGCGTAAGGCCCAGCGCGCGCGCCGGCTGCCGTGCGCCGCCGGGCCGGCCGGCCGCCGACAGGTGCTGGAGGAGCGGCAACGCCAGCGCGGCGGTCTTGCCGGTGCCGGTCTGCGCCAAGCCGATCACGTCGCGACCGGCCAGCAGGTAAGGGATGGCGCCGGCCTGGATCGGCGTCGGGGTCTCATAGCCCTGGGCGGTCAACGCCTGCAAAAGCGGCGCGCTCAGGCCGAGATCGGCGAATGAAGTCATATGTGCGAATCTTTCCGGAGCCGCGGACGCAAGGCCCGGCCCCTGGCTGACGGGGCGTTGCGTGCCCCGCTTTACGGTTAGGTCGAAATACGGAAGACAGAACGGCGCATACCGTGCATGGCCTGGCCGGCGGGCCGAGGAGGCCCGCGGCGGCAGCCTACGGCGTCAGCGGCGGCGCGGCCCTCCGGGGCGCCGGTTGGGCGATCCCATGACGAAGGACTTCTCGTCCTTGTGCCGATAGTTGATGCGACCCTTGGTCAGGTCGTACGGCGTCATTTCCAGGGTCACGCGGTCGCCCGCCAGCACCTTGATGCGGTTCTTCTTCACGCGGCCGGCGGTGTAGGCGACCACCATGTGGCCGTTCTCCAGCTCCACGCGATAACGGCCGTCGGGCAACACCTCGGTGACGACGCCGTCGAGTTCGATCAGTTCTTCTTTCGCCAAAAACGCTCCTCCACGGCCATTCGGGCCGCTTTCAATAAGGACAATGCGGCCAGGCCGCGTCCTTGGGAGAGCGAGGCACTGCCGAGCCGGGACCGGCGCGGTCCCGCGTCGGCACAAGGCAATGGACATGGTATGGCGTCGGTCCGCCGCAAATTCAAGTCGCGGTAACGCACCGCCCCGCCGCACACGGCAAGGGTGTGGCTTTTACGCCGCGCCGGCGCGGGCCTTCATGGCGTGGCCGGCCAGCGTCTTGCCCAGCGACCAGACCGAACCCGGCACCTTGTGGCTGTCGGCGACCACCGTCTCAAACGCCCGCTCGATCCAGGTGCAGTCGTCGTCCGAGATCACCATCGCCGGCAGCATCTTGACCACGTGGCTGCCGTGGCCGGCGACCTGGACCAGCATCTTGTGGTCGCGAAACAGGGGGATGGCGATCAGCTGGCAGAACAGGCCGGCATTGACCGATTCCACCATGCTCCACGCCGTGCGCAGCTTCAGCGAGCGCGGTGGGCCGAACTCGACACCCAGCATCAGGCCCTTGCCGCGCGCGTCCTTGACGAATTCGTGGCGGCCGATCATGCCGCGGAAATGGCGGAGCAGGCGGTCGCCCAAAGCCGCGGCGCGTTCGACCAGCCGCTCCTGCGCGATCACGTCGAGCGTGGTGATGCCCGCGGCCATCGCCAAGTCGTTCTTGGCGAAGGTGGAGCCGTGCACCACCGCGCGGTCCATGCGGTCGAACAGCTTGTCGTAGATCCACTTGCGCGCCAGCACGGCGCCAACCGGCACGTGGCCGCCCGACAGCGCCTTGGCCAGCAGCACGATGTCGGGCTCCACGCCCCAATGTTCGACCGCCAGGAAGCGGCCGGTACGGCCGAGCCCGGTCTGGATCTCGTCGGCGATGAACAGCGTGCCGTATTTGCGGCAGAGCGCCGCCGCGTCGGCCAGATAGCCATCGTCCGGCAAGTTGACGCCCTTGCCCTGGATCGGTTCGATCACCAGGGCCGCAACCTCGCGCCCGCGCAGCGCCTGCTCCAGCGCGGCGAGGTCGTTGAACGGCACCTCCATGCAATCGGGCAGCAGCGGCTCGAACCCCTTGCGGAAGATCGCGTCGCCGTTGAGCGACAGCGCGCCGAAGGTCAGCCCATGGAAGGCGTGCCCGCAATAGAGGATGCGGCTGCGCCCGGTTGCGGCGCGGGCGAATTTCAGCGACGCCTCGACCGCCTCGGTGCCTGAATTGCAGAAGAACGCCTTGTCGAGCCACGGCGTCCGCGCCAGCAGCTTCTCGGCCAGGATGCCGGCCAGCACCGACAGATCCATCTGCACCAGGTTGGGCAGTTCGGCCGCCAGCACCTGGGACAGGGCGGTGCGGATCGCCGGGTGGTTTCTGCCGAGCGCGAAGACGCCGAAGCCGCTCAGCATATCGAGATAGCGCGTCCCCGCCCGGTCGTAGAGATAGGGCCCCTCGCCGCGATGGAAGCCGACGTCGAAGCCGATCGTCTTCAGCACGCGCACCATCTGGATGTTCAAATGGCGGCTGTGCAGGTCGTAGCGCTCGTCCTCCCGCGATGCCAGCAGCGCGGGGATATCGACGTCCATCATCGGTCCTTCGAGGCGGTTCTCGGGCGTGCCAGGATGGCGGGAATGTAGTGCGCCGGCCCGCGCCGAGCAAACGCCACCGCTTCGCTCGCCCCGCTTGGCCTGCGGCTCGCGCTGCTCTATGCCTTCGCGCCGGGGGAGAACGGGTCCATGGCCGAACGCCGCGATAACGCGATGCTGCTGTCCTGGGGGCTCTACGACTGGGCCAGCAGCGGCTTTCCCACCCTGATCCAGACCTTCGTCTTCCCGGCCTATTTTGCGCAGGCAATCGTCGGTAACGGCGTCGAGGCGACGTCGTCCTGGGGCCTCGCGATCGGCATCGCCGGCTTCCTTGTCGCGGTTGGCGGGCCGGTCCTGGGCGCGGCGGCCGACCAGTCGGGCCGGCGCAAGCCGTGGATCGCCGTATTCAGCACGATCGCCGTGCTGACCGCGCTGGCCCTGTGGACCGCCCGGCCTGTGCCGTCCTCGGCCCTGCCGGCGCTGATCCTGGTGGCGATCGGCACCGTCGCCGTCGAATATGCCAGCATCTTCTACAACTCGCTGCTGCCGACGCTGGCGCCGCCGGCGCGGATCGGCCGCTGGTCCGGCCTTGGCTGGGCGATGGGCTATGCCGGCGGGCTGGGCTGCCTGGCGGTGGCGCTCCTGGTGCTGATCCGGCCCGACCCGCCGCTATTCGGCCTCGACAAGGCGGCGGCGGAGCCGGTTCGCGCCACCTTCGTCCTGGTCGGCCTGTGGTACGCGCTGTTCGCGCTACCCTTCTTCGCGCGGGTGCCGGACCCGCGCGGCCCGCGCGCGCCACTGTCCGGCGCGATCCGCGGCGCGTTCCGCCAACTCGCCGACACCGTGCGGCGCGCCCGGCGGTATCGCGGCGTGCTCGGCTTCCTCGGCGCGCGGATGATCTATATCGACGGCTTAGCCACCCTGTTCGCCTTCGGCGGCCTCTATGCCGCCAGCGCCTTCGGCATGAGCGAGCAGAAGGTCCTGCTGTTCGGCATCGCGCTCAACGTGACCGCGGGGCTGGGCGCGGCCGGCTTCGCCCTCGTTGACGACCGCATCGGCGCCAAGCGGACCATCCTGCTGACCCTGGCCGGTCTGATCGTGCCGTCGACGCTGATCCTGCTGGTGCACGAGGAAGCCCTGTTCTGGGCGCTCGGCCTCATGATCGGCATCTTCGTCGGCCCGGTGCAGGCCGCCAGCCGCTCCTATCTGGCGCGCGCCGCGCCGGCCGCGATGCGCACCGAGCTGTTCGGGTTGTTCGCCTTCTCGGGTAAAGCGACCTCGTTCCTCGGGCCGCTCCTGGTCTCGACCGTCACTGTGGCGACGGGCAGCCAGCGCCTCGGCATGGCGATCATCGTGGTGCTGTTTGTCGTGGGGCTGCTTCTGATGCTGGCGGTGCCGGGGGACGATCCGAAGGCAGCGCTGCCGGACTGAGCGCCGCTTCCACGCTGGCCTGCAGGCCGGCGACGATGCGTTCGGCATCCGTTCCGCCCGCCCCCTCGCGCGCAAGCCGGGCGGGATCGAGCGCCGGCAGGATGCGCACGCGCACCGGATGGCGGCGCGGCAATGTCTCGCGCGGCGGCCATGCCTCGTGCGCGCCTTCGATCACCACCGGCACCACGGGCACATGGAAGCGGCCGAGCAGCACGCCAATGCCAGGCTTGAACCGCTGCAGCCGGCCGTCGGTCGAACGGCTGCCTTCCGGGAACCAGATCAGGCCGCGGCGGCGCTTCAGGATCGCGGCGGCGAAGGCGACGCTCGACAGCACGGCGCGGTCGGGATCGACCGGTACCGCCTGGGCCAGCCGCGCCGCCGCCCGGAACAGGCCGTTGCGGAACACGACGCCGGTCCAGCCGGCCCACTGCAGCCGCGCCAGCAGGTCGCGGTCCAGGGCCGCGATCAGCGCGAACGGGTCGAGGAAGCTGCCGTGCGTCGGTGCGATGACATAGGGAAGTTGCGGCGGCAGGTTCTCCAGCCCCTCGACAGTCAGCGAGAAGGTGCGGCGCAGCCATAGCCGGATCAGGCGGTGCACCAAGCCGGCGAGCCAGGTCTGCCACGGCGTGAGCGGGGCGAGCCAGCGCCGCTGCTCCGGCTTCAGCACCGCTTCGGGGTCGTCCAGGACCGAGGCTCCGACCGTGGCGGCGCCCGGGCGGGCAGGCGCGGACACCGCCTGCATCAGGTCGCGCACCGTGGCGATATTGGCGATCGCCTCCTCGTCCAGCGCAACTCCCGTGCGGTCGCCGATCTCCAAGGTCAGGTTCAGCCATTCGATCGAATCGATGCCAAGGTCGAGCAGCGGGCTCGAATCGGGGGCCAGCCGAACCTCTGGATGGCGCTTGGCCAGCAGGTCCCAGACGGCGGACGCCGCCGGCTGGTCGAGCAGCGCGCGGTCCTCCGGCTTCATCTCCTCGCGCGGCATCGGCCCCGGCTCCAAGCCGTGGCCGAGCCCCTGGCGCGCCCGGTCATAGGCTTCGTCCAGCAGGTGGCGGCGCGGCTTGCCCAGGCGCGTGCGCGGGATCGGCTCGCGCGCGATCGCAAAGTCCGAGACGCGCTGGTATGACGGCAGGCGCGGCGACACCTCGGCGAGCGCGCGGCGCACCGTCTCCTGCGCGCCGCGCGGACCGGTATAGGTGCCCGGCTGCGGCACGACCAGTGCGACGAGGCGGCCGTCGCGCGCCAGCACCCCGATCTCGCCGACCGCCGGGTGGGCGCCGTAGGCTTCCTCGACATCCTCGGGCATCGATTTCAGCAGCTTTTCTTTCGGGCGTGGG
>JBDZUN010000244.1:0-5161 GCA_040255145.1 Hyphomicrobiales bacterium | reverse complement strand
CCGCATCGCCCATCCCCCCGCACGCACGGCCCGCCTGTCCAGCCCGGCGGGTGCGGGCGGTGCACCAATCAGGGTATGCGCAATTGCCTCGCAAACGTGTGCGATCCGATTCCATCGGCGGGCAATCGCGCCGGATGGTTGCAGGCGCGCAACACCCGACGATGATAGGATCCGGCCGATGGCGAAACTGACCCTGCGCATCGATTTCGGTCCGCCCGGCAGCGTCGGGCACGGCAAGATCCGGCTGCTCGAACTGGTCGGCGAGACCGGCTCGATCACCCAGGCGGGCCGGGCCATGGACATGTCCTATCGGCGCGCCTGGCTTCTGATCGACACGCTGAACCGCACCTTCCGCGAGCCGGTGGTGACGACGACGATCGGCGGTCGCGCCGGCGGCGGCGCCTGCCTGACGCCGTTCGGGCGGGAACTGATCGCCCATTACCGCGCGATGGAGCTGGTCGCCCACGCCGCGCTGCAGCCGCATCTCCAGGCATTGGACGATGCGATCGCGCCGGTGGCAGACGCGGAACAGGCGAACGGGCCGCCGCCGGCGGCCACGGAGGACTGATCAGCCCCGCGCGGCGCAGTGTGCCCGGCTGATCCGGTCGACGCCGATCACAATGCCGCGGTCGAGCCGCACGACGGTCGAGGCCAGACGCTCCACCTCCTCCCACACATGGCTGATATAGACGATGGGCACGCCGACCTCGTCGCGCAGCCGCTCGACATAGGGCAGGATGTCCTCGCGCCGCCCGGCGTCGAGCGAGGCCAGTGGCTCGTCCATCAGCAGGAGGCGCGGGCTGCTGAGCAGCGCGCGCCCGATCGCCGCCCGCTGCTTCTCGCCGCCCGACAACAGGCCCGGACGGCGCCCCAGATGCGGCCCGAGGTCGAGCAGCCCGACCACGTCGTCGAGCACGACGAACCGCTGCGCGCGCGGCGTCAGCGTGCGGCCGTAGAGCAGGTTCTGGCGCACCGTCAGGTGCGGGAACAGCCGGCCGTCCTGGAACACATAGCCGATCCGCCGCCGGTTGGGCGCCACGAACACGCCGCGCGCGCGGTCGACCAGCACCTCGCCGTCGAGCGCGACGCGCCCGCGATCGGGCCGGATCAGGCCGGCGACGATGTTGGCGATCGTCGTCTTGCCGGCGCCGGACGGCCCCCATAACGCGGTGACCGGGCCGGACGCCGCAAAGTCCGCGGCCAGCGTGAACGCCCCCTGGTTATGGCGGACGTCGATCTCCAGGGTCATGGCGCACTCACAGCCCGGTGATCGCTCGCGTCGCCCGGCGCGCCAGCAGGTCGGACGCCAGCAGCGCGACCAGCGACAGCGCGACCGAGATCATCGCCAGACGCAGCGCGGCCGCGTCGCCACCCGGCACCTGCGTGAAGGTGTAGATCGCCAGCGGCAGCGTCTGCGTCTCGTGCGGAATGTTCGAGACGAAGGTGATGGTCGCGCCGAATTCGCCGAGCGAACGCCCGAACGACAGGAAGAAGCCGGCCAGGATGCCGGGGATCGACAGCGGCAGGGTCACGGTCAGGAAGGTCCAGACCATGCCGGCGCCCAGCGTCCGCGCCGCCTGTTCCAGCCGCGGGTCGACCGCCTCGACCGACAGGCGCACCGCGCGCACCAGCAGCGGGAAGCCCATCACCGCGCTGGCCACGGCGGCGCCCGTCCAGCGAAACGCGAGCGTGATGCCGAACGCGTCGTGCAGCCAGGCGCCGATCGGCCCGTGCCGGCCGAGCAGGATCAGCAGGAAATAGCCGGTCACGACCGGCGGCAGCACCAGGGGGAGGTGGAGCAAGCCATTGACCAGGGTCTTGCCCCAGAACTCGCACCGGGCCAGCAGCGCCGCGACCAGGATGCCGAGCGGCAGGCTGACGCCCACGCCCCATAGCGACACCTTCAGGCTCAGCAGCAGCGCGGCGCTCTCGGCCTCGGTCAGCACGTTCATGGCCGCCGCCCCTTCGCATCTACGGCGCGTCGGCGCCCTTCGTCGCCGCGCCGTGCAGGACGCGGAAGCCCTGCTTCTCGAAGAACGGCGCCGCCGCCGGCGATTCGAGCCAATTCAGATAGGCGCGCGCCGCGGGCATCGCCGCGGTCGCGGTCAGTGCGGCGGGATAGACGATCGGCGGGTGCGAATCCGCCGGGAAGGTCCCGACGACACGCGTGTCCTTGTCGGCGGCCACGTCGGTCGCATAGACGATGCCGAGCGGCGCCTCGCCGCGGCTGACGAGGGCCAGGGCGGCGCGGACATTCTCGGTGGGCGCCAGCCGGTCCTGGACCGATGGCCACAGGCCCAGCGTCTCCAGCGCGCGCTTGGCGTAGTCCCCGGCCGGCACGAAGCTCGGATCGCCGATGACGAGCCGCCCGTCGCCGAGCAGCGCGCGCAGGTCCGTGCCGCGCCCGATCGCGACGGGCCGGATGCCGCTGTCCTTCGCCGCGACCAGGACGAGGCTGTTGCCCAGCAGGTCGACGCGGCTGTCGGTCCGGATCAGCTTCCTTTCCGCCAGATAGTCCATCCATTTCTGGTCGGCGGAGATGAACAGGTCGGCCGGCGCACCGTTCGCGATCTGCTTGGCCAGCGCGCCGCTGGCGAGGTAGGACGGCACCGCCTTGGTCCCGCCGGGGGTCTCGGCATAGGCCGCGTTCGCCGCGTCGAGCGCATTGCGCAGGCTCGCCGCCGCGAAGACGAGCAGGTCCTTCGCCCGCGCCGGCCCCGGCGCCAGCAAGACGGCCAATGCGACGGCGGCCAGTACGCGCCGGAAAGGCAGGTTGATCACGCCGGCGTCCCCCTCATCGTTGTATGCCGGACGATATGGCGAACGGTCGCCACGCACCACCGCTGTTTTCGGCCGCCCGCCGCGGTCGCCACGCAACGCCCGAGCGACGGCCGTGCGGCGCGCGCCGCACGCGTTCCGCGTTGCTCCGATCGCCATATTCCGCAATATACGGCGGGGGGCCGCTTCGCGATGGCGATTCGGCCGCATCGCGGCCGGCCTGAGGCGGGCGCGCCGTGCGCGACGCAAACACGCGGGTCGGACAGGGGGGATCGGTGAGGAAACGCATTTTTGCATGCGCGGGCGCGGCGTTGGCGCTGCTCGCGCCCGCGGCCGCGCCGGCGCATGCCGACGACCACCCGAACGGCCTGCTCTATCAGGCGCTGGGCGCGCCGGCCAACTGGAAGATCAGCGGCACCTTCCGTATCCGCATGGAAGGGATCGACGGCCAATTCCGCCCCGGCCTGCCGGACGACGACGGATTCCTGTCGCTGCGCACCACGCTGTTCGCGGAATACGATACCGGCCCGGTCCGCATCGGCGCCGAGCTGTTCGACAGCCGCGGCTATCTGGAGCACCGCCGCACCTCGGTCAGCACGACCGAGATCAACGCATTCGAGCTGGGACAGGCCTATCTCGGCTTCGACCTCGATTCGGCGCTCGGCGCCGGCACCGCCAGCACGGTCACCGTCGGCCGCTTCACGATGGATGAAGGCTCGCGCCGGCTGATCGCGCGCAACCGCTTCCGCAACACGATCAACGCCTTCACCGGCGCCCATTTCGAATGGCACGACCGCCAGGACGACCGCGTCAGCCTGTTCTACGTGCTGCCCCACACCCGGCTGCCGAACGAGCCCGACAAGATCCGCGACAACGACGTCGAATGGGATCGCGAAAGCCTGCACCTGCGCTTCTTCGGCGGCTCCCTGACCAAGGCCGACGTGCTGTATGGCGGATCGCTCGAAATCTACGCCTACCGCCTCTACGAGAACGACACGGCGCGCTTCCCGACACGCAACCGCCGGCTGCTGACGCCGGGCATCCGCCTGTACCGCAAGCCCGCCGCCGGCCTGGTCGACTGGGATGTCGAGGGCGTCTACCAGACCGGCCGCATCCGCGCCTCGTCCAGCGCGGCGGACACGAACAACCTGTCGGTCTCGGCCTATTTCGTCCATGCCGAGATCGGCAAGACCTTCCAGGCGCCATGGTCGCCGCGCGTCGCGCTGGAATACGATCGGGCGAGCGGCGACAAGGGCAACCCGCACACCTACAACCGCTTCGACACCCTGTTCGGCGCGCGGCGCGGCGAATATGGGCCGACCAGCCTCTACGGCCCCGTCCAGCGCGCCAATCTCAGTTCGCCCGGCATCCGGCTGGCGGCCAAGCCGACCGAGCGGCTGGACGGCTTCGTCGCCTATCGCGCGCTGTGGCGTGTGACCGACGCCGACAGCTTCGCGTCCACCGGCATCACCGAGCGAAGCGGCGATTCCGGCAAGTTCGCCGGCCACCAGATCGAGGCGGCGGCGCGCTACTGGC
Source organism: Hyphomicrobiales bacterium (assembly GCA_040255145.1). GTDB lineage: Bacteria > Pseudomonadota > Alphaproteobacteria > JBDZUN01 > JBDZUN01 > JBDZUN01. The sequence goes on along the minus strand of JBDZUN010000244.1, from coordinate 847 downwards.
TGGTGCCGAAGATCGCCCGGCTCGAGATCGGCGCCGCCTATCTGTTCAAGGCCGACTTCCTGCGGCACGCGCCGAATGCGCCGGATGACGGCGATACCGCCTACGGCTACGTCGATCTGACCTTCAACTTCTGACCCGCCGCTTGGAGCGTGCTTCGCGCCGCCCGCTAAAGCGTTTCCAGCAAAAGTGGGTGCCACTTTTGTGGTTCGGAAGCGCGATAAACCAAGAGCTTAGAGATCGTTCAGCGTTTCCATGAAACGGTGGACGGCTCTATGACGACCTCACCATCGTCATTGCAATGACGCGGAAAACCGTCATTGCGAGGAGCGAACGCGACGACGCAATCCGCCACTTGTCATCCCTCCGGCGGCCGTCCCGGCCCGGCGCCTTGCGCCGGCCCTGGAGCCTTGGCCGCCTCCGCCCGCGGAGGCGGGCATCCAGTAAACGGATGCGTCGGGCCATCGCGCATGGCGGTGTTTACTGGATCATCCGCCTATGCGGATGATGACGCCGAGTAGATTGCCTCGCTCCACGTGCAATGACGAAAAATGACGTCATTGCGCGCCGAAGGCGAAGCAATCCAGGCTGAGGCTCAGCAAAGATGGATTGCTCAGCCGCATAAGGCGGAATCTTGCTCGCCTTTTCCTCTCCCTTGTGGGAGAGCCTGCCCCCGACTTGAACGACTCCAGGACGCGGTACGGGCGGCGGACACGCCGTCGCCAGTGCCGGCGCGCACCCGCCCCGGATATCATGACGGACAAAAAAAGAGGGGGAGCCGTGGCTCCCCCTCTCTCCGACCCTCGCGGGTCCTGTCTGACGCGTGCCGGCTTAGAAGTACCGGGTCAGG
>JBDZUN010000243.1:0-5177 GCA_040255145.1 Hyphomicrobiales bacterium | reverse complement strand
ACCACGGCCCGCACCCACGGCAAGCGCCGCCGACACCCCCGCATGGCTGAATCGGACAGAGCCATGGCACGTTTATGGGCCGGCGGCCGCATTTGGGTCAACCGCCGCCCACAGCCGGCTCCACCGCTTTGTCGCACCGAGGCACTTCTGTTGCCGAGGTCCTTCTGTTAGAGAAAGGCTGCTCGCCCGCCCGCCGGCCCACCGCGCCGAAATCAGCGGAACGGCGTGTTGTTCCGCCCATTTGCCGCCGCGATCGGACCCATGGTCAAACAAAAGCCGCTGGTCATTCTCACACGCAAGCTGCCCGACGTCGTTGAGACGCGGATGCGCGAGCTGTTCGACGCCCGCCTCAACCTCGACGACCATCCCCTGAGCCAGACGGAGCTGGCCGCCGCGGCGCGCGAGGCGGACGTGCTGGTGCCGACGGTGACCGACCGGATCGATTCGAAGGTGCTGAGCCAGGCCGGGCCGCAACTGCGCCTGATCGCCAATTTCGGCACCGGCGTCGACCATATCGACGTCGAGACCGCGCGCCAGCGCGGCGTCCTGGTGACCAACACGCCGGGCGTGCTGACCGACGACACGGCCGACATGACCATGGCGCTGCTGCTCGCCGTGCCGCGCCGGCTGACCCAGGGGGTCGCCCTGCTGCGCGAAGACAAATGGTCGGGCTGGTCGCCCACAGGCATGCTCGGCCGCCGCATCTGGGGCAAGCGGCTCGGCATCATCGGCATGGGCCGGATCGGCCAGGCGGTGGCGCTGCGCGCCAAGGCGTTCGGCCTGCAGATCCACTATCACAACCGGCACCGCCTTCACGCCTCGATCGAGGAGGCGCTGGAGGCGACCTACTGGGAAAGCCTCGACCAGATGCTGGCGCGCATGGACATGGTCTCGGTCAACTGCCCGCATACGCCGGCGACCTATCACCTCCTGTCGGCGCGGCGGCTGAAGCTGCTGCAGCCGCACGCCTACATCGTCAATACCGCGCGCGGCGAGGTGATCGACGAGAACGCCCTGACCCGCATGCTGATCAAGGGCGAGCTGGCGGGCGCCGGCCTCGACGTGTTCGAGCACGAGCCTGCGGTCAACCCGAAGCTGCTGGAGCTCGATAACGTGGTCCTGCTGCCGCATATGGGCTCGGCCACGATCGAGGGCCGCATCGACATGGGCGAGAAGGTCATCATCAACATCAAGACCTTCGTCGACGGCCACACGCCGCCCGACCGCGTGATCCCCAGCATGTTGTAGCCGGGGCCGGCATGGTCGCCGCACCCGGCGCGGGGTTATAACTGCGCGATCGACAGGGGACGGATGCGATGCCCAAGAAGCTGCACCTCAACGCATTCACGCAGCTTTGCCCGACGCCGCAATCGGAAGGGCAGTGGAAGCACCCGCTGGACCGCTCGTCGTTCGGCTATCGCGACGTCGGCTATTGGGTGGACGTCGCCCGGACGCTGGAGCGCGGCGGCTTCGACGCGCTGTTCTTCGCCGACATCCACGGCACCTACGACGTCTATGCCGGATCGCGCGACGCGGCGGTGCGCCACGCCGTTCAGATTCCCGACCACGACCCGACAATGCTGGTCCCGGCGCTGGCCCATGCCACGCGCAACCTGGGCTTCGCCTGCACCTACAGCACCACCTATCATCCGCCCTATCACACGGCGAAGGTGTTCTCGACGCTCGACCACCTGACCGGCGGCCGCATCGCCTGGAACATCGTCACGTCATACCTGCGCGACGCCTATGACAATCTGGGGCTGGGCGAGCCGCTGCCGCACGACGAACGCTACGACAAGGCCGACGAGTACATGGAGGTGGTCTACAAGCTGTGGGAGCATTCGTGGGAGGAGGACGCCGTCGTCCTGGACATCGCCCGCGACATCCACACCGACCCGCGCAAGGTGCATCAGATCGACCATCAGGGTCGTCACTATTCCGTGCGCGGCCCGCACCTGTGCGAACCGTCGCCGCAGCGGACGCCGCTGCTGTTCCAGGCAGGCCAGTCAGGCCGCGGCGTCGAATTCGCTGCGCGCCATGCCGAAGTGCTGTTCATGGTCGCGCCGAGCATCCCGGTCTGCCGGCGCCAGATCGAGGAGGCCCACGCGGCCATGCGCCGCCAGGGCCGCGATCCCGCGCACGTCAAGGTCCTGGTCAGCATGGGCATCCTGACCGGCGTCGATGACGCCGAGGCCCAGGCCAAGGCGGCCTATTGCCGAAGCCTGGCGAGCGCGGAGGGCGGCTTCGCCCTGTTTGGCGGCTGGACCGGCATCGACCTGTCCAGCTATGCGCCCGACCAGCGCATCGTCGACACCACGTCGGACGGCATGCAGTACCTCGCCTCCTACTTCACCTCGGTCGATCCCGAGCGTGACTGGACCATCGCCGACATCGCCGATTTCCTGGCGCTGGCCAGCGTGACGCACAACATTGTCGGCGGCCCGGCCACCGTCGCGGACGAGCTGGAACGCTGGATCGACGAGGCCGGCATCGACGGCATCAGCCTGCTGCCGATCTATTCGCCCGGCTGCTACACCGACTTCGTCGACCTGGTGGTGCCGGAACTGCGGCGGCGCGGCCGCCTTCACGATCAGCCCGGCGGCACGACCCTGCGCGAACGCTATTTCGGCGCCGGCCACGCCCGGCTCGCGTCCGACCACCCGGCACACCGTACCCTGCCACCGTGGAAGATGGCCGCGACGCCCGAGGCCAACGCCGCGGAATAGCGGGAAACCGACCGGCGGCTATCGCGCGGGAGACTATTGGTCACAGATGCCGCTCCCACGCCCACCGCACATGTAAGACTCACGATCAGGACGGCCGGCCGCCTGCACCCCTATCGGTCCGCTGCGGGCACTACGGCCCGGCGGATAGCGTACGCCCAAACGAAAACCGGCGGGCTTGCGGCCCGCCGGTTCCGATCTCTCGCGGATGGAAATCCGCCTATTCGGCCGCCTTGGCGCCGATCGAGGCCAGGTGCCGGGGCAGATCCTCGCGCAGGCCCTTCTTGTTGAACTTGCCAACGCCGGTCTTCGGGATTTCCTCGAGCACGATGTAATGGTCGGGCAGCCACCACTTGGCGAAGCGCGACTCGAGCCACGCGGCCAGCGCCTCCTGGGTCAACTCGCGCTCCTTGCCGGTCTCGGCCACGACGAAGGCGATCGGCCGCTCGATCCACTTCTCGTGCGGCATGGCGACCACGCAGGCCTCGCGCACCGCCGGATGGGCCATCAGCCCATTCTCCAGGTCGACCGACGAAATCCACTCGCCGCCCGACTTGATCAGGTCCTTGGCGCGGTCGACCAGCTTGATGACACCTTCGGAATTGACGGTGGCCATGTCGCCGCTCTTCCAGTAGCCGTCCTGGAAGCCGTCCTTGGAACGATCGTCGTTGTGGTAGTAGGTCGCGGTCCACGGCGCGCGGGCATGGACCTCGCCGATCTCCTGGTCGTTCCAGGCGACCTGCTTGCCCTCTTCGTTCAGCACCTTGATCTGCGTGCCGGCGACCGGGATGCCCTGGCGCTCGCGGATCGTGAGTTGCTCGTCAAGCGGCAGGTCGAGCTGATAGCGCTTGATCTGGGTACAGGTGGCGATCGGCGCGGTCTCGGTCGCGCCCCAGGCGGTGAACAGGCGCACCCCGTATTTGCTGAGGAACTGCTCCATCACCGCCTTCGGCGTGGCCTGGCCGCCGAGCAGCACGCCGCGCAGGCTGGAAATGTCGTACTTGCCAGGGTTCTGCGCCAGGATGCGCAGGATGTCGATGCCGATGGTGACGGCGCCGGCCATCAGCGTCGGCTTCTCGTCGGTCACGAGTTGCAGCACGTCGTCCGGCGTCGGCCGCGTACCGGGCAGCACCAGCGGCGCGCCCAGCCAGACGCAGGTGAACGGCAGGCCCCAGGCGTTGACGTGGAACATCGGCACGACCGGCAGCACCTTGTCATGCTCGGAAATCCCGAACACGTCCGCGGTCTGGATGGTCAGCGAATGCAGATAAAGGCCGCGATGGGTGTAGATCACGCCCTTCGGGTTGCCCGTGGTCGCCGAAGTGTAGCACATCGCCGCGGCGGTGTTCTCGTCGATCTCCTCGAAGTCCTGGCTCTCGTCGCCCGCCTTGATCAGGTCCTCGTAGCAGATGACCGGCGACAGCGTCGTCTCAGGCACCTTGTCGTCCATGACGACGTAGGCCTTGACGGTCTTGAGCCGATCGGCCACCGCCTCCACCGTCGGGATCAAATCGGGCGGCAGGAACACCACCTGGTCCTCGGCGTGGTTCATGATGTAGGCGAGGTGATCGCCCGACAGCCGCAGGTTGACCGTGTGCAGCGTCATGCCCATGCATGGGATCGCGAAATAGAGTTCCAGATGGCGATAGTCGTTCCAGGCGATCGTCGCGACCCGCTGACCCGGCTTGACGCCCAGCTTGGTCAGCTGGCTGGCGAGTCGCCGGGTGCGATTGCAAAAATCGCCATAGGTGTAGCGAAACCGCGATCCGTCGGGATTGCGGCTGACGACCTCGTTGCGCGGGAAATAGGCTTCCGCGCGCTCCAACATGGTCTTGAGATTGAGCTGCACGGCTCTCCTCCCTTTCCGATGCATAAAGGCTTGGTATTGGGTTGCACAATGCGTTGGAATCCGCCGCGCCGCAAGGCCGCCCTTGGTGGAAATCGGCGGTTTCCCGCCCCTGCGGAGGTTGCCGGAGGCCGGCCCGGTTCGCCCGGCCGTGGCGCGGGAACGCTTCCTTTACCGCCGCGCGATGATATGGCGCCGCATCCATTTGTCGGACAGGCGCGCGCACGATGCCATCGCGGAAACCAATGCGGCCTTTACGGGCGCGCCTCGCCGGCGCGGCCCTGGCGCTCGCGGTCGGCCTGACCGCGGCCGGCCCGCTGCTGCCCTGTCCGCCGGCCCGGGCGGAGAAGCCCGACCACGTCAAGAGGCCGCCGCGCGGCGATCTCTGCGCCGAAACGCCGCCCTTCGTCGCGATGGACATGCTGGCCGTGCCCATCATCCGCGACGGCGAGGTCGACGGCATCCTCAACGTCAAGCCCTGCTTCGCCGCCACCGAGGACCAGGCCGACGCCGTTACGGCCAAGCTGCCGCTGCTGCAGGACTATTACGTGCGCAAGCTGCACCTCTACGCCAGCCGGCGCGTCGATCCCGAGCGGCCGCTGGACTTG
>JBDZUN010000242.1:0-5206 GCA_040255145.1 Hyphomicrobiales bacterium | reverse complement strand
GCTGGCTGCGGTGGGCGACCGCAAGTTCCTGGAGATCGACGTCGACAATTTCGAGGACCGGCTCAAGGCGATGAAGCCGCGCGTCGCCTTCCGTGTACCGAACACGCTGACCGGCGAAGGCGAGATGAGCGTCGACATCACGTTCGAGAGCATGGACGACTTTTCGCCCGCCGCGGTGGCGCGCAAGGTCGATTCGCTCAACAAGCTGCTGGAAGCGCGGACCCAGCTTGCAAACCTCATCACCTACATGGACGGCAAGGCCGGCGCCGAGGAATTGCTGCAGCAGGCGATCCAGGATCCGGCATTGCTCCAGTCCCTCGCCTCCGCACCCAAGCCCAGCGACACGCCGAGCGAAAGCCAGGCGGAGTAGTTCAGGAGGACCATCATGGCCGAAGCTCAGGCCCAGCAGGCTGGCGGCGCGCAGGCGCTTGCCCAGGAGCCCAGCGAGTTTTCGTCGCTCCTGGAAAAGGAATTCAAGCCCCGGTCGGACCGGGCGCGCGAAGAAGTGGAACGCGCGGTCAACACGTTGGCGCAGCAGGTTCTCAGCAATACGAACCTGGTCTCGACCGACGCGGTCAAGACGATCGAGGCGATCGTCGCGGCAATCGACCGCAAGCTGACCGAGCAGGTCAACCAGATCCTCCACCACTCGGAATATCAGCAGCTCGAAGGCGCGTGGCGCGGCCTACATCATCTCGTCAACAATACCGAGACCGACGAGATGCTGAAGATTCGCGTCTTCAATATTCCGAAGAAGGAACTGGCGAAGACGCTGAAGCGGTACAAGGGCACGACCTGGGACCAGAGCCCGCTGTTCAAGCGCATCTATGAGGAAGAATACGGCCAGTTCGGCGGCGAGCCCTTCGGCTGCCTGGTCGGCGACTATTATTTCGACCATTCGCCGCCGGATGTGGAGCTTTTGGGCCAGATCGCGCAGATCAGCGCGGCGTCGCACACGCCGTTCATCAGCGGCGCTTCGCCGTCGGTGATGCAGATGGATTCCTGGCAGGAGCTCAGCAATCCCCGTGATTTGACCAAGATTTTCCAGACCCCGGATTACGCCGCCTGGCGCTCGCTGCGGGAATCGGACGATTCGCGCTACATCGGCCTCGCCATGCCGCGCTTCCTGGCCCGGCGGCCTTACGGCGCGCGGACCGAGCCGGTCGACGAGTTCGACTTCGAGGAAGACACCGAGGGCGCGGATTCCAGCAAATACGGCTGGGCCAATTCGGCCTACGCGATGGCGGTCAACATCAACCGCTCGTTCAAGCTGTACGGCTGGTGCACGAGCATCCGCGGCATCGAATCGGGCGGCGCCGTCGAGGGCCTGCCGACGCACACCTTCCCGACCGACGACGGCGGCGTCGACATGAAGTGCCCGACGGAGATCGCGATCAGCGACCGGCGCGAGGCCGAGTTGGCCAAGAACGGCTTCATGCCGCTCCTGCACAAGAAGAATTCCGATTTCGCGGCCTTCATTGGCGCGCAATCGTTGCAGAAGCCGGCGGAATACGACGACCCGGACGCCACCGCCAACGCCAACCTGGCCGCCCGCCTGCCCTATCTGTTCGCGACCTGCCGCTTCGCCCACTACCTGAAGTGCATCGTCCGCGACAAGATCGGGTCGTTCAAGGAACGCCGCGACATGGAGCTGTGGCTGAGCGACTGGGTCTCCAACTACGTCGACTACAGCCCGGAAAATTCGGGCGAGGAAACCAAGGCCCGCAAGCCGCTCTCAGCCGCCGAGGTGGTCGTGGAGGAAGTGGAAGGCAATCCGGGCTACTACGCTGCCAAGTTCTTCTTGCGTCCGCACTATCAGCTTGAAGGACTGACGGCGTCTCTTCGGCTGGTCTCCAAGTTACCTTCGGTCAAGGGCGGTTGACCGAGCCAGACTGACCTTTTGAAATCAGCCGCAAGGGAGCGAATTCGATGGCTGTCGATATCTTCATCAAGATTGGCGACATCAAGGGCGAGGCCCAGGACGACAAGCACGCGGGCGAGATCGACGTCCTGGCGTGGAGCTGGGGCATGGCCCAGTCGGGTATCGGCGGCACCGGCAGCGGCAGCGGCGCGGGCAAGGTGAGCGTGCAGGATATGTCGTTCACCAAGTGGGTCGACAAGTCGAGCCCGGACCTGATGCTCGCCTGCTGCAACGGCAAGCACTATGACGAAGCGACCCTGGTCGTCCGCAAGGCCGGCGAACACCCGCTGGAATACATCACGATCAAGATGAACGAGATCCTGGTCTCCTCGATCTCGACCGGGGGCAGCGGCGGTGAGGATCGGCTGACCGAGAACATCTCCCTCAATTTCTCGAAGGTCGAGGTCAAGTACGTCGAGCAGAAGGCGGACGGTTCCGCCGGCGACAAGCCGCAGATGGGCTGGGACATCAAGAAGAACGTCAAGGTCTGACGCGGTCGGCCCGCCTCGCGCGCGGCCGGAACGTCCAAGGTAGGGTTCGCATGGCGGCCAGCGCGGCGGAGGACGCCCTTAAAAACGGCGATGTCGAGGGCGCGCTGGCGCGGCTTCAGGAACAGGTGCGGCGCAGCCCGGCAGACGCCGGGCTGCGCATCTTCCTGTTTCAGCTTCTTTCGGTGCTCGGACAATGGGGCCGCGCGCTCAACCAGCTCAATATCGCCGGCGACCTCGATGCCGGCGCGCTCGCCATGGTGCAGACCTATCGCGAGGCGCTGCAGGCGGAGGCGTTTCGTGCCGCCGTGTTCGGGGGTAGACGCGCGCCGCTGGTCCTCGGCCAGCCGGCGGAGTGGCTGGCGCTGCTGATCGAGGCCCTCCGGCTTCAAGCCGAGGGCGACGCGACCCGGGCGCAGGCCGCACGCGACCGCGCCTTCGACCTTGCCCCGGCGACGCCGGGCCGGCTCGACGGGACCGCGTTCGACTGGATCGCGGATGCCGATCAGCGCCTTGGGCCGGTCCTGGAGGTGGTGCTGACCGGCGGCTATTACTGGGTGCCGTTCGACCGCATCGCGCGGATCGCGGTGACGCCGCCGGAAGACCTGCGCGACCTCGTCTGGCTGCCGGTCCAGTTGATGTGGACCAATGGCGGCGAGGCGGTCGGCCTGATCCCGGCCCGCTATCCCGGCTCGCAGGACGCCGCCGACCCGCGGATCAGACTCGGCCGGCAAACCGTCTGGGCCGAGGACGGCGGCGTCCCAACCGGCCTCGGCCAGCGCATCCTCGCCACCGACGCGCAGGAAACCGCGCTGCTCGACATCCGGGAAATCGCCTTGGACGGCGGCGGCGCCGCCCCCGCCGATGGCTGAACTGACCCCGCAGGAGCGGCTGCAACCTTCGCTCCTCGATCGTTTGCGGGACGACGATCCGGATCAGCGCCAGGAGGGCCGCGACAAGGGCGTCCTGTCGTTGCAGAAACTGCGCGAGGTGGTCCTGCGCGACATCGCCTGGCTCCTGAACACCACCAATTTCGCCGCCGGGGAGGACATCGACGCCTATCCGGAGGTGCAACGCTCGGTCCTGAATTACGGCTTGCCCGACCTCGCCGGCCGCACCGCCAGCGGCACCGACCCGGCCGTGCTCGAACGCAGCATCCGCGACGCCCTGCTCGCCTTCGAGCCGCGCATCCTGCGCCACAGCCTGCAGGTCCGGCTGAGCCGTAACGAGGACCAGATGGGCCACAACGCGATGACATTCGACATCGAGGGCGAACTCTGGGCGCAGCCGATTCCGCTGCACGTCTATGTCCGCACCGAGATCGACCTCGATGTCGGCGACGTGCGCGTCACCGATCGGGCGGGGTCGGCGGCGGGCTGAGATGGATCCGCGCCTGCTCGACCACTACAATCGAGAATTGCAGCATCTGCGGGAGATGGGCGGCGAGTTCGCCGAGGAATTTCCGAAGATCGCCGGCCGTCTCGGCCTGAACGCGTTTGAATGCGCCGATCCTTATGTCGAGCGGCTGCTGGAGGGCTTCGCCTTCCTGGCCGCCCGCGTCCGGCTGAAGCTCGACACGCAATTCGCGCAATTGGCCGAATACCTGCTCGAAATGGTGTACCCGCACTATCTCGCGCCGATGCCGTCGATGGCCGTCACCCAGTTCAAGCCGGACGCGGCGGAGGGCGCGCTGGCCGGCGGCTTCACCGTCCCGCGGGACACCGTCCTGCGCGGAAGCCTGAGCAAGGGCGAGGTCACGCCCTGCGAATACCGCACCGCCCACCCGGTAACCCTGTGGCCGATCGAGGTCGCATCGGCCGCCTATGTCGGCAGTCAGGCCGGCGTCATCGCTCTCGACCTGGGCGGCGCCGGCCGGGCGCGCGCCGCCATCCGCCTGCGGCTCCGCACCAGCGCGCCGGCCTTCCGTGAACTCGCGCTCGAATCCCTGGCCGTCTACCTGCACGGGGCGGACGCGGTTCCCGCCCGCCTCTACGAGCAGCTTCTCGGCAACGCGGTCGGAATCGTGGTCCGCCCGACCGAGCGGCCGGCGCCGTGGCTGAACCGGCTCGGGCCCAAGGCACTGCGGCCGATGGGCTTCGACCCCGCCGAGGCGCTGCTGCCGGCAGCGCCGCGCTCGTTCGACGGCTATCGCCTGCTGCAGGAATATTTCGCGTTGCCGCAGCGCTATCTGTTCGTCGCGCTGGACGGCCTCGGTCCGTCGATCCGCCAGACGCAAGGACGCGAGATCGAGGTCGTCATCCTGCTGAACCGCGCCGATTCGACGCTGGACGGCACGCTCGACGCCAGTAATTTCGCGCTGTTCTGCACGCCGGCGATCAACCTGTTCCCGAAGCGCGCCGACCGCGTCCACCTCGACGACCAGGTCTCGCAATACCACGTCGTGCCCGACCGCACCCGGGCCCTCGACTACGAGGTGCATAGCGTCCTGGGCGTCGAAGGCTATGGCGTCGGCGCAGAACCGGAGCAGGAATTCCTGCCCTTCTACGCCTGTCGCGATCTGGGCGGCGAGCGGCGTCAGCGCGCCTACTACATGGTGCACCGCCGCCCGCGCGTCGTCTCGGTCAAGCAGCGGCGCACCGGCCCACGCTCCTCCTATGTGCCAAGCGAGACGTTCGTCTCCCTGGTCGATACCGATCAGGGCGCGTTCCGGCCCGATCTGCACCAGCTCGGCATCGCCACGCTGTGCACCAACCGCGACCTGCCGCTGTTCCTGCCGGCCGGCAAGGGCGCCACGGATTTCAGCCTGGAGATCGGCGCGCCGGTCGAGGCCGTGCGC
>JBDZUN010000012.1:16531-28727 GCA_040255145.1 Hyphomicrobiales bacterium | reverse complement strand
GCCTGCATCGCCTCCTGGCGATCGCCGAACGCAGCGGCCGCCGGGCGCCCTTCGTTGAAGCGCTCGGGCGCGTGCGCACAATCACGCGTGGACCCAAGCCCGGCCGCGCACTGCGCGAACTGGGTCTCGCGCCGGGACTGGCGGCCACGACACCGACCTCCGAAGGTGTGCTTGACGTGCTGGCGGGCGAGAATATCAGCGGTCGCGCCATCGGCGTGCAGCTCTATCCCGGCGCGGGCGACCGGCCACTGCCCGAAACGTTGCGCGAACGTGGGGCGACGGTCGATCCGGTCACGCCCTATCGCTATGCCACCGAAGCCGAGACGGGGCAGGTGGTGGAAGCGATCCGGGCCGTGATCGCCGGCCGGATCGATATCATCGCCTTTACCAGCTCGCCGCAGGTGGAGCGATTCCTGGGCGTCGCGCGCGACGCAGGGCTGGAGGCGCCACTGCGCGATGCCCTCGGCCGCGTCCGTATCGCCGCGATCGGGCCGGTGGTGGAGGCGACTTTGCACCGCCACGGCCTAGCCGCCGACCTGCGCCCGGAGAAGAGCTTCCACCTCAAGCCCCTGGTCCGCGCCATCGTCACGTTCGCGCGCTAAGGACTTCATGGCCCTTCCGGCTGATATGGCCTCGCTGCGGAAGGCAACCGTGCAAACGTGCAGCAATGGATCACGCATGGCGCAATTCGATGCCGTCGTCCGATCCTCATCATCCGGTGTGTTCCGACCGTGCGACGTCGATGGCCGCGATCTACCTGGCACACGCTTGTGCTCACGTCGTGATCAGTCCAGCCAGAACAATGTGAGGGGAGCTAATGTCCGTATGCTGGTCGCGGCGGTCGAGCGGATCGATGTCGAGGAATATGCTCCCTATGAAGCGGGCGCTGTCGCATCCGTCGATCAGTACAGTATCGGGGTGCTCGCAGTGGACGAGGCCCGGCTGATCGAAGGCGCACCGCGTCGGGCTGCATCATCGTGCTGAGACCGAAAGCCAAGAGGCCTGGATCGATGGTTTCATGGCTCAATGCCTGAGCGCGGTCATGAAGGTATTTGAAATTAGCGGCGGCGGCTTGCTTGATAAGAATAAGCCGTTCCAGAGATATTTGCGCGACCTTATGGCGGTGCGCAATCACCCCTTTGGCGTCTTCGAAACTTGGGCCGGCCTCTATACAACCACCTTATTCGGGTTTCCGCTCGATCCACCGTTTACACGCGACAGCATGCGTTGTCTATTTTAGCCGTAACGCAAGTTAGCTGATTCTATCTGATTTGATCCGAAGGGGATTCCACTCTTGACCGCCCTGCGCGGCATTTCGGCAACCTCTATACGGCCGGCGGTTCGGCGAGCCCCTGCTCGATCGCGGCGCGGGTCTGGGCTTCCATTGCGCGCTGATAGCTTGCGCGCCTGCAGGTGCTCGAAATAACCGCGCACCGTGGGTGAGAAGCGGGCGCCAAGGCCAAGAAGACGGTCGGCGAAGAGCAGAGCGTAGCCGACCGAGGTGTCAGCGGCGGTGAAGCGGTCGGCGCAGAAATACGTCCGCGTCTTCATCGCCGCTTCTACCGCGCGCAGCCGACTGAAGAACCAGCGCGTATAGTCGTCGACGATCTGTGGCAGACGGCGCTCCTCGGGTTCCATTTGGGAGTAGCGAAGCACCAAAGTCTGCGGGAAGGTCAACGTTGCCTCGCTGTCAGGATCTTGTGGAAGTCTCGATCTTCCAGCGCATGGCATACCGGTCGAGCTTCTCGATGACATCTTCGTAGGAATCGATGGGCAGATCGGTGGTCAGCTTCCAGTCGATCCTTGGCCGCCTCCGGTCACCGTGTTCCTGGGCGTACAGCACCGTGAGATCGAGCGCAGGGTAACGCTTCTGCTTACCGATCAGCGGCAGGACATGGATGCGGTGGTATCCTCCAGAAGCTCCGCCAGCGGATCGGGCATATCGGCCTCCATATCGCGTTGGCGCGCCCTATATCAGCCGCCCCTGCTCGGGCGGATAGGTGATCGTGTTTCCCTTGACCCGGGCAAACGGCGTGAGGCCGTGCATCCGCCAGCTCATTTCCGACAGGATCTCGACCACCGCCACGCCGCGCACCGCGAGCGCATCAGCGACCAGCGACCGGTGACAACGCCACGGCACCGCTTCCGCGCACATGATGGCGGTGCGCTCCTCCCGCCCTATCCGAATAAGCTGTTCGACCGCATCCTGAAACGCGGCGGTCTGCATATAATCGGCGTAGCCGCGAAAGCTCCTGTTGCGCCAGCCAGCGTTCGGAGAGTCCGGGCGCGAATGCCGCAAGCCGCCCAGTGCCGGCATAGCGACATAGGCGATATGATCTGCGGCCAGGCTATCGGCGAGCGCATCGGCATTGAACTGCGGATTGTGCCGCGACCGCGGCACCGTCCGCACATCGGCGAGCTGCTCGACGCCGTAAATATCCAGCAACGCCGTGAAGCGTTCGATCGGTAACGTCGAATGCCCGACCGTGAAGATCGTGCCGTCCACCCAATGAGCTTCACAAGGAGTGGGTTGGCTGCTCATGACGAGTTCCCGGCTGACCATCGCTGGCGACAGCAGCCTTGCTCAAGCGGCAAGTAGTGGCCGCAGCTGGCGCTCGAAGAAATCCAGGAAGCGGTCTTGATCTGAGCCCGGGCAGGTCAGCACAATGTGATCGAAACCGGCCTCTACATAGCGCTCGATGATGCTTTGGTGATCTCCTGGGTCTGGTCCCGCACCGATTGACTTCGCGAGATCGTCCGGGCTTACAAATTTACAGGCTGCTTCGAATCCCTCGACCGTTGGCAGCGCGCTGTTCACGGCCCAGCCCAACGCGGAAAAGGCGAATCGCTCCTTGGCCAGCTTCAGCCCCGCATCCTTGGTATCCGCATAAGCGAGAAGCGCCTCGGCGTAGGCGGGTCCGCCCGTTCTGCTCTGTCTACGGAAGGTATCAACCAGTTCGGCATTTGGCTCCGTAGCCATGATGCCGTCCGCCTTCTCAGCAGCGAGCGTCACGCTGCGCAATCCGCTCACCCCCACGATGATCGGGATCGGATTGACCGGAAGATCATACAATTGCGCGTGATCGAGGACAAAATGGTCACCCACTTTCGTATGGACGCCTCCGCTCCATAAACTCCGAAAAATGTCGATCGCTTCGCCCAGCATGGCATGCCGTTCGGGGATCGAGGGCCAAAGCGCACCGACGACATGTTCGTTCAGGCTCTCGCCTGCACCGACGGCTAGGCTAAACCGGTTGCCGCTCATTACGGCAATTGTCGCTGCGGCTTGCGCGATGACCGCCGGGTGGTAGCGAATGATCGGGCAGGTGAGGCCGGTCGTGATTTCGATCTTTGATGTAGCGTGCGCTATCGCGCCGAGCACGCTCCACGCGAAAGGCGCATGGCCCTGCGCCTCCAGCCAGGGATGAAAATGGTCTGAGATCGAGACGAAATCGAAACCGGCGGCTTCCGCGCGAACCGCATTGGCCACGAGCGCCTTCGGCCCGTGCTCTTCGGTCATCAGCTTGTACCCGAATTTTGCCATCGTGCCTCTCCAGTGTTCCCGTGAGAAACGCTGGAGTGCTGCCAAAAGGCAGCTATCGTACGCATTCATGGGACTTCCGAAGCGAGCCTCGGTACCAAGGTCCGGAAATTTCTTGCTCGTGCCGGCAAGCGCCGAGATCATTCCGAGTGTTGGTGAATGAACAGGCGCTTCGGCCCCGACGGAGCTGAATACGATCCCGGCGTAGACGCTTGGCTTGGGCTTCCGCCATCTAATCGCCCATCACGGCTTCACCATCGTCGCTGTCGAAGCCGATTGGCCGGACGCCGCGGCGGTCAACCGCTACATCCGCCATCGTCCCGCGCACGCGGCCTCAGCGCGCCCGTTCCAGCGCTTTCCAACCTGGATGTGGCGCAATACTGAGGTCGCGGCGCTGGTCGACTGGATGCGCGACCACAACGCCACGGTTGAACCGCGCGATCAGGTCGGGTTCTACGGCCTCGATCTCTACAACATGAGCGGTTCAATCGCCTCGGTTCTGGAATATCTCGATAATGTCGATCCGAAAGCCGCGAAGATCGCGCGCGAGCGCTATGGCTGCCTCACGCCCTGGCAGAAAGAGCCGTCCACCTATGGGCGCGCCGTGCTCACCGCCAGCTACCGCAAATGTGAAGAGGCTGTCGTCGCACAGCCCCAAGATCTGCTGCGGCGTTCCCTCGACTACGCCGCCCAGGATGATGAAAGCTTCCTCGATGCAGCTCAGAATGCGCGTCTCGTCGCATCCGCCGAGCGCTATTACAGGATCATGTATTACAGCGGCGCGGAATCATGGAATCTGCGCGACACGCATATGTTTGAGACGCTCGGTCACCTGCTGGAGGCGGGTGGCGCGCAATCCAAGGCGATCGTCTGGGCCCACAACGCGCACATCGGAGATGCGCGCCAAACCGACATGGGCGCGGCCCGCGGTGAGCTGAGCATCGGCCAGCTTTGCCGCGAACGCTTCGGCAACGCCGCCGCTCTGGTCGGCCTCGGCACCCATACCGGCACCGTCGCGGCGGCATCGGATTGGGACGGCCCAATGGAGGTCAAACGCGTGCGGCCCTCCCACCGCGACAGCTATGAGCGACTCTGCCATGACAGTGGCAAGCCGAGCTTCCTGCTCGATCTCGGACGCGACCAGGCGCTGCGCCGTCGCCTGCTGGAGCCGAAGCTGGAGCGATTCATCGGGGTGATCTACCGGCCGGAAACAGAAATGATGAGTCACTATTCTGGGGCGTCACTGCCGCAGCAGTTTGACGCGTGGGTCTGGTTCGACGAGACCACCGTCGCCACCTCGCTTGGCCCCGAACACGCTAGGGCCGATATGCCCGAGACCTATCCGTTCGGGCTATAGTCGACCCAACAGCCGTCGCACGAGTTCGAGATCCCAGCGCCATCCCATACCTCGCGCTGGTGTTTGGCGCCCCCCGGAGGGCAGTGCGGAGTTATTTCGCGATTGGGCGGGCGCCGTATTCCAAAGCATGGATTGTCTCCTGCGCAACCGAGACAGCGGGGCTGCGCACGCCTCTCCACAGCTTCGGGTGACGCGATTTTGGGCGAATGAGCGTGTGCCTCGGCCTTCCCTGTCGGCCTTCGCTGATAGAAGGCGGGCAGTCCCTGTTATCCGAACGAAATTCGCTGCTCGGATGCTAGAAGTCCCTGTTATTGCGCGCAGGGAATTTGACCAGGATCGGCAGCGATTCCAGCAGCTTAACGACGGCACGGACCGGCTGCGCTGCCCACAATTGGATGAATTCCCTGTATTTTCCCGCGGAACAGGGAATTGAAGTCGAAGAGCAGTTCGCCGCGGACCACCCACCACCACCCACTTCCATGAAACCGCCGGATTTCCTCTGACCTCTAGAGACCGGCCGATTTCAGGGGCCTAGCGGAAGTGACGCCGGAAACCGGCATCGCCGCTCAGGCCGATGTGTCAGACGCTGCGGCAGTTGCGCGAATGTTTGACTCCGCCGAAGCCGCGTTTTGTGACGTCGATGTTCCTCGTCAACAACGCCGGCATCATGAAGCTGGCGACGATGGCTGAAAGTGAAGACGACCTTTTCGACCAGCAGGTCTTGATCAACCCTCAAGGGCAAGTTCAACACGTTTCGGGAAGCCGCTCGGCGGCTCCAGGGACGGCGGACGCATCGTCAACCTGTCCACCAGCCAGGTGGCGTGGCCGTCCTCGACTTGGCGACCAGCGAGATCGCTGGCTGGGCAATTCGGCGATCACATTCGGACCGAATTGCCGCTTGCCGCGCTGATGATGGCCGCACAACGGCAGAGGCGTGGACCAGGGCTTCCCGTCCTTTACAGAAGGACCCGGCGCTCCAGCCTCTCCAGCAGCGATGCCAGCCGGTCTGCCTCGGCCTGCACCGCCGCCGCGTCACCGACACCCGACCGCGCAGTAGGGGGCGTCACGGTGACCTGGACGAGATTTGTCGCCTCGTTAGGGTCGCGATGGAGATCGTACAGTTCCCACTCCTGCGCCGCCTGCCCCGCGGGGTCGAAATATCGGGTCAGCTTGTAATGCGCCGTGCGTACGCAGCGTATGTGATTGGGCTGCCGGACAGCGCCCGGCGTCATCGCCACCGGCCCCTTGCCATATGTGCCCTCGCGTACCGCATCCACCGTCTGGGTATAGACGTCAAAGTGCTCCTTGGCCTGACGCTGATGGAAATCCGGCGTCGTTGGCAAAGGGGCGGTGATCTCATCATCGGTGATGAACAAGACTCCTTCACGCTCGCTTCCGTCGGCTTCGAACACCGTGTCGTCCGGCCATTCGCCGTTGACGAGGGGCGTCAAGTCGATCCCCGGCAGCGGTGGGACGGGGCGCCGTTCCGCCAACCGGCGATGTATTGCCGCCCGCTCGGCCTGGTCAACGCCGGCGAGCCCAAGCACGGTCGGCAGAATGTCGATGTGGCTCGTCACCGCGTTGACCTGGCGCAGGACGGCGTGATGCCCTGGCCCGGACGCGCCATCCGACCCTGCCAGCCGAGGGTCGCGCACGACAACCGGCACGTGCAGCGCCTCTGCATAGGCCGTGTGCCATTTCTCCATCATCATGCCGTGCGCGCCGCCATATTCGCCGTGGTCGGTCAGGAAGATCACGACTGTATTGTCGGCCTGTCCCGAGTCCTCGAGCGTCTTCAGCACGGCTTCGATATGTGTATCGACCACCGAGTGCAGCCAGCCGTAGAGTTGGAGGAACAGCAGGCAGTTGAGGTCCGGATTATCTGCTAGCTGGAAGGGAATGCAGCTTTGCAGGGCGGTTTTCACCGCAAGTCTGGTGGTCTCTTCCGGATCACGTCCAGCCCTTTCGGCGACGCTCAGGCCGGCTTTTGCCGCGAGCGCCAGCCCCATCTTGTAGGCGTATTCATGCTGGCAACTGGGCTTGTCCGCCAAAGATTCGTTCTGCGTCGGAGCCGCTGCCGCGCACTCTTGGGGGAAGCCCAGGGGGTTGAGTGAAATCCGCACCGTGCCGGCGACGGGCGCGGGCGCCACATCCTGCGGTCCCGGCACCGTCAGCGGGCCGAAGATCGGCTGCGTCGTCGGTTCAAAGGTCTTGCCATCCGGAAGTTCGACTGGTTGCGACGCATCGCTTGCGGGCAGGGCCTGCGCGATGACGCCCGGATAGGTCGCAATGTCGTGCGGATTGGTGAAGGACACCACGGCAAGCCAGGGCTTCATATCCTCCGGTTGGGGACGATCTCCGCCCGGTTCCCGCGCCGCGTCCGACGCATAGAGACGATTATAGTCGAGTCCCAGAGCCTTGCGGCGGATGAAGGTGCAGGCCAGATCCGAGAAACCGACATCACGGTATGTCCCGAGATCGTTGGGCAAAGGCCCGTGCGGTTCGGGATAGGATGTCTCCCAGTCATCGAAGCCGTAGCGCTGAAGCGAATGGTCCGGCGGGGTGCTCACATGCCACTTGCCAAAGTAATGCGTCGTATAGCCGGCCTCGCGCATCCACGAACCAAGGGTCGGGATGCCGTCTGGCGCAAGCCAGGGAAATGCCGAGGAATCGCCGCTCTTGAAGAGTCCGTCAGTTTGCGTAACGCCCGTGCGCGTGCCGTACTGACCTGTGTAGATGGCCGCGCGACTGGGGATGCAGGCACTCGAGGCGATGGTATGGTTCCGCAGCACGACCGCATCTTTGCGCAAGCGCAACAGCCCGGGAAAGAACTGTGCGTAAGGATTGGAGTCGTCGACCTTGCCCTGGAAGCCGAGGATCGCCTTTAACTCCGGAGCCAGGCCGCCGGTCGCGCCGTAGGAAAAGCGCGGAAAGCGGTACTGGTCGCAAGTGATGAGCAAGATGTTCGGGCGACGGGAAGCGGTCCTGTCCGTGGTCATGAGCTCTTCGGGGTACACGGATTGCGATCTCTGCGGATATAGGGGAGCAGCGGTCAGAGGATGCCGCCCCTGGTCGGACTATTGGTAGCAGGGACAGTCGACGGCAGGAGATTCGAACTGCCCGTCGCGTCACCTCGCGCTTCAGCAATGATCACCGCGGCCGCCTTTTCGCTGATCATGTAGATGGGCAGAACGATGAAAGTGCCGGGTATATGCGGAAACACGCTCGCATCGACAACGCGAAGGTTCTTCGTCTTGCGCACCCGGAAATTACCGTCGAGCACTGCCTCGGGGTCGTCGCTCCTGCCGATTTTACACGTGCACGAACAATGGTGCCCCCACGCCTGATCCCTGACCCACCGGGTGAGCGCCTCCTTTCCCTGGGCTTCAGGGCCCGGCAGCACTTCCCGCGTCACATACGGCGAACCTTTCATCATGCTCCGAGCAAAGCCGACTGCCTCCACGACTGCAGCGATATCGGCGCCATCGGCGTCGTTGCCTTCTTCGAAATAGTGGAAGTTCACATAGGGTCGATCGAAAGGATCGGCGCTTACCAGCTTGACCTCGCCGGCCGTATTGCGGGTGTGGCCCTTGAGGACGGCCCAGGTAAATTTGTTCCGGATGGGCTCGAAATGCGAGAAGTAGCGCGGAAAGTAGCCCTGGAAATGTGTCGCCAACGCGAAGACGAACAGGTCGGGATCGGGCTCTTCCGGCCGCGATCGCCTGAGGAAGGCGAGTGCGCTCCCACCCGATGTGTAAACGCCCGTTCGCGTGGCTTGCCACTGCGCAAGCGCCGCGTCGAAGTCCGGATCGTTACCGAAGGCCGCGTTCGCGTTCACGGTCCAGTCGGCGGCCATCTCGAAGATGACCCCGACCTCATAGCGGTCTTGCAGATTGCGTCCGACCCCCGACAGATCCACGCGCACCGGAATTTCGTGTTCGGCGAGATGCTCCTTCGGCCCGATGCCCGATAACATCAGCAATTGCGGCGTGTTGAAGGCCCCGCAGGCGAGGATAACCTCGCGCGTCACGTGCACTTCGCCGCGCGTCGGCTCAGTCACTTTGCACTGGACACCGGAATTGGGATCGGCGCCGTAAAGATGCGCGCCTGCCTGATACTCGACCCCGGTCGCCACGTTCTCGTCGCCATCCGCGAACAGAATCCGGGTGACATACACGCCGGTCCAGATCGTCAGGTTCTCCGGAAATTGCGCCGCTACCTGACGGATAAACTCGCGTGGACCGCTGCGGGCATGATTGGCCGTCGCCAGCGGGATTGTCAGATAGCCCTCCCGGCCCTCATCCGCGACCCTTTGCGTATTGGGGTCAAGCAGCGGGTCGATGGGGACCATGTCATAGCCTTGCCCGGCAACCCCCACGGCGTATTGCAACGTTGTCTGGAGCTGCCAGTCCTGCGGGCTCCCGCTGGTGTCGGATTTTTCCGTGACCAGCCAGCCGCTGCTTCCGTGCCCAGTCGCGATAACTTCGGCGGGGCTCAGATATTCGCAGCGTTCCAGTTTCTCAAAATATTTCCGCATTGAGGCGGCGTTCCAGGATTCGTCGCCGGTAATCTCAGCGATGCGGTCCCAGTCGCTGTTGGAAGGGTAGACGGTAATTAGGGCGTTGTGAGCGGTGCAGCCGCCGAGGGCGCTGGCGCGCGGGTAGAGAATCCCGCCCTGGCTCGCCACGAATTTCGGGTCACGCTCCTGCTGTGCCTGGTCTCCGTAATGGCGAACATAATAGTCCCATCGACAGTCTTGATCCTCGGTCGCAAGGCCGTTGAAGCCGGGTACCGAGTAGTTGAGGCTGTCCTCATCGCCGCCTGCCTCCATAAGCAGAATCTTGAATCCGGCCTTAGCAAGGTTAGCGGCGAGCGGCCCGCCACCAGCGCCGGAACCTACGATGACATAATCGAACTGAGCGCTATCGGTCACCGCACCCTTCCTTGATAATCCTAATTACAGCTTCGAGCATCAGCACTATGCACGGTAGACTATCGACATGTCCACCAATCAGTTCTTATAAATTGTTGTAAAAATCGTCCCTCTGTGGATTGAAATTTTCTACTTATCCGCCGCCAAACATGACTTCAGAAATCGTAGGAGCGGGTGCTCGTTTACAGGATCACGCGCGCCGTTCTTGCCCTCGATGCCCGCCCATGGAGAAGGAGAATGCGCGGCTCAAGAACTGAGCGTCATTGGTCAGGTCAAGGGCGGCTTTCCTCGGAGCAGCTTTCTTGGATTCGCGCCTTGAAGCGGACAAGCAGCGCGGGCACGAAAACGTAATCCTTCGGCCGTTTGAAACGGGCAATCCGCTGCAGGCAGAGCCCGTCGAGTTCCGCCGCGCTGGCGTTGCCGACGACATAGGCCACCACCGTCTCGCCCCAATCACGGTCGGGCCGCCCGATTACCGCGATCGAATCCCACAGCCGATGCGAGCAACGTTTTGGTCTAGCTGCTCCGTTCCGCCGATTCACGGGCAATCGGGACGATTCGAGGGTATTCGGACGGTTGCCGGAACCTCCGCATCGCGGCAATGAACCGCCGCCAAATCGACGGAGATCCGGCACCCTTCGTCGTAATGTGTGGCTATGCATCGGCACGAGTTGAACCGCTTGAACATACGCCCAGTGCGGTTGCTGTGGTTGTCGGGACGGAAGTCGCAGAGCAATCCCGAACGGCGGCGAACGAAAAATCGTCGAGAAGCCATGTAGCCTAACGAAACCTGGGCGATGGACTTTATCCATAACCAGCTTGCGACCGGACCAAAGCTGCGCATCCTGACCGTCGTCGGCACGTTCAACCGGTTCTCGCCGGCGGTCGTACCGCGCTTCAGCTTCCGAGCTCCCGATGTCGTCGCAGTGCTTGATCGGGTGTGCGGAGAAGTGGGTTATCCGGCGTCGATCCGGGTCGACCAGGGCTCGGAATTCATCTCCCGCGACCTTGATCTGTAGGCCTACACGAAGGGTGTGATGTTGGACTTCAGCCGACCGGGCAAGCCGACCGGTAACGCGTTCACGCCAACCTGGCGCCGTGCTTCAACCTGATCGGCTCCTACGGCTACAGCAGCCCGGTCGTCACCAAGGCCAATAACGGCAGCGTCGGCAAGCTGCCTGTCAACGTGCCGCGTAACATCGCTTCGCTGTGGAGCGATTACGCGGTCCAGAGAGGGCTGCTCGCCGGACTCGGCTTCGGTGTCGGCGTCCGCCATGTCGGCCGTACTTATGGCGACACCGCCAACACCGAGAAGATCCCGGGCCACGTCCTGGTCGATGCGACGCTGAGCTACGACATGGGCGCGTTAAGCCACACGCTGGTCGGCTGGCGACTGGCAATCAACGCCAGCAACCTGTTGGACAAGCGCTATGTCTCCGAATGCACCAACGACAATTGCCTCTACGGTCTGCGACGCGCCGTACTCGGCACCGTACGTTACGCCTGGTGAGGCGTTATCAGTCGCACTCAAAGGCCGCCGGCCGCAGCGGCCGGCCCATCGAGGCGATGTTGCGACACGACGTGATCCTGCCAAACCAGAACTAACGCGAACTGTTGGTCAACTTGTTAAAAGCAGCGCCGAGGTCATCGCATGGAGAAATATCCAGGCGTCAAATACGAATTACGGCGGGCGCGCCGATGGGAGCGGTCCATCTTCCGCCCCCCGCGGAATGGGACTGGAATTTATGAGTGACGGCGCGAATGCAGCCTTTCCCCCGGCGATTGACGCGCTCTTGCCGCGGCATCAGTTAGAACGGAGATCGAAATCCTGTTGGAGCGCGGGTTGATCGACGGAGAACGCCGTGACCACGGTCAACCAGGGACCGCTTCGACAAAGACGTAGACCGACAGGACGTCGGCACTCCTCACCATTTAGCATCTGTTCGATCGCGTCCAAGCTGGCGACAAGCGTTTCAGCGCCGAATGGCTTTTCGAGGAATCCTATGCCGACACGCAGGGCCACATCTTCATCCCCCAATGAGCCGCTCATGAGGAGCGTCGGAATCTTGCAGCGCTCGGCTAAGCTCTCCGCGAGATCAATGCCTGATTGCTCGTCGGCGAGGTGGATGTCCACCAAGGCGATACCGGGCCTGTTGGCTTCGGCAAGCGCGATAGCCTCTGAAGCGTTCCGGACGGGCCCGAGCACCTCGCGGCCGGAGACCTCGACCATCACGCCGACCACCGTGGCTATAAGGGGGTCATCCTCGACAATGAGAATGCTCGGCTTCCGGTAGGCCCTTGGGGGAAATTGCGAGCCCATTCCGATGCCCTTTATTCAGCGGGAGCGCAGGAGTGTCTCTCAGCC
>JBDZUN010000012.1:0-16521 GCA_040255145.1 Hyphomicrobiales bacterium | reverse complement strand
TGCTCGCATGTCCGAGACGCCTTGTCACGGCACGGCACCCTGCGAATTCGATTGCGTGCCTGCGCGGCACATCGGCGCAATGCTGTGTGAAGCTTTACGGCGCCCGCGCCCCTAGCCGGTCCACCGAATGGCAGTGGCTCGAACCGCCTGGAAAGCTGTCGCGTTGCGTTAACACTACGCACCTGCGTCCCAGGCCTCGACATGCCGCCGCCCCGTATCCACGAGCCACGTGCGGATCACATCCCGGGCGACGTCCGAACGGAAAGCGCAGCCATCGCTTGCCCCGATTGCGGCGAAGTGCAGGTCCTGCCGTCGTGGCGACCACGTCAGTCGATCTCGTGCTGGCGCTGTCGCGGCGTGCTGGAGCGAAGTGCCGGGCGTAGTATGGACGCGGCCTTGGCCTGCGCGTCGGCGACATTGTTGCTTCTGTTTCCGGCCAATCTGTTCCCGCTGCTCGCCCTCTCCGTGATCGGCATTGAACGGCACAGCTATCTCGCGTCCGGCGTCGGCTTGTTGTGGCAGCGCGGCTGGGTCTTCGTCGCGATCATTGTCGCGGTGCAGGGTGTCGTGTTGCCCTTCGCCCGTTTCGCATTGCTGACCACCGTGCTCGGCCGCCTGCGGCTGGGCCACCGCGACGCCTGGCTCGGCCCGGGGTTCGGATGGGCCATCCGCCTTGACGCCTGGGCGATGGCAGACGTCTACCTGATCGGCTGCGCGATCGGCTACGGTCGTGTCCGTGCCCTGATTCCAGTGACGATCGAGGCTGGCGGCTGGGCGCTGATCGGCGCCGCCCTGATGACCATGCTGAGCCGAGCCGCGCTCGATCAACGCACCGTATGGCGCATGATCGGCACGCCGTCCCCCGCGCCTGCCGGCGCGACCATCGGATGCCGGATGTGCGACCTGGTTCTGCCCGAGGCGGCCGAAGGCCAGCGCTGCCCGCGTTGCCGCACCAGAATCGGACGGCGTAAGCCGTACGCGATCGTCGGCGCCAGCGCGCTCATGATAGCCGGCTATCTGCTCTACCTGCCTGCCAACTACTTTCCGATGAGTCTGGACCATCAATTCGGCACGGTGCATCCGCATCGCGTAGTCGATGGTGTCAGGGAGCTGATCACCGCCCATCTTTACCCGCTCGCGCTGGTGATCTTTACGACCAGCATCGCGATCCCATTGCTGAAGCTGGTCACCCTCAGCTGGCTGTTGCTGACGGTGCGGCGTGGCTGGACCAGCCGGCTGAGATTGAAGACCCGGCTCTATCGCGTCGTCGAAGAGATCGGGCGCTGGTCCAATGCGGACGTCTTCACGATCACGGTATTCCTGCCACTGATCCAGTTCCATGCGCTGGTCGGCACCGATGCAGGGATCGGCGCACCCGCGTTCCTCGCGGTGGTCGTTCTGACGATGTTTGCCGTACGGATGTTCGACCCCCGCCTGATGTGGGACGCGGAGGCGCGCGGCACATGACCGAGAACGCCCCGCGCAAGCCGGCGGAGGAGCGCCGAAGCCTGTGGATCGGCTGGATATGGGGCGTGCCGGTCGCCGCCCTCGGCATCGTCGTCTGGCTGGCGGTCCGCGAATTCAGCAAAAGCGGCCCCTCTGTCACCGTCACCTTCGACACCGCCGGCGGCGTTGAGGCGGGCACGACGAAGGTGAAATACAAGGACATGGACGTCGGCCACGTCAGCGCGGTGCAACTGCGCAAGGATCTTCACCATGTCGACATCACCTTGGAGCTCGATTCCGAGTTCGATGACCAGCTCGGCCCGCGCACGCGTTTCTGGATCGCCGGCGCGAATGTCCGCCTCACCGACCTCTCCTCGATCAAGGCCGCCGTACTCGGCCCCTTCATCGGCATCGATCCGGTGCCGGGATCAGAGACAGACCATTTCACCGGGCTCGACGCGCCACCGATCGTGAAATCCGACGCCAAGGGCGCCTCCTACGTACTGCATACGAATGACCTTGATTCGATCAACGTCGGCTCGCCGATCCATTATCTTGGACTGACCGCCGGCGAGGTGCGGGCCGTTACGCTCTCCCGCGACAACCACGGCGTGGACCTCGCCGTCTTCGTGCAGGCGCCCTACGACAAGCTGGTCCATCGGAACAGCCAGTTCTGGGTCGCCAGCGCCGTGCGCTTGTCGATGCAGGGCGGCGCCCCGCGGGTGCAGACGTCGCTGCCCGCGCTCGTAGGCGGCGCCATCGCATTCCGGACCGAAGACATGTCGGCGCCGATCGCGCCGCCCGCAAGCGAGTTCCATCTGTACAAGGACAAGGATTCGGCAATCAACGCGCCGGGACCGCAAGCCCAGACCTACCTGGTCACGTTCCGGAATACCGGAAGCCGTCTCGCCGCCGGCGCGCCGGTCGAACTGGCGGGCGCGCGGGTCGGTATAGTTCGTGACGTGATGCTTGGCTACGATCCGCAAAGCGGCGAATTGCGCACGCAGGCCACGATCGATCTTGAGCCGAAGCATATCGCGATGCTGGAAGAAGGCGGTTGGCGACCGGATGCACGGCCTCAGATGGACGCCTTGCTCGAACACCTGATCGCGCGGGGCCTGCGCGCCCAACTGGCCGTTTCGCCGCCGGCGATCGGCGGCGCGGTCGTGCGCTTGTGCTTTGTGCCGGATGCGAAGCCCGCGCATCTGGACCGGAACAGGCGATACCCGCAAATCCCGACCACGACCGCATCCGACATCGACCAGCTGATCGCTTCGCTCAACGATATCGCGGCCCAGGTCGACGCGATTCCGCTGACCCAGATCGGCGGCGATGTCCACACGACGACACGTCATGTCGCAAAGTTGGCCGGGTCGCCCGAACTGCGGCAAAGCCTCGATCATCTCAATCGTTCGCTCGCCAATGTGGACGCCATAACGACGACGGCACGCGGCGAGGTCGGCCCGACGCTTGAGCAAGCCCGGAAGACCGTCACCGAGGCGCAGCAGACGATCGCGGCCGCACGGGCCTTGTTGGCGCAGAATGGCGGCATCTCAGGCCGTCCCGGATCGGCCGGCGTGCCGGACACGCTCTATGAAATGTCGCGCGCCGCGCGCGCGTTGCGCGAATTGTCCGACTACCTCGATCGCCATCCCGAAGCACTTCTCGAAGGCAAGGCGACACAGCGATGAAACGGTTGCCCTTCGTGCTTCTGCTGTGCGGCGGCCTAGCCGCCTGCGCCAGCAGTCCGCCAACGAAGTTCTACACCCTGGATCCGGTCGCGCCGGATCGCGCCGGCCATTCGCTCGCGGGGCCGCCGCTGCAGGTCGGCCGCGTCCAATTGCCGGGCATCCTCGACCGGTCGTGGTTCGTGCGCCGCTTGGGACCGAACCGGGTCGACGTGTCGACACAGGATCGCTGGGCCGGGCCGCTCGACGAGATGATACAGCGCACGCTCTCCACCGACCTCGCAACCCGTTTGCCGGCCGGCTTGGTCCTGGCGCCCTCGGTGGCCGGCCCAGAGAACGTCCGGCATCTCCAACTGACGATCAACCGCTTCATCGGCGATGAGACCGACAATGTCGTGCTCGATGTCGACTGGTCAATCGCGCGGTCGGGTACACCGGAGAATACCACGGCATTGGCGCCGTCCGAACACCTCACCTGCCCGGCGGCATCCGGCAAGACCGGTGCTTTGGTAGCGGCGATGAGCGTGTGCCTCAGCCGGCTCAGTGATCGAATCGTCGTCGCCGCTGGCCGTACTTAATCGGAGCCGAACCGGGTGAAGGGCGTGGTGCGCGGCGCCGATCTGCCGATCGGCGGCGACACGGTGACCAGCTTCGTCCTGCTGGCCAGCGATGAGGCCAGCTACATCTCCGGGGCCACGATCGCGGTCACCGGCGGGAAGTCTGTTCTCTAAATCGAGGCTCGACATGCCTCATCGCGCGCGCTGAAGCGCCCGGGCTCGCGTCGCTTGTCGGGGCCGCTGTGCATGTCGTTTGGCCGCTGGACCACTACGCTGATGCGCGTCTCAAGCGAGTCCGCTCCGACGATGCGCCGGGCCTCTGGAACCGAATATATTGAGCGCCGAATTGACCAGCGACAGATGGGACAGAGCCTGCGGAAAGTTTCCTGTCAGCGAGCCTGACGCAGGATCGTATTCCTCGGAGAGCAGGCCAAGATCGTTGCGGATCGACAGCAGGCGATCGAACACGGCTCGCGCCTCATCCGTGCGACCCAGCATGGCTAGCGCATCGGCATACCAGAAACTGCAAGCCAGGAACGGAGCGTCCGAGCCGGAGCGTCCAGGCTCATACCGCAGGATGAACCCGTCCTTCGCGAGCCCGTTTCCGATTGCCTCCACCGTGCCAACGACACGCGGATCGTCCGGCGGCAGGAAGCCGAGTTGCGGCAGCAAGAGGAGGCTGGCGTCGAGGTCCGACGAGCCAAAGGTGCGGGTAAACGCGCGCCGCCCGGAATTATAGCCATGGCCGCAAATCTCTTCATGAATGGCGGCACGCAGGCGGCGCCAGCGGTCGAGCGGTGCGGGTAAACCGCGCTTCTCAGCGGTTCGGATGACGCGGTCGAAGGCAACCCAGATCATGACCTGGGAGTGGGTATAGCGCCTCGGGCGCTCGCGGCTCTCCCAGATGCCGTGGTCCGGTTCCCGCCAGATACGTTCGAGATGCGCGATGATCTTCAGCTGGAGCTGCCAGGCGGCCGTTATCGGTTCCATGCCATGGCATTGCGCCTGAAACAGCGCGTCGATGACTTCCCCGTAAATGTCCGACTGGCGCTGCCGGTACGCTTCATTGCCGAATCGAACCGGTCGCGCGCCGTTGAAGCCGGACAGCCAGTCCGCGTCCCATTCCGGCAAACGGGCTTCGCCGCCGAGCCCATAGACCGGTTGCAGCTGTCTGGCGTCGCCACCAGCGGCGCGCAGCAACCAGGACCGCCATATGTCTGCATCGTCTTCGAAGCCCGCGTGGATAAGCGAAAGCAGCAAGAACGTCGCGTCCCGTAGCCAGCAAAACCGATAGTCCCAGTTATGAGAGTCTCGACGCACCTCCGGCAATGAGCTGGTCGGCGCGGCAACAATCCCACCGGTGGGCCGGTGGATCAGCGCCTTCATGACAATCAGTGAGCGGATGACTGCGTCGCGGTGGGGCCCGGCATATGCGCACCGGGCAACCCAGCTGGTCCAGAATTCAGACGTCTCTTCGAGCGCTCTGCGCGGGTCGACGTCGGCGGGCCGACGGTCGTAGGATACAAAATAAGTCAGCACGAAGCACACCGATTGCCCGGCATGCACCGTGAATTCGCAGGTGCACTCGCCGTCGGCGAAAGCGAGATCGGCGTCCGACATCAGGCGGGCCGCGTTCGGTCCGACCACAGCGACCGCCTTCCCCTCTCCCTCCTGAACCCATCGCGGCGTCAGGCGCCCGTAGTCAAAGCAAAGGCGCAAGGCGCCGTTCCAGCGGACGTGGCCGCGCTCGCCGATCACTATGCGGATGATATCCGACGCTTCGCCACGGATCGGCATGAAATCGACCAGGACGGCGACGCCGTCCTGGGTTTCAAAACGCGTTTCGAGGATGAGCGTATCCTCACGATAGCGCCGGGTCTGCCGGATGCACGGCGCTTCCGGCGCGAGTCGCCAGCGCCCGTTGGCGTCGTTTCCCAAAAGCGCCGCAAAACATGCTTCGGAATCGAACCGGGGCCAGCACAACCATTCGATGGACCCGTTTCGATCCACCAGTGCTGCGCTCTCGCAATCGCCGATCAGCGCATAGTCATCGATACGACGGGTGCGATCAGGCGTGAAATCCGACTGCATGTATGGCGGTTCCTTTGGCCGGCTGGCGTATCCGGGGCGTGGGCGCAAAGCCAACGCCGTCTCGTTGCAACCGCCGGTCGGCGGAAGCCAATTTGCACCTACTGCGTTGCGCCACCTCATAAGAACCACGCGAGTTGCACAATCGTTTTCCGCCGGCCCCGGCCGTTCGGCGCGGCCCTGCGCGGAATCGGGGGCGGGACGGTGCGATGGCTGCCGCCCGCGCGACGCGCGTGGCCTGATTTCGCTACGGGCAGGCGGCTTGAAGCGGAACTATGTGGTCTTGCGCACGGTTCTTCAGGCAGGGGCATAGTCTGTATCACCGTAGGAAAAGCGAATGAGCACAAGGTCGCCAGGCAGCGTCGTCGTTACGGGAGCCTCCGCCGGGGTCGGCAGGGCCATTGCGATCGCGTTCGGCCGCAGGGGCTGGAACGTTGGGCTCATTGCGCGGGGTCGGGCGGGGCTCGTCAACACAAAGCGCGCGGTCGAAGGCGCGGGCGGACGGGCGCTGGCGCTGCGCCTCGACGTCGCGGATCCGGACGCCGTGTTCGCCGCGGCCGATGCGGTCGTCGCGGAATGGGGCGCGATCGACATCTGGATCAATGACGCCATGGCGACGGTCTTCGCGCCGGTCGACGCGATCACGCCAGAGGAATTCCGCCGCGTCACCGAAGTAACCTATCTCGGCCAGGTCTACGGCACGATGGCGGCGCTGCGGCACATGCATCGGCGCGACAAGGGCACAATCATCCAGATCGGCTCGGCCCTGAGCTATCGCGCCATCCCGCTGCAATCGGCCTATTGTGGCGCCAAGTTCGCGGTCCGCGGCTTCACCGATTCGATCCGCAGCGAGCTGAAGCACGACAACAGCAATATCCGGATCACCATGGTCCAGCTTCCGGCGGTCAACACGCCGCAATTCGATTGGGCGCGCAACCGCCTGCCACGGCGGCCGAGACCGCTGGCGCCGATCTATCAGCCGGAGGCGATCGCCCGCCGGGTGGTGCGCGTCGCGGATAATCCGCCGCGCGAATTGTGGATCGGGTGGTCGACGCTGAAGGCCATCGTCGGCACCACGATCCTGCCCGGCCTGGGCGACCGGATCGTGGCGCGCGAAGCCTATGGCGGGCAGATGGACATACAGCCGGCCCGGCGGTGGAAGGCGGACAACCTGTTCGCGCCGGTCGGGCGCGATCCCGGCGCGCATGGCCGCTTCGACGCCGAGGCGCGCAAGCGGGTGGCCGGGTTCGACCCGCGCTGGCTGCGCGTCGGCGCGGCGGGCATCGGGCTGGCTTTGCTCGCCGGCAGCGTGGCGCTGGGCCGCCGGATTGGCGGATGAGGGAGGAAGATCTCCGCTCCGCATCAACGGGTCAGGAGGTCGGCGAAGGTCAGCAGGAACAGGAAGGACGCCCACAGCACGCCGGCCGCGGCGGCGATCCGGATAATGCCGCTCGCCTTGCCCAGCTCCATGAAAAAGACGACGACCAGGGCGCCCTTGATGGCCGCGAACAGAAGGCTCATCGACAGCTTCAGCGGCAGCCCTGGCCAGTTGGCATAGGCGTAGGTCAGGGCCAGCACGGCGCACAGGCCAACCCAGACGATCAGCGGTTCCAGCAGCACGGTACGCAGCACCCGCCGCTTGTCGACTCCGGTCATGGCCGCCCCGTCAGGTAGATCAGCGGATACAGCAATATCCAGATGATATCGACGAGGTGCCAGTAGAGCGCCGTCGCCTCCGCCCCCATCCAGTGCGATGGCATCTCGCCGCGCCAGTCGAGCAGCAGGAGGCGCCCGACCGCGCCGATGCCGACCGACAGGTGGATCGCGTGGATCACGGTGGCCGTCCAGTAGAACCCCCAGAACAATTGCTCGGCACGGCCGGTGAAGCGGAAATCCAGGCCCGGCACCAGATGCTTCTCGAAATCGTCGCGGTACTCGAATCCCTTGAACACCAGGAAGGCAAAGCCGAGAAGCACGGTCGCGATCAGCGCCCAGCGCGCCCAGCGCACCAGGCCTTCCTTCAGCGCGCGTTCGCCCACCGCCATGGTCAGGCTGCTGGTCATCAGCACCGCGGTGTTGAGGGTGCCGAAGAACAGGTCGGAGGCGCGCGCGCCGGCGGCGAAGCCCTGCGGATCAGCGTGGCGTGCGACGGCATAAGTCAGCAGGATGCCGCCGAAGAACAGGACCTCGCTGGCCAGGAAGACCCACAGGCCGAACACCATGGCGTCGTGCTGACGCTCCGGCTCGCGCCAGGGTTCGTGCAACGCGGAGGGCGGCGTCGCCATCAGGCCGACCTCTGCGGCTCATGCGCCGGATGGTCCGGCGCCTGGTGCGTCTCGTGTTCCGGGTGGTAGCGGTAGGGTCCGACCGTCACCACCGGCGGGCGGTCGAAGTTCTCCGTCGGCGGTGGCGAGGGCACGCTCCATTCCAGCCCGGTCGCGCCGCGCGGATTGGCGGATGCGCGCTCGCCCCTGACCAGCGACCAGCCGAGATAGGCCAGCGGCGCCAGATAGGCGGCCGCCAGGATCACGGCGCCGGACGACGACATCACGTTCCAGATCTGGTATTCGGGCGCATAGTGGTAATAGCGCCGCGGCATGCCAAGGTATCCAGCGATGAATTGTGGGAAGAAGGTGAAATTGAACCCGAAGAACATCGTGATCGCGGCCAGGGTGGCGAATTTCTCCGAATAGAGGCGGCCGGTGATCTTGGGCCACCAGAAATGCAGCCCGCCGAAAAAGGCCGAAACCGAGGCACCGACCATGATGTAGTGGAAGTGGGCGACGACGAAGTAGGTGTCGGTGACGTGCACGTCGACCGGGATCGCCGCCAGGAACAGGCCGGTCAGTCCGCCGATCGTGAACAGGCCGAGGAAGCCGAGGGCGTACAGCATCGGTGCCGAGAACCGGATCTGGCCGCGATAGAGCGTGCCGGTCCAGTTGAACACCTTGATCGCCGATGGGACGGCGATGACGAAGGACAGGAACGAGAACACCATGCTGGCATAGGGCGACTGGCCCGAGACGAACATGTGGTGGCCCCAGACCAGGAAGCCGAGGACCGCGATCGCGACCATAGCGTAGACCATGAACTGGTAGCCGAAGACGCGCCGGCGCGCCTCGCAGGCGATGATCTCGGACACGACGCCCATCGCCGGCAGGATCATGATGTAGACGGCTGGGTGGCTGTAGAACCAGAACAGGTGCTGGAACAGCAGCGGGTCGCCGCCGGCGCGCGGGTCGAAGATCGGCAGGCCGAAGATGCGCTCGACCGAGATCAGCAACAGCGACATGGCCAGCACCGGCGTCGCCAGCACCATGACCAGGCTGGTCGCGTACATCGCCCAGGCGAATAGCGGCAGCCGCATCCAGGTCATGCCACGGGCGCGCAGCATGTGGATGGTGGCGATGAAGTTGATGCCGGTGGCGATCGACGAGAAGCCGGCGACAAACACGCCCGCTGCGGCGAGCAGGACGTTGCTGTTCGAGTAGAGCGACGAGAACGGCGTATAGAAGGTCCAGCCGGTATCGACGCCGCCGGCGAGCAGCGTGGCGACGGTCAGGAGCCCGGCGATGACGAACAGGTACCAGGACAGGAGGTTGAGCTTGGGGAAGGCGACGTCCCGCGCCCCGATCATCAGTGGCAGGAGGAAATTGCCGAACGTCGTCGGGATCGACGGCACCAGGAAGAACCACACCATCACGATGCCATGCAGCGTGAACAGCCGGTTGTAGCCATCGGCCGAAACGATGTCGCCGTTGGGGGTGAACAGTTCCAGCCGGATGATCGTGGCCGCCACCCCGCCCAGGAAGAAGAACAGGGTGATCGAAAAGGCGTAGAGGATCGCGATCCGCTTGTGGTCGGTCGTGGTCAGCCATGACTTGACGGACGACTCGCTCAGATAGCTGCCTGTATCCGGAGCGCCGC
This sequence comes from Hyphomicrobiales bacterium, assembly GCA_040255145.1. Taxonomy (GTDB): domain Bacteria; phylum Pseudomonadota; class Alphaproteobacteria; order JBDZUN01; family JBDZUN01; genus JBDZUN01. The sequence continues at coordinate 6,815 of JBDZUN010000012.1, read as the reverse complement.
GCAGCACGCCCGCGTTCTCCATGCTCATCGCGCCTCGTTCCTCCCCTTCGGCATCGCCTTCAGGTAGGCGATCACCGCCACCACCTGGTCCTCGGAGGCGATGCCCTCGAAGCTCGGCATGATCGGCGCATAGCCGGCGACCACCTGCCGCCGCGGCAGCATGATCGAATCGCGCAGATAGCCTTCGTCCGCGCGGACGAAGCTGCCGTCGGAAAGCGGCTGCAGCGTGCCGTAGATGCCGGCGAGCGAGGGGGCATGGACCCGCGCGCCCTCGCTATGGCAGCCGCTGCAGCCCATGCTGACGAAGAGCTTCGCGCCTTGCGCGGCGAGGTCGTCGCCTTGCGGCTGCGCCGCCAGCCAGCGGGCATAGTCGCCCTGCGTCATCACCACGACGCTGCCGGTCATGCGCGAATGGTCGGTGCCGCAATATTCGGCGCAGAACAGGTGGTATTTGCCGACCCGGTCGGCGTTGAACCAAAGCTGCGTATAGCGGCCCGGCAGCACGTCCTGCTTGACCCGCAGGGCGGGAACGAAAAAGCTGTGGATCACGTCCTGCGAGGTCATGACCAGCTTGACCGGCACGCCCTCGGGCACGTGCAGGGCGTTGATCTCGCGCACGCCGTCGGGGTGCTGGGTCTTCCACATCCATTGCTTGGCGACGACATGGATCTCGAGCGCGTTGGGCGGCGGCGTCCATTCCTCCACCTGGGCCGAGCTCGCCCACCAGAACAGGAACAGCGCGACGAACAGGGTCACCGCGGTCCAGCCGATCTCGACCTCGCGTTTGACCCAGCGCGGCAACGGTCCGCGTTTCGCCTTCGAGCCGCTGCGGTAGCGGACGGCGAAACCGAAGACCAGCGTGACCACCAGGACGATGATGACGACCGAAATGCCGATCAGCAGGAAGAACAGATGATCGACGCGGCCCGCAAAGGCCGACGCTTCGACGGGCATCATCGCGACACCCTCCGCCGCGTCAGCAGCAGGACGCCCCCGCCCAGCGCCAGCACGATCAGCGCCGCGCCCGCGCGCAGGCCGTCGCGGATCGCCGCGCCGTAAAGGCCGTGCGCCGCGCCGAAGCCGTAGCATTGCGCGACCACACGGGCGATGAAGCCGTCGTCCCGGCTGCCGCGCGCCGCGTCCCGGACCGCTGCACGGATGTCGCCGGGCAGGATCGCGGTCTCCGGCAGGACCGACGTGAGCTTCCCGTCGGGCGCGAGCACGAAAGTGGCGGCGTCGTGGGCGAACTGGTCGGTCGCCGGATCGTAGACATAGCGATAGCCGAATGAAGCCGTCGCGGCCCCGATCGCGGCGGCCGACCCGCTCAGCATCGTGATCTGATGACTGATGGCCGGCAGGCCGGCGAGCCTTGTGTCGCGCATCGTGCGCGCCTGGGCCGGCCCGTCCTTCGGGTTGATGCCGACCACCAGCAGCCGGTAATCGCGGCCGGGGCGCAGCCCGGAATCGTGCAGCGCGCCCGCGACCAGCGTCAGCCCCGGCCCGCATAGGTTCGTGCACGTATAATCGGCGAACAGCAGCACGGTCGGGACGCCGCCGACCTCCTGCCCGAGGCGGACCGGGCGCCCGGCCTGGTCGTGGAAGCGCAGGTCGGACGGCAGGTGCGCGCCGATCCGCGGGGTCGTGCGCGCGGCGCCGAGCTGGTTCTCGGTCAAGGCGGCGTGCGCCGGGCCGGCCAGACCCAGCAGCACTAGGAGAAGGGCGAGGCGGGGGGTCATGGCGCGCCCCCGCCTTCCGCCCAGGCCGCATCGCCTCGGGCCGCCAGCGCGCGCATCGCGGCCATGATCCGGGCCTGGGCCTCGGCGTCGGAGGGAACCGGCCGGCCACCGGTCTTGCGCAACTGCGTCACCAGCCGCGGCGTGGGGAAGCGGTGCTGCACGATTTCGGTTCGGCCGCCGATGTCGGCACGGTAGACGAAGCCGAACCCCGTCACCCCCGCCAGCAGGACGCCGACGAAGGCCAGCCCGGCGAGCAGCCAGGGCCTGGCCGGTATCTGCCAACCCTCCGGCCGCCGGTCCTGCTCGGCGCTAGACGGCATCGGTCCGGGCCATCGCGCCCCGCCGCATACCGGTCAGGACCAGCGCGAGCAGGGCCGCTATCAGCGTCGTGGACAGCAGGGCGGCGGCGGTCACGGCCGGCGCGCAGCCGCGCGGCCCGACCAGCCAGATGTCGGCGATGAGGACCCCGGCCAACGCGCAGCCGCCGGCGACGCGGATCGCCGTGGTTCCCGACAGGAAGGTCTTGGCCGCGATCGGCGCGAGCAGGCCGAGCGCCAGCGCGGCCAGCGGCAGCGCGTTCCAACCGCCGGCCATGCGCGCCAGATAGAAATCCACGCGCGGCGGCAGGTTGCCGTACCAAACGATCAGCCAGTCGATGAACAGGAGGTAGGTCAGGCCGAGGCACCCGCCGATCATCAGCTTCGACAGGTCTTCCAGCGTCAGCCTGTCACCGAAGCTCGCGAGGCACGCGCAGGCGGTAGCGACGACGATCTGCTGGGCCGCCAGCGCCATGCCGATCGCGGAATAGGGCTGGCCCGGGCTGCCGCCCAGCATCCAGTCATAGGCCAGCACGCTGACGAGCACGCCGTGCGCGAGCAGGCCGATCGCCGCGCCGAGCGTGCCGAGCCGCCGGGCAGCGGCCAACCAGCCGAGCACGGCCCAGATCGCCAGGGCCGCGACGGTGCGCACCGCGAAAGCCGGCGTCGCCATGTAGATGCCCAGATGCGCCGGGGGCTGGATGAAGGCCTGCGCGACGATCAGCGGCACGGCGGCGGCCAGCAGCAGCGGCAGGGACCGCGCCAGCGGCTCCAATGGCGCGCGCCAGCCGCCGCCGCTCAGCTGTGCGATCAGCAGCAGGGCGGTCGCGCCGATCGGCGCCGAGCCCGCGACCAGGAAGCCGGCGCGCCATCCTGCGCCTGCCGCCTCCGGCGCAAAGGCGGTCAGGATCGCCAGCAGGATTGCGGCGAAGGCCGCGAGGACGGCGAGGCCCAGAACCCGCTTGGGTCCGGGCAGGCGGCGCGCCTCGACCCGCCCGCGTGCCGCGGGTCGGCGACCCGTCCGGGCGGCCGCCATGTGTATTTCGGTGGCCCTCCCGCGCCGCAGGATCGCGATCGCGGCAAAGGCGGCCAGGCCGGCCGCCGCCCGCGCCCACCCGCCGCGCGGCGCCGTCATGGCTGGGCCCCCGGTTTCGTTTCGTCGCCGGCCAGCGCCAGGCCCAGCGCCTTGACATAGCCGGCGATGGCCCAGCGGTCGCGCGGCGCGACCTCGTCGCGCGGATACATGATGCCGTAGCCGTGACCGATGACGCCGACGATCTGGCGCGCCGACAGCGCCCGCACCTTGTCCGAGGCATAGGAGGGCGGCGCGGGGAAGCCGCGCTGCACCACCGGCCCGTCGGCCGCGCCGGTCGAGCCGTGGCACATCGCGCAGTGAATGCCATAGCGGTCGCGCCCGCGTTCGAGCAGCGCGAGCGTCATGGGCGGCGGGTTGTCGAGCGCGTCCTGCCGGCCCAGCGCATCGCGCGGCACGGTGCCGGCGGGTGGCGGCGCCGCCGGCGGCCCGCCGTCCCACAGCGTCGCGCTGTCGAACGTCTTGTGGCGCGGCTGGTGCGACATGCTGAGATCGCACCCGCCCAGGGCGGCCAGCAGGACCAGGGGTGCGATCGCGCCCTTCACGGCGTCACCAGCCGGGTCTCGACGGCGCCGGCGCCGGCGAGCAGCGCGAGCGCCACCCGGGCGTCGGCCCCAGGCGCGCAGCGCAGTGCGAGCACGAAGCGGTCGCACGAGGCGCGCTCAAGCGCCTCGATCGCGAAGGCCGGGTGATGCAGGCGGGTCAGGCGGCCGCGCACCAGGAAAGCGACCAGGCCGGCCGCCCCGGCCGAGAGCGCACCGATCTCGACCGGCGCAACCAGGAAGGCGGGCCAGCTATGCAGCGCCCGGCCGCCGGCATTGAACGGATAGGCGATCACGGCCGTCCACCATTCGAGCAGGTAGAACAGACCGGCCCCGGCAATGCCGGCCAGTGCGCCGACCGCCGCGATGCCGATGCCGATGCCGCCCGACGGCGTGTCGTCCGCCCCGCCCGTCGGGAACGGCGACCAGCGCCCTTCGACGGAGCGCCCCGTGCGCCGCGCGCGCGCCAGCGCCTCGGCGAAATCCGCCTGCCGCGCGAACGAGCCGACCGCCAGCGTGCTCATGCCGCGTGCGCCTCGCGCGCCTCGTGCGCCACCTCCCGCGTCTCGTAGATCGAGACGACGGGGAACAGGCGGGAGAAGACGAGCATCAGCAGCGCGAACATGCCGAGCGTGCCGAACAGGATCATGAAATCGACGGCGGTCGGGGCGTAGAGCCGCCAGAAGCTCGGCTCATAGCCGAATGACAGGGTGTTGAGCAGGATCAGCATGCGCTCGAACCACATGCCGATCAGCACGGCGAGCGAGACGCCGACCAGCGCCTTCATGTTGGTGCGCATCGCCGGCCACCAGAAAAGCTGTGGGCTCAGCACGTTGCACGCCAGCATCAGCAGATAGAGCCACGTATACGGACCATCGAAAGTCTGCTGCAGCAGGCGCAGCTCGGCGGGCTCGCCGCTCCACCAGCCGGTGAACCATTCGGTCGCGTAGGACAGGCCCATGACCAGCGCCGCGGCCAACAGCACCTTCGCCATCGCGTCGAAATGGGCGGGACGAAGCACGGATTCGAGCGACATCGCGCGGCGCAGCGATGCGGCGATCAGCACCACCATGGCGAAGCCCGAGAACAGCGCGCCGACCACGAAATAGGGCGGGAAGATGCTCTCGGTCCAGCCGGGCATCAGGCTCGCCGCGAAGTCGAGGCCGACGATCGAATGGACCGAGCAGACCAGCGGCACCGCGATCACCGCCATCATGCGATGGGTCTGCTCGTGCGCGCGCCATTGCCTCGCGCTGCCTTGCCAGCCGAGCGCGAGCACGCCGTAGAAGCGCCGCCAGCCGAGCTTGCCCGGCCGGTCGCGCAGGGTCGCCAGGTCGGGGACCAGGCCGACATAGAAGAACAGGATCGAAAACAGCAGGTAGCAGACGATCGCCCAGAAATCCCAGACCAGGGCGGAGCGCGATTGCGGCCAGATCCCCATCGTCGCGGGATAGGGCGCCATCCAGTAGAAGTACATCGGCCGGCCGAGATGCAGGATCGGGAAGATCCCGGCCATCGACACCGCGAACAGGGTCATCGCCTCGGCGAAGCGGTTGATCGAGGCGCGCCAGCGCTGGCGCGTGATCAGGAGCAGCGAGGAGATCAGCGTCCCGGCATTGCCGATGCCGATCCACCAGACGTAGTTGGCGATCGGGAAGCCCCACACCACCGCGCTGTTGTTGCCCCACAGGCCAGGGCCTTCCACGAACGACCAGCCGATCGCGAACGCCCCCATCGCGCTCAGCGCCAGGCTGAGGCCGAAGGCGAGCCACCAACTCCGCTTGGGGCCGCGATCCATCAGCGGCGCGCAGACCGTCTCGGTGACGGCGGCGTAGTCCTGTGCGGACGGCAGCAGCCAGCGGTCGGCCTGGACGCTCATGCCTCGTTCCCCGTCGGCGCGCGCACCTTGGCCAGATAGGTGGTACGCGGGCGCGTGCCCAACTCCTCCAGCAACGCGTAGTGTCGGGGATCGCGCTTCTGCGCGGAGACGCGCGAAGACGGATCGGCGATGTCGCCGAACGTGATCGCCCGGGTCGGGCAGGCGGCTTGGCAGGCGGTGACGACGTCGCCGTCGCGGATCGGCGCGCCGGTCGCGGCCGCGTTGTGCTTGGCGGCGCTGATCCGCTGCAGGCAATAGGTGCACTTCTCCATGACGCCGCGCGCCCGGACGGTGACGTCGGGGTTGCGCTGCGCGGCCAGCGAGGCGGGCTCGAAGGGCGCCCACAATTCCGGGTCGGGATAGGCCAGGAAGTTGAAGCGCCGCACCTTGTAGGGGCAATTGGCCTGGCAGGTCCGCGTGCCGATGCAGCGGTTGTAGACCTGGACGTTCAGCCCCTCGGCATCGTGCACCGACGCCTCGACCGGGCAGACCGGCTCGCACGGCGCCTTCTCGCACTGCATGCACGGCACGGGCTGAAAGCCGGGGCGCGGGTCATCGGCGTCCCCGCGGTCGTAGCGGTCGACGCGCAGCCAATGCATGTCGCGGCCCATCGCGATCTCTTCGACCCCGATGACCGGGACGTTGTTCTCCGCCTGGCAGGCGACGACGCAGGCGTTGCAGCCGATGCACACGGAGGTGTCGATGACCATCGCCCAGGCGTGCTCGGCCGGGCCGGAGGGCGAAGCGGCAGGCAGCACGGAGGCCAGCGGTCCGGGCGCCGGCATGCGCGCGCCGGGCGCCAGCACCGGGAACAGCTTGGTGAGGTCGCCGTCGAGCTGGAAGAAGTGCTGGGTCGATTGCACCGGCGCATGGCGGCCGGTCGGCTTCGGCGCCACGCCGTCTGCCGGCGCGCCGCGCAGCGTGAAGGCGTTCGCGCCGATGCCGTCGGCGATCGGGCCGCTGTCGCGCCGTCCGTAGCCGGCGAACATCGTCACGACGCCCTCCGCCTGGCCGGGAACGATGCGCACCGGCGCCTCGATGGCGCCAAGCCGCACGACCGCGCCGTCGTCGAGGCCGAGCCGCTCCGCGTCGGCGCGGGCGATGCGCAGGCTAGAGCCCCAGACCTCCTTGGTCAGCGGCTCGGGGCATTCCTGCGCCCAGGCGTTGCTGGCGTAACGTCCGTCCCACAGTCCCGACGACGGCAGCACGCTGACGATCTGGCGCGTGCCGGCCTTTGGCGCGTCGGGC
>JBDZUN010000241.1:0-5275 GCA_040255145.1 Hyphomicrobiales bacterium | reverse complement strand
ATTGCGACTTTTTGGGTGCTTCCTCGTTTTCCGGCAGCCCCCAGAAGCTGCCCGGCTCGTCGTCCCGCACCGCGACCTCGACCGTCAGGGTGCCGGCCTTCTTGAAGGACAGGGTCAGCGGGAACGACGTGTGCTTCTCCAGCGGGTTCTTCAATCCCATCAACATGATGTGCCACGCGCCCGGCCGCAGGACGATGCGTCCTTCCGCCGGAATCGGAATGACCGGCGCCTCGCGCATGCGTACGACATCGCCCTGCATCGTCACGGCATGGAGGCCGGCCTGTGCTGCGACCGGCGTCGTGGCGCCGAGCAGTTGGTCCGCATCCGCCCCGCTGTTGACGATGGTGAGGTAGACCGCGGCGGTCCCGCCGGCGCCGCCGGATGTCGGTCGCACCCACGGCCGTTCGATCGTGATCGGGTGCGCCGCCGGCGGCGGCGGCAACGGGCCGGCCGGCGCTGTCTTGGCTGCGGCGAAGGCGATGGATGCCGGGGCGAACGCCAACAGGCTCGCCAGCGCGGCGACGAGAAACCGAGGCATGGAGCTCTCCGCTTGCGGGGGCTATCTTATAGGCCAACGCCGTCAGGAGGAGAACATGAACGCGAAGAATCCTTCCGCCTCGTCACCGTGCATGATGGATCAGGCGGAGGATGCCTATGCCGGCTACATCCCGCCCGAAGAACTGATCGTGCTGCTCAACACGCTCGCGGAGGCAGAGCGTGCGGGGGTCAAGGTCGTGCAGGCGATGCGCGACGAGGCGGCGGATGACGGCGTGCGTGCGTTGCTCGAACACGTCCGCCACGACGAGGCGCGGTATTGCGGCCTGGTCTCCCGCATGGTCGAGCAACTGGGCGGCACGCCGAGCCGCGAGACCGGCGCGTTCTATGGCAAGGTCATGGCGCTCGACGGGCTGGAGGCGAAGCTCGCGCTGCTCAATCGCGGCCAGGGCTGGGTCGTCCGTAAGCTGGAGGAAGTGCTGCCCAAGCTGCGCGACGACACGATGCACGCCGAGCTGAAGGAGATGATCGACACCCATAACGCGAATATCTCGGCCTGCGACCGCGTTCTTGGTGCGTGAGGACGTCGTAGATCGCGGCGCGCCGGATAGTCGGAACATGCGTTGATGAAGTCTGGTTTGTTCGGCTGGTCTGTGGCGATATGTCTCGCGGCCGGCATCACCGTCGCGCGGGCGCAGCCCGCCGCCCGGCCGGCGCCCGCGAATCCCACGCCGGCGGCGTTTGAGCTGGATCGCTTCATCAATCGCGTTCGCCCGACATGTGAGCATGCGCCGGCCGAAATGTGCGTCGATGCCGGCTTCCGGTTCGCGGATGCCAATCGCGACGGCCGTCTGTCGGTCGAGGAACTGGAGCATGTACGCGCCGCCTTCGGCGATTGGATGGCATGGCGCGGCGGCACCTTGACCGATGAGGAGCAGGCCCAGGCCGGGTTCGCCACCATGATCGTCGACACGCTGGGCATCCCGGCCATCGTGCAGAGTTACGACCGTGACGGCGATGGCCAGTTGACCAAGCAGGAGGCGCTGGCCGACGTGCGGCTGGATCGCAGGCCGCTGGCCCAGGTGCTGTCCGATCCGAACAATGTCGACCGCGTCGCGTTGCAGCAGCGATTGGGCATGATGGGCGGCATGGCGGGCAGTCTCTTCCCGCAATAGGCATCTGTGGGGCGCCGGCGCCCGCTCACGCGGGGGTTGCCCAGGCCCTGACGGTTGTGAATTGATGGCCGGACATCGCGCCTCGGCGGCGGGGCCGATTCGCCGGACATGGGCGGTTCTGCCGCCCGACGGACGGCGCGGTGGGAGGCGCGCATGCCGGTCGATCTTCAGATGGTTCTGCCTGAGGGCCGCATCGCCGCGATGCGGGAGTCCGGCTGGTGGCCGGACCGCCTGCTGACCGACTATCTCGACGAGGCGGTGGCGCGCACGCCGGATGCGGCGGCAATCGTCGGCTTCAATTCCATGCGCGGGTGGCTGGAGACGGTGACGTATCGCCAGCTCGCGCGCTATGTCGAACGCATCGCCCTCGGCCTGGTCGACCTCGGCGTCGCGCCGGGCGACGTCGTCTCCTATCAATTGCCCAATTGGTGGGAATTCACGGCGCTGCACCTCGCCTGCATCCGCATCGGCGCGATCACCAACCCGGTGATGCCGATCTTCCGCGAGCGCGAGCTGATCTTCATGCTCGGCCTCGCCGAAGCCAAGGTGGTGTTCGCGCCGGCTTCGTTCCGCGGCTTCGACCATGCCGGCCTGATGCGGCGGATGAAGGCGGAGCTGCCCACGCTGGAGCACGTTTTCATCCTGGGCGGCGATGGGCCGGATTCGTTCGAGCAACGGTTCCTGCGTGAACGATGGGAAGACCGGATGGACGCCGCTGCCATCTTTCGCGCGCGGCGGATGGCGCCCAACGATCCGACCGAAATCCTCTACACCTCGGGCACGACGGGTGAACCCAAGGGCGTGATGCATACGGCGAACACGCTGCTGTCGAGCGCGCTGCGGTTCGCCGAGGCGCTCGGCCTGACGGCGCGCGACGTGATCTATATGGGCTCGCCGCTCGCGCACCAGACCGGCTTCCTCTACGGCATGGCGGTCCCGCTGGTGCTCGGTACCAAGTCGGTGCTGCAGGACATCTGGAACGCCGGGCAGGCCGCCGCCCTGATGCAGGACGAGGGCGTCACCGCCACCATGGCCTCGACCCCGTTCCTGACCGATCTGACCGACGCGCCTGAAGCGGCCGGCTGCGACCTGCGCGCCTTCCGTATCTTCGTCTCGGGCGGCGCGCCGATCCCGCGTGTGCTGGTGCCGCGCGCGGTGGAGCGGCTGGGCTGCGAGGTGATCGCCGCCTGGGGCATGACCGAAAACGGGGTCGTGACGCTGACCCGGCCGGGCGACCCGCCGGACAAGATCCACGGCACTGACGGCAGGCCGGTCGACGGCATGGAGGTGCGCGTCGTCGGTGAGGACGGCGCGGTGCTGCCGGAAGGCGCCGAAGGGCGGCTGGAGGCGCGAGGCCCCTGCACCTTCACCGGCTATCTGAAACGGCCGGCGCTGGCCGGCATCGGCGCGGACGGCTGGTTCGATACGGGCGATATCGCGCGGATCGACGCCGACGGCTATATCCGGATCACTGGCCGCGCCAAAGACATCCTGATCCGCGGCGGCGAAAACATCCCGGTCGTCGAGATCGAGGAAGTGCTCTATCGCCATCCGGCGGTCGAGGCGGTCGCCGTCGTCGGCATGCCCGACCCGCGGCTGGGCGAGCGCGGCTGTGCCTTCGTCGTGCTCAAGCCCGGCGCCACACTGGGCTTCGAGGACATGACCGCCCACCTTGCCGCCTGCGGCCTGTCCAAGACCTATTGGCCGGAGCGGCTCGAGATCATCGCCGAGATGCCGCGCACGCCGAGCGGCAAGATCCAGAAGTTCCGCCTGCGCGAGACGGCCGCGGCGCTTTCGCCCGAGCCGGCAGCAGGCGCATCGCGTCCATCGTGAGGGGAGAGATATGACGGCCAGCGACGAAATCCTGTTTTCGGTCGAAGACGGCATCGCCACGGTCACGCTGAACCGGCCGGAGCGCAAGAATGCGTTGTCGGTGGGCGTGCAGAACCGCTTCACTGAGCTGTGGCCGGACATCGACGCCGATCGCTCGATCCGCGTCGTCATCCTGACCTCGACCGATTGCGGCGTGTTCTGCGCCGGCATGGACCTCAAGGAGGCCGCCGAAATCCGCGCGCGGGAAAACGTCGACGTGATCTCCAAGATCAAGGACGTGTTCCAGACCCGTATGCGCCGGGTGAAGGCGCCGATCATCGCCGCGATGACCGGCAGCTTCACAGCGGGCGGCATGCTGCTGGCGATCAATTCCGACCTGCGCGTCGGGCTCAGGGGTTCGCGTTGCGCGATCACCGAGGCCAAGGTCGGGCGCGGCACGCCCTGGGTCATGCCGCTCTTGTCGATGCTGCCGCAGCCCCTGGTGATGGAGCTGGTGACGGTGGGCGAGTGGTTCCCGGTCGAGCGGATGTACGACCTCGGCTTCCTCAACTATGTCGAGGACACGCCGGACGCGGTGCGCGCCCGCGCCCGCAAGCTGGCCGAGACCGTCCGCGACAACGCGCCGCTCTCGGTCCAGGCCGCCAAGGCCAGCGTCGTCGCCGGCATGAGCATGGGCTGTGACGCCGCGCTCGAAAACGCGAACCGCATCTTCATGGAGGTCTATTCCAGCCAGGACGCGATCGAGGGGCCGAAGGCCTTCGCCGAAAAGCGCAAGCCGAACTGGCAGGGTCGGTGAGGAATTCAAGATAAGCCATTCAATATAAAGGAGACGCCCATGGACCTTCAGCTTGCCGGCAAGTCGGTCGTCGTGACCGGCGGCGCGTCCAATATCGGCCGCGAGATCGTGTTCGGCTTCGCGCGGGAAGGCGCCCGCATCACCTTTTGCGACCTCGACATGGAGCAGGCGGAGCGCACGGCGGAAACGGCGCGCGGGCTGGGTGCGCAGGAGGTCGTGCTGGTCAAGACCGACGTGACCGACCTCGCCCAGGTCCAGGCGCTGATCAAGGGCGCGGCGGAGCGGACCGGCGCGCTCGACGTCCTGGTCAACAATGTCGGCTGGGACAAGCTGATGTTCTTCATGCAGACCACGCCGGACCTGTGGGAGAAGATCGTCCGGATCAACTATTTCGGCGTGCTCAACTGCACGCGCGCCGCGCTCGAAGCGATGATCCCGGCCAATCGCGGCGTGATCGTCTCGATCAGCTCGGACGCCAGCCGCCAAGGCGAACCGCGCGAGGCCGTCTATGGCGGCTGCAAGGCGGCGATCAACAGCTTCATGAAGACGATCGCCAAGGAAAACGGCCGCTACGGCATCCGCTGCAACGTGGTGTGCCCGGGGGTGACCATTCCCGAAGAAGATGAGGAAGTGGGCGAGAACTCCCTGTGGGCGAACAAGGATTCGCTGTTCACCGACGATCAGCTCGCCAAGGTGGCGGCCAGCCTGCCGCTGCGCAAGATCGGCCGGCCGCGCGATATCGCCAATGCGGTGCTGTTCCTTGCCTCCGGCGCGGCCGGGCACATCACCGGCCAGGTGCTGTCGGTCAGCGGCGGCTACAGCATGATCGGCTGAGTCCGGCGGCAGCGCGCCGGCCGGCAGGCTTAGAGCCGTTCACCGTTTCATGGAAACGCTGAACGATCTCTAAGTCCTCGGCTTATCGCATTTCCGAACCGTAAAAGTGGCATCCACTTTGCTGGAAACGCTTTAGGTCGCG
>JBDZUN010000240.1:0-5312 GCA_040255145.1 Hyphomicrobiales bacterium | reverse complement strand
CGATGAAGGCATGGGCGTTGGTGGCGGCGCGGCACGCCTCGGTCGCGATCTGGCGCGACGCGGTGACGCCGCGGCGCCGCATCTTGTCGGCGCAGATCTTGAGCGCGGCGACCGCGCGGTCCATGGCCTCGTCCGACAGGATTCCGGTCGTGCTGACCCCCTCGCCCAGCCGGACGATGCGCGAGAAGGCGTCGATGACGCGGAAGCCTGCGGCAGCCGGGCGCGCCACCAGCAAACGGCAATTGTTGGTGCCGAGGTCGACCGCGGCGAAGACCGGCCTGGCCTGCGGATCGGGTCGCGGAGCGGCGTGGGGAACCTTGTGCGTTTCGGGCGCCGGCGCCCCGAGGCCGTGCGGTGGGCCGGCCGCGTCGTGTGGGCCGGCGATCGGCTCAAGGCCGGGCACGGACAAACTCCCCTCCGATCGCAATTGCACGCATCGGAAACGGTATCATGGCGCGGGCGCCGCGCAAATCGAGCGGGCCCGGGCCAGGAGCGGCAGCCGCGTCAGCCCTGCGCGGCGTGGCCGCGTTCGCGGCGCGAGGGCACCGTCTGGTAGGCGCGCACCGTATGCTCGGCGCAATAGGACTGGCCGGGATTGGTGCGCCGGCCGCAGAAGTAGAAATCCCGCTCGCCCGGATGGCCGTGGGGCCATTTGCACATGCGGTCGGTGATGGTCAGCAGCGTCGCGCGGACCGGCGGCTCGGCCTCGGCCGCGGCACGCGCCGGCGTGGCCGGCGTCGGCACGACGGTGATCGGACGCGGCGAAGGCGGCGATGCCGGGGCCGCCGTGCGCTCCGTCTTGACCGGCGACGGACGGCCCGACAGACCGAGGCGATGCGCCTTGCCGATCACTGCGTTGCGCGTGACGCCGCCGAGACGCTCGGCGATCTGGCTGGCGCTCAGTCCTTCGGTCCAAAGGGTGCGGAGCAGCGTGATCCGCTCGTCCGTCCAACCCATGATTCACTTCCCCCCGATTACCGTTGCGGACCGGTCTATTGCGACCCGCACCCTACAATATGTGCCACCATCCTTACAAGAGCCGCACAACATTCAGCGCTTGCGCGTGTGTCCAGGGTGCCGCCCGCCCGGCATGGGAGCGGCCGACCCCGCGCCGTGCGGCGCGGGGTGATGCGGCGGCCTTGGCCTCGACTTCCTTCAGGGTGGCGCGATAGGGCGCGGCGCCGCCGCCGGTCTCGACCGCGCGGCGCGCGGTATAGAGGGCGGCGTCGATCTTGCCGCGCCTGGCCAGCACGGTGGCGAGGTTGTTCCAGGCGGGCGCGGCGCCGGGGCGCAGGATCGTGGCGCGCCGGAACGCCGCCTCGGCGGCGGCGAAGTCGCCGGCGGCAAAGGACGTGTTGCCGAGTCCGATCGCCGCGCCATAGCTGTCCGGCCAGCGCTTCTGCGCGGCGGCATAGGCGGCGGCCGCGGCGCGCGCCTGGCCGGCGCGTTCCAGTCCGATCGCGGCCTCGATCATCGCCGGCTCGTCGGCCGAGGCCGGCACCACGCTCGGCGGCACCACGACCAGGCCCCAATTGTCGGTGCCCGACCAGCTCCGTTCAAATCGCGAAAGGCTCATTACGTGGTCAGGGTCTGTTCCGGAATGGAGGGTGATCTCCGCCGGCTTCAGGGTATAGCCGGTTACGACCGCGAAATGCCAGTCGGGATACCAGGAGAACCCCAGGTTCTGGAACACCAGGACCGGGTGGCCGGCGGCGAGCTCGGCATAGAGCGCCGGCAGCGTGCGCACCGGCACGGCGACGCGCCCGCGCCGCCGCGCCGCGCTGAGCAGGTCCTGCGGCAGCGTGCCCGCGCGGCCGGGGGTGTAGACCTCGGGCGCGATCGTGTCCTGGTCGACGGCGAGGCCCGACCAGGCCAGCACCATCGCCAGCGACGCCGGCCCGCAATAGCGGTCCTTCTGGGCGAAGAACGGGACGTCGGCCACGCTGGCGCTGGCCGGCACGCCGGGGACCGGCGGCGGTTCAGGCGGGCTGCTCGTCGCACAGCCGCCGAGCAGCAGGAGCGCACACAGCCAGGCGGCGGTCGCGGGGCCGAGCCGGGCGCGCCGCGCCGGCCCGGCCAACCTCACCGGAACACCTTGAAGATGTGCGTGACGCCCAGCAGGTCGAGTGCGAGCAGGACGGCGAAGATGATCCCCAGGATGATGAACACCGCGGCGATGCCGGCTCCCGCCGGGATCTGGTCGATGCGGCCGGCGAGCCTGGCCACCTCGGCGTCGGACAGGCTGGCGACGCGGGCGTCGGCCTCCTTCGGATCGACCCCCATCGCCTCGATCTGGTGGCGGACATCCTCGCGCTTGAGGAACGAGGCGACCTGCTCGCGTTGGGCCTGGGCGTCGCCCGCCGGCGCCGGCGCGCCGGAAACCGCCTGCTCGGTCCCGACCAGCGCGGCGCGTGCCCCCGTCACCGGATAGGACGAAACCGCCACCAGCACCGCCATTGGCGCCCCGATGATGCGGCAAAGCCGTCGAAAAGCGGACATGCAATACCCCCTCTGTGTTCGTGCCGCCGCCGGCACCGGCCCAGCGGCGCGTCCAGAATGGCGTGAATCTGCCTTATTTCATCACCTTAGAAAAGAGTCCTGGATTCAGATAGCAGGATTAACCTTGCATTCGGCGCAGAGGCCCCATGCCGCGGCATCCGAAAGGGTCGCGCCACACGCCCGCAATCCGCTAGAAGCAGGCGAGCGTGGCGCATCAGGCGCGCCGCAGCAGGAGACACGCCCATGCCCGATCCGGCCTTGTCCATGGATGCCGGCGCGACGCAGCCTGAGCCCTATCCGCGCGCCGGCGTGCGACGCATCGGCGCAATCAACTGGGTCGGCGTGTGGACGCTGTTCGCCAAGGAGGTCCAGCGCTTCGTCAAGGTCGGCACCCAGACCGTCCTGGCGCCGGTGGTCACGACGCTGCTGTTCCTCGCGATCTTCACGCTGGCGATGACCGGCGCGCGCCCCGCGATCCACGGCGTCCCGTTCAACGAGTTCCTGGCCCCCGGCCTGATCATGATGGCGATCCTGCAGAACGCCTTCGCCAATACCTCGTCGTCGGTGATGATCGCCAAGATCCAGGGCAACATCGTCGACATCCTGATGCCGCCGTTGTCGGCGGGCGAGGTGACGTTCGCCCTGGTCGCCGGCGGCGCGGTGCGCGGCCTGGTGGTCGGGGCGGTGACGGGACTGGCCGCGCTGATCTTCGTCCCGCTCGGCATCGCCCATGTCTGGGGGGTGCTCTATTACGCGGTGATGGCGTCGGTGCTGATGTCGGTGCTGGGCACCATGGGCGGCGTCTGGGCGGACAAGTTCGATCACATGGCGGCGGTGACCAATTTCATCATCACGCCGCTGTCGTTCCTGTCGGGGACGTTCTACTCGGTGGAGCGCCTGCCCGAGCCGTTCCGGCTGATCAGCAGCTACAACCCGTTCTTCTTCCTAATCGACGGGTTCCGCTATGGCATGGTCGGACGCGCGGATGGTAGGCTCGGCACAGGCGCGGCGGTCGTGTTCGTAATATCGGCCGGCCTGTGGTTCCTGACCTACCGCATGTTCGCGCGCGGCTGGAAGCTCAAGGCCTGAGGCTGAGCCCGGGCCTGGGCCTGAGGCCGGGATCGAAAAAGGACCAGAGACGCAGATGTACGATTCGGAAACGCGCCATATCCGGGTCACCGTGCGGCCGGCCTTCCTGCCCGACCAGTCGGCGCCGGAGGAAGGCTATTATTTCTGGGCCTACACCGTGAACATCCGCAACGAAGGCGCCGAGACGGTGCAGTTGCGCACGCGCTATTGGCGGATCACCGACACGGCGGGGCGGGTACAGGAGGTGCGCGGCGTCGGCGTCATCGGCGAGCAGCCGGTGCTGAAGCCGGGGCAGTCGTTCGAATATACCAGCGGGACACCGCTTTCGACGCCGTCCGGCATCATGGTCGGCAGCTACCGCATGGAATCGACGTCGGGCGAAGCGTTCGACGTCGCGATCCCGGCCTTCTCGCTCGATTCGCCGCATGAGGCGCGACGCGTGAACTGAGGGAATTCCGGCGGGAACAAGAACGAAGGAGGCCCGCAATGGCTTCGACCGAAATGGCGCGTGAGCGGACCGACCTGGAACCCTCGGTGGCGCACCGCCCGACCCGCGAGGAAGCGGAGGAGGCGGTCCGCACCCTGCTGCGCTGGGCCGGCGACGACCCGAGCCGCGAGGGCCTGCTCGACACGCCGTCCCGCGTCGTGCGCGCCTATGAGGAATGGTTCGCCGGCTACGATGACGACCCGGTCGAGTACCTCACCCGCACGTTCGAGGAGGTCGGCGGCTACGACGAGATGATCGTCCTGCGCGACATCGGCTTCGAATCCCATTGCGAGCACCACATGGCGGCGATCATCGGCCGCGCCCACGTCGCCTACCTGCCCAACGACCGGGTGGTCGGGATCAGCAAGCTCGCGCGCGTGGTCGAGGCCTATGCCCGCCGCTTCCAGGTGCAGGAGAAGATGACTGCGCAGATCGCCCACTCGATCCACGACGTGCTGGAGCCGAAGGGCGTCGCCGTGGTGATCGAGGCGAGCCATCAATGCATGACGACCCGCGGCGTCCACAAGACCGGGGTGTCGATGGTCACGAGCCAGATGCTGGGCGACTTCCGCACCAACGCGATCACGCGACGCGAATTCCTCGACATCATCAACAGCCCCGCGGCGCGCTGACCGTCAAGGAACGGGAAACGCGATACCCTCCCCCTTGTGGGGAGGGTGGCTGCGCAGCAGCCGGGTGGGGGTGTAGCGGATGCCCACATTCGCCGCCGTGAAACGCGATACCCTCCCCCTTGTGGGGAGGGTGGCTGCGTAGCAGCCGGGTGGGGGTGTCGGGGAAACGTGCGATGTCGATTGCCCGCGCTCGCGCGCTGCGTCGAAACCCTACGCCGCAGGAAGCGCGGTTATGGCAGCGGCTTCGGGTGCTCCGGCACCGTGGCTTCCATTTCCGAAGGCAGGCGCCGTTTCGAGGCTACTATCTCGACTTCGCGTGCTTTCGCCAGCGGCTGGTGGTCGAAATCGACGGCGGTCAGCATGGCGAAGCAGACCGGGCCAGTCGTGATGTGGTCCGTGATGCGGTGCTGGCGCGCGAAGGCTTCCGCACTTTGCGGTTCTGGAACTCGGAGCTGAACGAGAACCTGGACGGCGTTATGGAAGCGATCTGGCAGGCGCTTCAGGACGCTGAGCCGATGAGCCACCCCACCCGGTTGGCGTTGCACGCCGACCACCCTCCCCATCGAGGGGCCTGTTGCGCAAAGGGCTGTTGTGATTCACTCCGA
>JBDZUN010000239.1:0-5398 GCA_040255145.1 Hyphomicrobiales bacterium | reverse complement strand
GCCTTGCCCAGCGCATAGACGCCGACGACATGCGCGCGCTCCGGGAACACTTCCAGCGAATGCAGCAGTTTGGCGATCTCCTCCGTATCGGGGGGATGGCGGAACACCGGCAGGCCGAAGGTCGCCTCGGTCACGAACACGTCGCAGGCCAGCGGCTCAAACGGCGCGCAGGTCGGGTCGGGCCGCCGCTTGTAGTCGCCGGAGACGACGATACGCAGGCCTCTACCCTCGATCACTGCCTGCGCGCTGCCCAGCACGTGGCCGGCCGGCACCAGCCGCACGGCGGCATCGCCAATACGCACCGTCTCACCATAATCGGCCGCCTGACACGCCGTCCCGTCGAGCCCATCACCCAGCCGTAGCCGCATGATCGCCAGGGTCTCGGGCGTCGCCAGCACCGCGCCGTGGCCTGCGCGGGCATGATCGGAATGGCCGTGGGTGATGACCGCGCGCGCCACCGGCCGCACCGGATCGACATGAAAGTCCCCCAGCGGACAATAGAGGCCAGCAGGGTTCGGACACAGGATTTCCTCGGGCCTGGGCATGGCGATTAAGATAGGGTCATGGCCCGACCCGCGACAGAGGCGGCCGATCCCGGAGCGCCGGAGCCCGGCACGCCGGCGCTGCCGCCGCGCTTCGCCACCTGGTTTGCGGGCCGGGGCTGGACGCCGCGCCGGCACCAGCTCGCTTTGGTCGAGGTGGCGAAGGCTGGACAATCGGTCCTGCTGATCGCGCCGACCGGCGGCGGCAAGACGCTGGCGGGCTTCCTGCCCTCGCTGATCGCGCTGGAAAACCGGCCGCCGCGGCGCCAGCGCGCCAAGCTCCACACGCACTACATCTCGCCGCTCAAGGCGCTGGCGGCCGACATCGCGCGCAACCTGGAGGCGCCGGTCGCCGAGATGGGTCTGTCGGTCAAGGTCGAGCTGCGCACCGGCGACACCAGCCAGTCGAAACGCGACCGCCAGCGCCGCACGCCGCCCGACATCCTGCTGACTACGCCGGAGCAACTGGCGCTGATGCTGGCGCACCCGAGCGCCGCGGCTTTGTTCGCCGACCTCGAAGCGATCATCCTCGATGAGCTGCACGCGATCACGGAATCGAAGCGCGGCGACCTGCTGGCGCTCGACCTCGCGCGGCTCGGCAAACTCGCGCCGGCGGCGCGGCGCGTCGGCCTGTCGGCGACGGTCGCCGAGCCCGACCTGCTGCGCCGATACCTGGTGCCGCAGCAGGCGGGTCAGGACCGCCGGGCGCGCCTGGTGGTCGGCGAGGCCGGCGCCCCGGCCGAGGTCGAGGTGCTGGCCGCCGCCGCGCCCCTGCCCTGGTCGGGCCACAGCGCGCGCCACGCTTTGCCCGAAATCTATGACGCGATACGCACCGCGCGCACGGCGCTGGTCTTCGTCAATACCCGCAGCCAGGCGGAATACCTGTTTCGCGAGCTTTGGCGCATCAACGACGACGGCCTCGCCATCGCCCTGCATCACGGCAGCCTGGCGGCCGAGCAGCGCCGCCGGGTCGAGGCGGCGATGGCGGCCGGCACGCTGCGCGCCGTAGTCTGCACCGCGACACTGGACCTCGGCATCGACTGGGGCGCAGTGGACCTCGTGCTGCAGATCGGCGCGCCCAAGGGGTCGAGCCGCCTGCTCCAGCGTATCGGCCGCGCCAACCACCGGCTGGACACGCCGAGCCGGGCGCTACTGGTGCCGGCCAACCGGTTCGAGGTGCTGGAATGCGCGGCCGCGCGGCAGGCGGTGCACGAGGGCGCGCTGGACGCGCCGCCGAAGCGGAGCGGCGCGCTCGACGTGCTGGCCCAGCACGTGCTCGGCATGGCCTGCTCGGGCCCGATCGACCCCGATGCGCTCTATGTCGAGGTCATCTCGGCCGCACCCTATGCGGGCCTCGACCGCGACACGTTCAGGCGCGTCGTCGAATTCGTCGAGCACGGCGGCTACGCCCTGCGCAAGTACGAGCGGCATCATCGCCTGAAACAGGATTCCGCCGGGCTGCTGCGCGTCGCCAACGCCATGGTGGCACGGCAGTACCGCCTCAATGCCGGCACCATCGTCGAGGCGCCGATGCTGAAGGTGCGGCTGGTGCGCGGGCCGATCTCACGCAACCGTACCGCACACCCGGCCGGCGGCGGGCTGCCGCTGCGCGGCGGCCGCATGTTGGGCGAGGTCGAGGAGATGTTCATCGACCAGCTCGTCCCCGGCGACACCTTCCAGTTCGCCGGCGAGACGCTGCGCTTCGAGGCCCTGCGCGAGATGGAGGTGCTGGTCAGCCGCAGTGCCGACCCGGAACCGAAGGTGCCGTCGTACGACGGCGGCAAGTTCCCGCTGACCACCTTCCTGGCCGACCGCGTCCGCCATCTGCTGGCCGATCCCGGCGGATGGAGCGCGCTGCTGGCGCCGGTCGAGGAATGGCTGCGCATCCAGCGCATCCGCTCGGTGGTGCCCGATCCCGACAGCCTGCTGGTCGAGACCTTCCCGCGCGGCCGCAAGCACTATCTGGTCTGCTATCCGTTCGAGGGGCGGCTCGCCCACCAGACGCTCGGCATGCTGCTGACCCGGCGGATGGAGCGCGCCGGACTGCACCCGCTCGGCTTCGTCGCCAGCGAATACGCGCTCGCCGTCTGGGCGCTGGGCGATCTGCGGGCGGCCCACATGGACGCCCTGTTCGACCAGGACATGCTGGGCGACGACCTGGAAGCCTGGATGGCGGAATCGAGCCTGCTGAAGCGCACCTTCCGCACCTGCGCGATCATCGCCGGGCTGATCGAACGGCGACATCCGGGGCTGGAGAAATCCGGCCGCCAGGTCACGGTCTCGTCCGACCTGGTCTACGACGTGCTGCGCCGCTACGAACCCGACCACATCCTGTTGCAGGCGACCTGGGCCGACGCGGCCAGCGGCCTGCTCGACGTGGCGCGGCTGGGCGCCGCGCTGCGCCGGGTCGCCGGGCATATCGTGCACAAGCCGCTCGACCGCATCTCGCCGCTCGCGGTGCCATCGATCCTGGAGATCGGACGCGAAAGCGTCCACGGCGCGGCCGAGGACGCGCTGCTGCGCGAAGCCGCGGACGCCCTGATCGCCGAGGCGATGACGCTGGACGACCCATAGCATCGTCTTCCCCGCCCTTCGTGTTCCGTATAAGTTCTGGTCGATGAAAGCCGCCGCCATCGTCCATTCCGACCTCGCCGGCGCGTGCCTGACGGTGCACGGCGCCAGGCTGGTGCCCGACCCGTCGGGCGGCCTGTACTGGCCAGAGCAGGACACCCTGGTCGTCGCCGACCTGCATTTCGAAAAGGGCTCCGGCTTCGCCACGCGCGGCCGCGGCGTCCTGCCGCCCTACGACACCCGCGCGACGCTCGGCGCGCTGGCCGGCCTGTGCCGGCGCTTTCGGCCGCGCAGGGTCGTGTGCCTCGGCGATTCCTTCCACGACCGGAAGGCCGAGGCCCGGCTCGGCCCCGACGAGCGCGAAATGCTGCACGCTTTGGTCGGCCGGCACGACTGGATCTGGATCTGCGGCAACCACGACCCGGCGCCCGATTTCGCCGGCCGGATCGAGGGCACGATTTCGCTCGGGCCGCTGATCTTCCGCCACGCGCCCTCGCCAGGGCCGATGCCGGGCGAGGTCGCCGGGCACCTGCATCCTAGCGCGGCGATCTCGGTGCGCGGCCATTCGATGCGGCGACGCTGCTTCGCCGCCGACGGCGCGCGACTGGTGCTGCCGGCCTTCGGCGCCTATGCCGGCGGCCTCGACGTGCGCGACCCGGCCTTCGCCACCCTGTTCGACGGCCCGTTCCACGCCTGGATGCTGGGCCGCCGGGCGGTCCACCCGGTGCGCTTCGCTCAGCCGAGCCGGCCGAGGCCCGGGAACGCGTCCAGCAGCAGATAGCTCAGCGATTGCAGCGAGCCGAACAGGATCAACACGCCGGTGACGACCAGGAGCGCGCCGGTGATCACCTCCATCGTGTGCAGATGGCGCCGGAATCGCGTCGCGAATTTCAGGAATCCGCGCAGGCCCCACGCCGCCAGCAGGAACGGCACGCCGAGGCCGAGCGAATAGGTCGCCAGCAGCGCGGCCCCGTAGGGCAGCGTGTCCTTCGTCGCGGCCAGGGCCAGGATGGTGCCGAGGATCGGCCCGATGCACGGCGTCCAACCGAAAGCAAAGGCCAGGCCGACAATATAGGCGCCGACCAGGCTGCCGCCGCCGGTCTGCGGATTGAAGCGCGCCTCGCGGTCGAGGAAGCGCAGCCGGAACAGCCCGGTGAAATGCAGGCCCAGCACGATGATCACGATGCCGGCGACGCGTCCCAATATGTCGAGGTGACCGATCAGAAGCCGGCTCAGCGCCGACGCCGACGCGCCCAGGGCGACGAACACCGTGCTGAAGCCCAGCACGAACAGAAGCGCCGTGGTCAGCGCGCGGTAGGACAGGTCGCGGGGCGCGCCGTCCTCGGCCGTCAGTTCCTCCAGGCTCGCGCCGGCGATGTAGCACAGATAGGCCGGCACCAGCGGCAGGACGCAGGGCGACAGAAAGCTGACCAGGCCACCCAGGGCGGCCGCGCCGAACGACATGCCGGTACCGGTCATCAGCGGCCTCGCAGGATTATCGTGCCGATCCAGCCAGCGCTGAGCGACATCAGCACGGCGATCACCCCATACAGCACCGGCCGGCGCTCGGCCATGCGCGACACCCGCCGCTCGACGCCGGCGCGGTCGACCTTTAACGTCAGCGCGTTGCGCGCGACGATCGCGCCGCCGCGCAGCAGATAGACCTCGACCTGATAGCGGCCCGGCACAATCGTGGCGGGCACATGCAGGCTGCCGCGGAACAGCGCGCCGCCGATCAGGCTGACCGAACCCTCGCTCTCGCGATACAGCCCCGCCTGCATGCGTTGCCGGACCAGCGCCGCGCGGAAGACCGGCACGTCGCTGGCATCGTCCGCCGACGACATCACGAACGGCAGCGGCAAGTTGGCAAGACCGATCTCCTCACGCCGAAACACCGGGCTGTCCGCCATCGCGTCGAGCGGCTCGGTCGTCGCGAGCAGGTAGACCGACGGCACCCGCGTAAAGGTCCGCGAGCGGCGGTTGACCCAGATGCTCCCGACGCGCTCCTTGCGGCGCACGGTGCGGGTCCGGGTTTCGCCGCGCAGCACGATCACGACCTGGTTCGGCGCCGCGCCGTCCGCCGCGCGGGCGCCGGGCGCGATCGCGCCGAACACCAGGATGTCGGTGCCGGCGAAGCCGGAGCCGATCTCGATCCGGTGATCCGAGATATCGCTGATCAGAAGACGCGCCGGATCCGCCCGGGCCGGCGCGCTACCTGTCAGGCACAGCGCCGCGATCATCAGGCCCAGCCGGATCGCCGCCGCCTCCCGCATCCGCTCAGCCCC
>JBDZUN010000011.1:1476-29555 GCA_040255145.1 Hyphomicrobiales bacterium | reverse complement strand
ATGAAGGCTGGCGATCCGTGCCTCGGCGTGTTCGTTGACTGTCCCGAGGCGGATGACCTCAGCCTTGAGTTCTGCCGTCTCGCTTTGCAGCTCAGCCTTCTCCGACGCCATGGCGACGAGCATCGCCTTCAGCGTGTCGGTATCGTCGGGAAGGGCCGAAGCGTGGCTCGTCATGAGATCGACAGAAGCATGTTTCGCCTGTTTTGAGGCTTGCTTTCTGCCGCCTGAGTCACTTCGCCACGGGCCTATCCGACAGACGTCGGGCGTCGTCGGTGCTCAGCCCGGATCCGCGTCCAGTCCATGCCGCCGACAAGCGCCATCAACTGCGGCGCGGCAAGCCGGACCACCCCGTTCTCCACCCGCGGCCAACGGAATTTGTCCTCGTCCAACCGCTTGCCGAACAGGCAGAGCCCGGACCCGTCCCACCATACGATCTTCACCCGGTCGGCGCGTTTGGCTCGGAACACGTAAAGCGCGCCGGAGAATGGATCGGCGCCCGTGTCGCGGACCAGCGCCGCCAGCCCATCCGGGCCCTTCCTGAAGTCAACCGGCCGCGTCGCTACATAGACCTTGGCCCCGGCAGGGATCATGCCGATCGCACGGCGCGGATCGCCTCGACCAGAAGCGCCGGCGCGACACTGCTGCCCGCGCGGATCCTCACGTCGCCAATGACAATCTCCAGACCGCCCGCACGATCACCAGCCATCACTTCCACCGGCGCAAAGCTCTGCGTCTGGACCTCCGGTGGTGCCGGCAGGATCGCAATGGCGCCGGAGCGGATCGCCTGGCGCCGCCAGGCAAACACCTGCTGCGGGCTCACGTGATGCGCTCGCGCCACCGCCGAAACGTTCGCGCCCGGCGCCAGCGCCTCCTCCAGAATCCGCGCTTTCGCTCCATCCGACCAGCGCCGGCGCAGCAAGGGCGGGCTCTCCTCAAGCCGGTTCGCTACCGCCTCGAGAACTGCAAATGTTTCAAGTCTGGACTTGGGTGCAGACTGCAATCAAACCTCCCGCGCAGAAGCCTCATCACAGTGTCGCCGTCTTCATCACCCCGCGAAACACGGGGGCGGGTTGGCGCTTACAATGTATGAACGCTTCGAGCGATAGATTCGACGGCGTATCGACGCATTCGATCCCCTCCGGGAAAACCGTGCGGGCCGTTGGTCCATGGATGTGCTGCCGGCTTGAACGATAGCCTCGTGGCACCGGCGCATGTCTGCGCGCGCAGTAAGACGCCGCATCACGACGGTTACGGCACGCCCGAGATCACGGTGATCCCCGCGCCGCAGCTACACCACCACGGGAGGGACACGATCCGCCCCCTCGTATAGTTAGCCCTGCCGGTCATCCACCAAACCACTCGCAGCCGCCAGCACAGCTGCAGAGAAAATTGAACCCGGGTTCACTTTTCATCCTTGTCATCGTCTAGACGGATTTCCCGCCGCGGCGTTTCGGGCGGGATTTTGAGCGGCGGTCTGGGCCAACGTCCGCCGTTCGGGCGGAGCGCGTTTGCCCCCTTGGGTCGCTCTGATCGGCTGTCTTCCGGTTTCGGGCGAGCTTGCTGCGCCGGCTTCCCTCCGTCTCCTCAGGCCGCCGCCTTTCTTTCTCGGCGGCAAACAATTCGCCGAGCGCTACGAACGTGTTCTCATAAATTTCAGAGACGCGCGCGAACGTGCTGGGGTTTGGCGCCGGCGGGAAAATCTCGCTCGCAAGATGGTCCCTGTAGTCGCGCCGCCATCTTTTTCCTTCGCTTCCCTTTGCCGGCCACACCTCCAAGCTGGCGCTGGGATAGGGCCCATAGAGGCGGAGCATCAGCCGAGGATCGGCATCCTTCCGCCGTAATGGCAGCTCTCGTTTGAGCGTACCGTCGGCGCCGAACATGATCAAAGCGCAGACCACGTCTTCCAGCCACGCAACCCGGCTTAATCCATCCCACCCCCATATCGTCGGGTCCTCCATGAAATCCGGCCGGGCCAGACGCTTTGCGCGGCGCGCATCATGGGTGAGGGCGCTATAGGTGCGGACCGTCTTCACCGCTTGAGCCGCCGGCCGGTAGCTCATGATCGCGATCAGCGCACGGGCGCAATCCCGCGGCGTCATCTGTGGCGCATAGAGACCGCGGCCACCTTTGGTGACCAAGCCTTGCTCGCGCAGTGGACGGACGAATATCTCGGGTTCGAGCGTCGGATCGCCCAGGGCACCCCTTAGTCCGTCCTTCAATTCCGATGGTGTCGGCATGCTGGTTGCTCTCGATCATTCGTGGGTCGTCCATTTATAATTTGACTCGGCGATAAAAGCTGAGATAGAGAACGATACGTAGGGGGACGTTGTAGCCACTCATTGGGCCGGTAGTGACCGCGACCAAGGAGGTTAACTATGTCTACGTTCCCCCAAGGGGCGGCGCGCGCGTGTCGTCGCCGCACCCAAGCCGATACTATTGCGCTAGCCACCGCACCGTTTATCGGTGAACTGTGCATCGCCGATCGGCCGATCGAGAACTCTCAAGCTATACGACGCTCACTATATCAGGAATTGCCGAAGCCGGTTCATCGGATCGCGCCTCTCGTTCTTGATGCCGGCGTCATGATTTCGATCGCCGACAGCGGTCGGGCGGAAGCGCTCGGCGCGGACAACTCGCCTGGCAAATGCACAAAAGCGCCGCAGGCCCGCCCGCCTTAGTAACGAAACCCGGACAGATAGCCGACTGGTGCTTGCGCCCGGCTGGCTCGCACGTGCGAGCCGAACGCCGCGTCGCGGTAATCGACCTAGCGGATTTGAACCCGGGTTCAAATCCGTCCCTTTCCCCACCGATCACAAGGTGACCTTTGAACGCCCGAAAGGATACGTACGATGACTGTTTCCTCTCTTCCGGCGCCGCGCGTGCGCCGCCGTCACCGCAATGGGCCCGACGAAATCGGGCTGCACGTCCGTGAGATCACTCGCGGGCTGCAAATCGTCAATCGGCTGCTCACGGAGCTGAGCGCGGCGCGGCGAACGGTTCATAAGGAGTCGGCCCGGCAGATCCACCAGATCGCGGCTTCGATCCGCGAGTTTGGTTTTCTCATCCCGATCCTGATCGACGAGAATAATCGGATCATTGCCGGGCACGCACGGGTCGCCGCCGCCAAGCAGCTCGGAATGAAAGAGGTGCCGACCATCCGGATCGAGCACCTGACCGACGCGCAGAAGCGCGCCTTCATCATCGCCGACAACCGGCTGGCCGAACTGGCGGTCTGGGATCAGGAAGCGCTCGCGATCGAATTCCGCGAGCTTCTGGCGCTGAACCTCGATTTCGATCTGGAGATCACCGGTTTCGCGACCGCCGAGATCGACCTGCTGATCGACGGCCCGACCGAAGCGGAAGCCCCGGATCCAGCGGACGAGGTCCCGGAACCCGAGGGCCCGGCGGTATCCAGGGTCGGCGACCTGTGGATGCTGGGCCGACACCGTCTCTTATGCGGCAACGCCCTGGAGGCCGCCGACTTGACGCGGCTGATGGACGGCTTGCGCGCACGTCTAGTGTTCACCGACCCACCCTACAACGTGCCGATCAACGGGCATGTCTGCGGCCTGGGGCGGATTCGACACCGCGAATTCGCCATGGCCTCCGGCGAGATGTCGGACCCTCAGTTCATCACGTTCCTGGCGACGGCACTCGGCAACATGGTGGTGTACCTGGTCGATGGCGGGCTGCTCTTCGTCTGCATGGATTGGCGCCATCTACACGCGTTGCTGACCGCCGCCGAGCAAGTCGACCTCCAGCTGCTCAACCTGCCGATTTGGCGGAAGACGAATTCCGGAATGGGGTCACTGTACCGCTCCCAGCACGAGTTGGTCCCGTTGTTCAAGCACGGCACCGCCCCGCACATCAACAATGTCGAACTGGGGCGCTACGGCCGCCACCGCACCAATGTCTGGGACTATGCCGGCGTCAACACATTGCGCCCGGGCCGCATGGCGGAGCTTGCCATGCACCCAACAGTCAAACCGGTGGCGTTGGTCATGGACGCGATCAAGGACGTTACGCGGCGGGGCGACATCGTTCTCGACCCCTTCGCCGGCAGCGGCACCACCCTGATCGCCGCCGAGAAGACCGGCCGGATCGCGCGCTGCCTGGAACTCGACCCGCTCTATGTCGACACCATCATCCGGCGCTGGGAGCGCCTGACCGGCCAATCCGCGGTGCACGCAGCCAGTGGTCTCGCCTTCGCCCAGATCGCCGATCAGCGCGCCGCGACGCCGAGCGGGGAGGGCGTGTGATGAGCGCGGCCAATCAACCGCGGCGTCGTATCCGCGTCCGCCCATATGCAGAGGCATCCGAGCCGATCGGGGAGGGTGCGCCGCCCGACCCGGCCGCCCGGGTGCCCCGGACATCCAGTGATTGTGACCTCGGAGCGCCTATCCCGCATCTGGCCGCTTCCGCACCGCTTGTCGGCGGCGCGATTGCCGACGCGGCGGATTGCGACAACGACATCGACGCGCCCGCCGCGGCGCCACTGGATCATGCGTCGCCCGACCAGGCCCCTCCGCCATCCCGGTCGTACGAAGTCGGTTACGGCAAGCCGCCCAAAGCGTCTCGATTCAAGCCGGGTCAATCGGGCAATCCCAGAGGACGCCGGCGCGGTGCCCGTAATAAACGAACTATCCTCAAAGAGTTGCTCCGTGAGCCGATGACCTACACGGAGCATGGTAAGCGCAAGACCGCGCCTGCCGACGAGTTGATATGGAGGCAGCTCAGGAACAAGGCCCTTAAGGGCGAGGACAGAGCGATGGACAGGTTGTTCAAAGAAGTCGAAGCGCTCGAGCGCGAGGCGGACGCCGCGACCGGCGTCGCGCCGGCCGAGGGTCCGATGCCGGAAGACGACAAGGCCATCCTGGCGCGTTTCATCGCTCGCGAGACCGAGGCGGCACTCCAAAACCCATCCGAAACCAGTGCCCCGACCGATGACGCGGCGCCCAACGAAACCGAGGAGAATGACAAATGACTGAGCATCCCGACGCCCTTCTGCGGGCGATCCTGCGCACCGACCTCCAGGCCTTCACGGAGAAGGTGTTCCATACGCTGCATCCCGGCCGGGCATTCCAGCCCAACTGGCATATCGAAGCCATGTGCCATCGACTACAGGAGGTGGCGGAGGGTCGCGAGACACGCTTGCTCATGGCCGTACCGCCACGCTACCTCAAATCAATCTGCACCGCGGTCGCCTTCGCCGCATGGCAGCTCGGTCATCACCCCGAGAAAAAGATCCTGGTGGCAAGCTACGGCAGCGATCTCGCCAACCGGCACGCCCTTCACTGTCGGATCGTGATGGAAAGCCCCTGGTATCAGCGCCTGTTCCCAGATACGCGGATCGCTAAGGTCCAGGACGGCGAGATCATCACGACCCGGGGCGGCGGCCGCAAGGGCGTCTCGCTCGGCGGCGCCACCACCGGTTTCGGCGCCGACATCCTGATCATCGACGACCTGATGAAGGCCGCCGATGCGGCGTCCGCCACCGAACGGCGGCGGGTCCAGCACTATTATGAGGAGACCCTCTATTCCCGCCTCAACGACAAGCAATTCGGCCCGATCATCGTCATCCAGCAGCGCCTGCACGAAGACGACTTTGCGGGCTACCTGATCGCCAAGGGTAACTTCTCCTGCATGATCTTGAAGGCGATCGCCGAGGAGGATGAGCGATTCCCGCTCGGGCGCGGTCGCGCCTACACCCGGCGCCGCGGCGAGGCACTGTTTTCGGCGCGCGAATCCGTCGAGGTGCTGCACCGCACGCAGCGCGAGATGGGTTCGGCCGCCTTCTCGGCGCAATACCAGCAGAGCCCGGTGTCGCCGGAGGGTAACCGGGTTCGCATCGAGTGGTTCGGGCGTTACGACGGCCCGATCGATCGCGCCGACTTCCAATGCGTCATCCAGAGCTGGGACACGGCGCTGCGTCCCGACGAGTCCTGCGACTATTCGGTTTGCACGACCTGGGGCTTGCGCGACGGCAAATGGTACCTGCTCGACGTCTTCCGCGAGCGCTTGGCCTTTCCCGACCTGAAACGCGCGGTGGTCGCGCAGCGCCAGCGGTGGCGCGCCGACCGCGTCCTGATCGAGGACGCGGCGTCGGGCATCCCACTGGTCTATCAGCTGCGCCGCGAAAGATGCGACTGGGTGCAGAATTGGGCCGTGAGCGACTCGAAGGAAGTCCGCTTCGAGGCCCAGACCGCGATGATCGAGGCCGGCGAAGTGTTCCTGCCCAGCGATGCGCCGTGGCTTGCCGAATTCATCCACGAGGTGCGCGCGTTTCCGAGCGGCCGCCACGACGATCAGGTTGACAGCATGGTCCAGTTCCTCGAATGGACGCGTAGCGGGCAGGCCATGTGGGCCGCTATCCCGCGCGATCCGGTCACCGGCCGGCTCGCGTACTTGCCCAGGCCGGACACGATCGATCGCCCGCGCTGAGCACAGGCGCGCCCGGTGCAGCCGCGTCCGATCTCGGCATCGGGCGCGGCTGACCGCGGCTCCGGCAGCGATGAACCCGGGTTCAAAGTCGAGATCCGGCGAGGCCACCATCGGCGCGTGTTCGGGTCGGAGGGCCGGGTGAGACAATCCAACGGTCGGAAATCGGCATCGGTTTTGGCTTGAATCCATCTGTATACAGAGGGACGGTGTGACGCCGCTCTGTCGCGGTAATGCTCGATGCGATTGGGGCCTTCATGCCGATGTCGAGAAGCCGAGACGGCGATCCGGACCAACTTCTTTCTGGTCCATCGGTGAGCCGTCGCGCGCTGATGACATCCGGCATCGGGCTGCGTGCCATAGGCGGCGCCGGAACCGATTTCAGTCTACCGGCCCGAGTCCACGATCCGATCGTGTTGCTCTGGCAGATGCGGATGCAGCAGCGCCTGCGTGCATCGGCCCTGCTGCGGGAGGCGCGACGCGCCGGGGCGGCCGGCGACCCGTCGCGGCAGGACGCTTTAGAATATTTTGCGGGCGCGATCGATGACACGGTGCTGGCGCTGGAGGAGCGCATTGCCGGCTTTCCGCCGGCATCCCAACAGGCGGCCGTGATCCAGGCCGAGCTACTGTTCGAGCGGCTTCAGATGATGCATGGGCAAGACGAACCGGAAACCGCTCTGGCGCAGCACCTGGTGCGCTATTTGGCGGGCGCGTAGGCGCGCTGAGGCAGCACCACCCGTTTTGCGACACGACAGCCTACACCGTCCTGATGGGCGCCACGGCCGGGGTCGGCGCGCCTCTGGTCACCGAATCCCCACGCGTCGCCTGCCACGGCAGTACGCGCCGTCCACCGCTGCTGACCTTAATGCGTCGTTGAACGTTGGTGGGGATCCGACGGCCGAAGCGCTGTTTTTGGTTGGCTTCCATTGCCTATCCACCCCAATCGCGCTCGTGGCGGCGATGACCACCAGAAAGAACTGGCAATGCGCGTCGAATGGAGCATTGCTGTCCGTGTACAGCCGGTCCGGGTCGATGCCCGAGCCGGGCTCCTCCGCCCCGCCGATGCGATCCGGTTCGGGGCTCGCGCTGGTGACGGGGCTGCTCCCGTCATTATCGCAAGAGGATTCCATGGTTAAGCTCACCGACACCCAGCTGCTCATCCTGTCCAAGGCGTCGCAGCGCGCCGACCACGTCGTCATCTTGCCAGAGACCCTGAACCGCGTCGCCGCCGGCAAAGTGATCGCCAGCCTGATGAAGCGCCAGCTCCTCGCCGAAACCCAGGCCGGCCTCGACATGCCGATCTGGCGTACCGACCCTGCCGGCATCCGCTTCGCCCTTATCATCACCGAAGCCGGTCTGCACATGCTCGGGGTGACCGAGGATGTCATTCCTGTCGACGGTGCCGCGGCGACGAACGAGAACTCGGACGGTCCGGATGCACTCACGCCAGTGGCGGCGGAACTGCCGACGCCCCAGCACGCGTCTTCTGCTGTCGCCGAGGATGCCGGTGCCCCAGCGCGTTCCCAAGGTGGCGCCGGCGAGCCTAAGCCGCCGCGGCCGGACAGCAAGCTCGGCGCGGTGCTGGCGTTGCTGCAGGGTCCGGACGGCGCGACGCTGGACGACCTCGTGCAGGCGACCGGCTGGCTGGCGCACACCACCCGCGCCGCACTGACCGGCCTGCGCCAGCGTGGCTATACGATCGAGACCGTGCGCGAGAACGGTCGCCCGACGGTGTATCGCATCGCCGCCGCGGCCGACTGCGCTGCGCCCGATGCCGCTGCGGTCGATCCCGCCACGTCCGCTATTGCCGCGGAGCAGGGCTGATGGACA
Organism: Hyphomicrobiales bacterium; assembly: GCA_040255145.1. GTDB lineage: Bacteria > Pseudomonadota > Alphaproteobacteria > JBDZUN01 > JBDZUN01 > JBDZUN01. The sequence continues at coordinate 21,287 of JBDZUN010000011.1, read as the reverse complement.
GTCGCGATTGGGCCGCGCGGCAGGCCGTATTGCAGCGGGATCTAGCCACCCTGAACAAGGAAGCGCTCGGTCAGCGCTGGCTGGCGCTTAGAGACATGCCCCTGCCGCCCTCGGTCAGCCGGTTGCTTGCGGCCCAGGCGCTGGCCCATGCGATGCTGGAGCAGGAAAACGGCGGGCTCGACCCGGCGACGCGCCGCGAGATCGATGTGCTGATGCGCGACATCGTACCCAGGGATGCCAAGCCGCCGGCGCCGAAGCGGAAGAAGCTGCGCGCCGGCACGCGGCTGGTCCGTGAATGGCAAGGCGAGGTCCATGATGTGCTGGTTGCATCGGATGGCTTCCTGTGGCGGGGTGCCCGCTATCGGTCGCTGTCGGTCATCGCGCGTGCGATCACCGGCACCCGCTGGAACGGCTGGACCTTCTTCGGCCTGAACGGTGCTGCCGGTACCCGAGACGGCGACAGGCAGAGCCGCCGCGGCCGCCCATCGCCGCGTCGGGGCGGCATGGCGAAGGATGATGCTTCCGCCCGTGCCGAACAGCCCATTGTGCCGATCCGAGCCATGCCGTCACCGGCGGCTGTGCATGGGGAGGAGCGCTGCCATGGCTGAGCGGGCCCGGACCGTGCGTTGCGCCATCTACACCCGCAAATCGCATGAGGAGGGCCTGGAACAGGATTTCAATTCTCTCGACGCCCAGCGCGAGGCGTGTGAGGCCTATATCCGCAGCCAGAAGCACGAAGGCTGGAAGCTGCTCACCAGCCGCTATGACGATGGTGGCTATTCCGGCGGGTCGATGGAGCGACCGGCCCTGCAGCGGTTGCTCGCCGATATCGTCGGCGGTTCGGTCGACGTCGTGGTGGTCTATAAGGTCGATCGCCTGACGCGCTCGCTGACCGATTTTGCCAAGATCGTCGAGGTGCTCGACGGCCATGGCGCGTCCTTCGTGTCGGTGACCCAGGCGTTCAACACCACGACCAGCATGGGCCGGCTGACGCTGAACGTGCTGCTGTCCTTCGCCCAGTTTGAGCGCGAGGTCACCGCCGAGCGCATCCGCGACAAGATCGCCGCCTCCAAACGCAAAGGGCTGTGGATGGGTGGCTACGTGCCGATTGGCTACGAGGCCGCCGGTCGCACCCTCACCATCAACGAAGCCGAGGCCGCGACCATCCGGGCCATCTATCAACGCTACCTCGCGCTGCGCTCGGTCGATGCGCTCAAGGCCGAGCTCGATCGCACCGACGTTCGCACCAAACTTCGCCCGGGCAAGAGCGGGCGCATGAAGGGTGGGACGCGGCTGAGCCGCGGGCATCTCTATCGGATCCTGTCGAACCCGGTCTATGCCGGCCGCATCGCGCATAAGGGGCAGGTCTATGACGGACAGCACGATGCGATCATCGATCCGGAAACTTGGACGGCGGTGCAGGCGCTGCTGCGCGACAATGGCCATGCCCATCGGGTCAAAGCCTATGCCAAAAACCCGAGCCTGCTGGCCGGTCTGATCGTCGACGCCTCGGGCGAGAAGCTCGTGGCGACCCATTGCGTGAACCAGGGACGGCGGTTCCGCTATTACGTCAGCGCCTCGACCATCCGATCGCGCCGCGATCCAACCCAGCCCCGAAAAACCGAGGCGGTGTGGCGTCTGCCGGCGGCCGAGCTCGAGCCTATGGTGGTGGACCTGCTATGCCGCCACCTGCGTGACACCAACTGGCTGCTCGATCATGTCACCGAACCCGGCGACACAATCACGCAGCGCGACGCCCTGCTCCGGCGCGCGGGCACGCTCGCCGAACAGCTGTCCGGGGACGATCGCATCGCGGCGCGGGGGGTCATGCTCGCCCTCGTGCACCGGATCACGATCGCGGGCGCCGGAATTGCGATCGCGCTGCTGCCGCGGTTTCTGCGGAGTGCCGAAGCCGACCAGCCAGCATTCGAGGGCAGGGACAGCGAGCACGGACCAGCCCTCATTATCCAGCAGGCTATGGCTCTGCGGCGTCGCGGCCGGGAAACCCGGCTGGTCATCGAGGGCCAGGAGCCGCAGGCAGCAACGCCGGACCCCGCGCTGATCAAGGCACTGGCCCACGCCCATCGCTGGTGGGGCGACTTGCTGCACAAGCGTTTCCCGACCCTGCGCGCGCTCGCATCGGCTTACGGCATCGGTGAGCGCTATGTCGCACGCGTGCTACGTCTGGCCTTCCTGCCGCCCGCTCTAACCCGCGCCATCCTGGACGGCACGCAGCCGCCGGAATGTACGTTGCGGCAGCTGCTCCTGAATGCCGATTGGAACCAGCTCGGCTGGTGAAAGGGCGAGCGGATGAGCCTAGTTGAACTCGTGGCATTTCGAGTAGGTAGTTGTGCGGATCCAGTCGCTTTCAAGCCGATTGGAGGTCGCCGCGCCGCATCTTCGTGTCCGAGCTCAGCAGTATTTTTCCGCACTGAAGGTTGAAGCACAGCAACCCGATCTTTCGCTTGGGAAGGCCTGCTCAACGGGAACCGGTGGAGATCTGTTGAATTCCGCGCGTGATGCACCGCTCCTCGATGCATCGAGGTGCATCAAAATAGCGGTTCGACTGTCCGGGATCACGGAGCTCGTTGCGGTGTTGGGTTTCAAGCCGTACAGCAGCGGGAATTCCTAGCCCACTCTGGCTGGCTCCTTCATGCGCCGGGCGGCATAGTCACCACGAGCCTGGCGGCCTCCTTCCGCAAGATGAGCATCTCGCCTGGCATCAGGCGAGCTTTGGATCGAAGAAGCCGACGAGGTTCGGGGCGGTCCTCGGCTCCCACTCCGGCCCCTTACCGCCCTTCAGCACCGCCCGTGACAGCAGCAGGTTCGAGGCGATGCAGCTGACCTCGGACACTATCACGCAGACGGGGCAGGTGCCGCCGCGGGAATCACACAGGTTCCCGGATCCGCAGCGTAGCGTCCTGGAACCCAGCGCTCTCTTCAGGAACGCCTCGGAGTAATTGCGACACATCGCCGAGATGTTGCCCAGGTCCGGCGTCATCCTCTTGCGGTAGATGACGAATGGCAGGTCAGCGGGGAAGATGTGCTCGCCGATACCGCGACTGCCCCGCCCGGCTCAAGAAGAAATGCCGAGGGACGTAAAATCGTGTTGGCAGTAGGATGTCAACGTAAACGATTCTGGCATCCCGCGAAATCAACGATACTCGAGGTCTTCGCCCAAGACGTTGTCGTGTTTATGGTGATAGGAAGAAGGTAAGAAAAGTAGAATTCGATAGATGACGAGGAACAAAAATAGAGACGACTTTTCTCGAGCGACTAGGAACCGACTTGCCAAAGAAGCCCGGTATCATTGCGGCAATCCTACTTGCAGGCATTTGACGTCAGCGCCGACGAGCGATGGCGCAAAAGATGTGGACGTCGGAGTTGCCGCTCATATCTGCGCCGCGGCCTCCGGACTTGGTGCGCGTCGCTATCGCGCCGACATGACGCCTGAACAGCGGACGTCCCATGAAAACGGCATTTGGCTTTGCCAAGTGTGCGCGAAGACGATCGATTCAGATGATCCGACATTTACCGAGGAGCTCTTGCACGGATGGAAGCACAAGCACGCGGAGGACATGAGGCTCAGCGTACTTAACAATGTTCCCTTCGTGCCGACCATGCCGCCGACCATTGGAGAAATCTCTGCCCGTCTACAAAAGGCGGCGGCCACCGATATTGAAGTCTTTCGGCGCACCAAAAGATGGCCGCAGACCAACGTTAGCCTGATGCTCGAGATGGAGGATCAGTCCGAGCCGGTTCTGGCGAGCGCGCTCGGACAAACCTTGGGTGCCTTGCACGATCTTGTGATCGTTGCGCCGCCGGGCACTGGTAAAACATCAGCGTTGTTTCAGTTGGCGGAAGGGGCTGTCGGCGCCATGAGCGGCACGCCTCTCATTGTTCCTCTTCCGGATTGGTCGACCGGAAGGTTTACGCTGATTGAGGCGATCCTGCGCCGTCCCGCGTTCAGCGGTTTCACCGAAGCCAATCTGCGCGCGGTGGCCGAACGCTCGGGCGTCGTCTTTATGTTCGACAGTTGGAATGAACTCGGGAGTGATGCGCGCGGGAGGGCTCGCACCGAAATCCAGGCTCTTCGCGCGGAATTGCCCGAGGCGACTTTTATCGCCACGACTCGTCCGGAAATTTCTGACGTGCCGTTTGATGGACAGCTGCTGAAAGTCCTCGAACTCAACGAACAGCAGCAGATGGCCATCGCACGTGAGATTGCTGGTGACCGAGGCGCACGCCTGGTCGACGAGGGATGGCGCACACCGGGCGTGCGCCAACTTATAACGACGCCACTCTATCTGACCGCGCTGCTTTCTCTGCCCGAGGAGCAACCCTTCCCGCGCACCAAAGAAGAAGTCCTCAGGCGCTTTATCGAGGCGCATGAGCGGCAGGCCGAGCATGTTGAACCGCTGAAGAGGGTCGCACACGGCTTCCAAGGTATGTTTTTGAGCGGCCTGGGTGTCTCGGCGACGCGTGCGGCCAACACATCAATCACCGATACCGACGCGCGCCGCTCGATCTCGCGGACAGCTGACCTTCTGGCCACAGACGGCCAGCTCACGACGAAACCGCAGCCGACGGATGTGCTTGATGCGCTGGTGAACCATCATTTGCTGATGCGGACTGGAGCGCCTTTTCGCTATCGCTTCCAGCACCAGCAATTTCAGGAATGGTATGCGTCCAAGGAGGTCGAATGCGCGATGCTCGAAAGCGTTGGCAATCCGGACGCGCTTCAGAAACTGAAGGTTGAAATTCTTAATCTCACGCCATGGGAGGAGGCCACTCTCTTTGCAGTGGAGCGGATGGCGCGTGGTGACCAGCGGCACCAGCAGGCCTGCGGGCTGGCGGTTCTCGCAGCCTTCGAGGTCGATCCGATCCTCGCGGCGGATATGATTTTCCACGCAACCGATGCGGTTTGGGCGCCGATTTCTGAGCCGATTCAGATGCTCGTGCAGCGCTGGCACGCGCCCGGAAAGCTCGATCGTTCCGTGCGTTTCATGATCACGTCGGGTCGACCAGAATTTCGCGATCTGGTGTGGCCACTCATCACTGATGAGAACGAGCAGACTAGCCGGCGGGCTTTGCGGTTGGCGCGTCGCTTTCGCCCCTCAGTGCTCGGGCCGAACGCTGTGAAGGACATCCTCGCGCTGCCGTGTAAAGTGCAGGAGACGGTCGTTTCAGAGATCGCTTACAGCAGCGGCATAGATGGACTCGATCTTGCCGCCCTGGTCGTGAAGAGCTCTGGTGATCCTGATCTGAAGATCGCGGTGGTGAACGGAATGTCCTTCCGCGGTGCCCACCGGCATATTGCAGATGTGTTGAGCACGGTGGATGACGACACCTTAGATCTCATCTGTCGGGAGGTTCACCTCGAAGACGTTGACGACGAGCTTGTGCACCAGCGGCTCATAGTAGCGCGTGCGCGCGTGGAAAAAGAGCTTTCCGATTACGAGCGCATGCGCGCGATCGTGTACTCCCGCGACGGCAAGGACCATAGCGCGCAGTTGAGCAAACTTATCTCGGCGATCGAAATTGAGCGCGGCCAGGATGCGGCGGTCGGGCTGATCCAGGAGGCTTGCAAACAATACGGGCAGACGGTGGCGCACGGCTTGCTCAAGCGGCTTCGGGAAGGACGCGAACTGTTCTTTGGTGCGGATAACATCTTGGCCGCGTCTCGGATCGTCGTCGAGGACGACGCCCTTTTGGAGATTGCGTTGTTCCCGAACGAGCGGGACAGCCGCGCCCAGGCCGCCGCGTCGGTCCTCGGCCCTATCAGCATCGCCAGACTTATCGATGCCCAGTTCGCTGCTTTTGCCGAGATCAAGGAACTCGGCCGGCACGAGAAAAGTGTGATCGACCGATACTACAGCCTGCGCGATAGAACCGCGCAGGCGCCCGGTGCAAGCCTTGTTGTCGCCATCCAGGAGCGCGCGGCGGGAGCGAGCAATGAAGAAATCCGCCAACTGGCAGAATTGTTGTGTCGCCGCGATGAGGAAGGCGACCGGGCACGACCATTTCCGCAGGATGTGCATACCGCGGTATCGCAGATGGTCGAGCAATGGGGCGAGCGGCTGATCGCTAGCGGTGATAACGCAACGCGAGCCCAACTGTCGGCCGTAGCCGTACTAATCGGCCATTTCCCATCTGTCGGGCTGCTGCCGATGCTCAAACGGCTGCTTGATGACGAACTGCGTCGCTACAGGGATTTCCGCCGGAAGGCGGAGGACGAACGCTGGCGCGGCGACGCCGCGGACCAGGCGCGCATGCTGTACACGAATAGGTATCAACAAGCGTTCGCGGCAATCAACGCGCCAGAAACGACCGCACTAATGATCAGCTATTTGCTTGATGAGCATTTCGGTGAGGCCGCCGCGCTCGTGCTTAAGGAGCAATGGATTCTGGCAAACGAGCCGCGAGACGAGCGGCGGCTCAGACTAAGCATCGACCTATCCCGCGTGATGGAAATGCGCGCGCTGCGGGCCCACGACTCCGCGCTGACTTGCCATGAAGCTGAAGCAATATTCGGTGCGGTCGGGCCTCTCCTCGCTGAGGGCGCGACCCAGGCGCAGAAGAAGCATGCGATCACACTTGCTGTTCAGGCGGTCCGCCTACCGCATGGCGAGCGTGGCGAGACGATAAAGGCGCTTTTGTCGATTGCGCCGCAGAGGGTGCGTGCGAAGCTGGCGCTGAATCTGGTCCTCTCTGGTGAGGCGATCCCATTCAGCGTTGTGCGGGCTGGAATTAATGAGGTTCTCGAGGAAGCGAAGACGCATGCTTGGATTTTGGATGAAGGCTGGCAGCTGAAGGCCTGGCTCCTTCTGCTGCCGTTTACCGACCATCCCGGAGAGCTCGTCGACGCGATCGCGGTGTTGCCGCCTCGGTGCCGCGGACCGGTTTTCCTGGAAGAGATGATCCGAGCATGTGAGGTCGTAAAGACCACGGGGATCGAAGAAGCGCTTTTCCAGCTCGCAGAAGATGACGCTGCCTTCTATGACAATGACGCATGGCGGGACGCCGTTCAGTGTCAGGGCACGTTCTCCTCGGCGCGCCGCTATCTCGATTTAGTCATTGCGGGCAAGATCGACAGTGGCGATGGCTGGCATATGTCGCGCGAGATCGCCAGCTTGCTGAACGCGCACGGGGCACTACGCGACTACGCTTACGGCCTCTTAAGAAACGGCGATTCGCCGAAGGCCGTGCTGCTGGCGAAGGCTGTGGTCGAAAGTGGCGACTCGGAGGGGTTGCTGCTTCTCGTGGAGCTAGAGAACAGGCTTCAGCAGCCATTGATCGATTGGCGCGCCATTCAGGGAGCCGTTACTGAGCACGTTCCCTCAGAGCACTGGCGCGACGCCTTCGACGTGCTTCCTGTCGCTGCGACCGAGCTTCGACAAAAGCTCTTGGCGATGACAACGGACGGCGGGCCTCACGATGCCGCCGCACGCTTGCTCCGCGAAATCGATAGGATTCGCGACGAAAACGGCTCGCCCAAAGACGAGCCGCGCCATCCCGATTTATCTTCCGGGAAGCCGTGGCCGATCTTGGTGCCCTTGTCCGGCGTGGAAGACGGCATATGCTTTTGCTAGCTTCGAGGATGGCTTGTTCGGAACGAATCCGCATGCCAAGACACGGGGCGAAGGGCGGCCGCGCACCGCTGCCGGCGATCTATTACGTCTCGCGCGTTCGCCGGCAGGAGCACCCGGGCGGCGTCTTCAGGGCGTCAGCGGCGTCCTGCAGGCCGACGCCTATAGTGGCATGGGCATAACGGTTTGATGCCGAAAGCCGATGCAACCGACGTCGAACCAAACAGGCTGCAGATGAACTATCGGGTGCCGTTGAAGCCGGCAACAGGGAAGAACCCATAGCGGCCATGGTGTGGGTTCTTTGTGAACACGGTGACGTTGCCTTCGTCGGAAACGAAATCCGGTGGGTGCTGATTTTCAATGACGATGACCTGACTGTCTTTGCTCAGACCCAGGAGGTATCGATAAAACATCTCCTTGAGATCAGTGCCTCGCAAATCGTCTTCGTCTCCCTCGGGTTTCCAATACGCTAGCAATGGCGAATCCAAAACGACAAAACCCGGATGGGGCTGACCGCGTTCACGGCAGAATTCCATCAGGCCGATTTTGACCGCGGCATGCGTAATTGCACGGAGACCCTTGCCCGTGCTGCCTCTGTCCTTGCCGGCAATCTGGAAATCCCGCTTGCCCTCGTCAAAGAACACGCGGTTGGCATTCGGAAAATGCCATTCCTGCAATATGCCTTCAATCATCTGTGCGAAGTCATCGAGGACGTTCTTGGAAACCTGCGTCTTCGTAGCGGAGGGGCTGCTGGCCGTCTCTGCCTGTTCGGCGTCAAGTTCGGTGCGTTGCGCTGTCAGGCGCTTGAGGCGGTCGATTTTCTCCAGCTTGAACCGGACCTCCGCGCGCCCGGAAACAAGCTGATTGTATGACGCGCGCTCTGTCGCAACGGCAGGCGAGGCGATTTCATTCAGCTCCTGTTCGAAGGCCTTGTACTGCTCGTCGAACTGATCCAGCGATTCCAGTAAGCCTTGCCGCTCCGTGGTTAGCGACGAAGCTGTATCCGCGAGTTCGCGCCGTAGGCGGTTGATCTTGACCATTTCCGCATCGGCAGCCTTGACGACGGCTTCGGCGTTGCCCTCGCATTCCGAGTCCAGATGCTGGTCGCTTGGCAATGCGCCGCAAAGCGGGCAAGGCTGCTGCTCAAGATGTACAAACAGGGAGCCGGACTCGTGTATCGCGGAAAGCCTGCCGAGATCCGTTTGATAATGGCGGTCGAGTAACCTGAAGCGCTCGACGAGTTCGTCTATCTCCGCGACCCTTGCGCGCCTGCTGCGCACTTCCCTTGCAGCCGCCCCGCGGCGCTCAAGAACCGAGTCCAGTGCTCTCTGGACATCCGCCAGCGCTTCGTTCTGCGCGCGGATGGACTCATCGAGTCGAGCCAGTTGATCGTTGAGTTCGTCCTCCTCGGCGCCCTCCTCGTCAAGTTCCGCCTGAAGGTCCGCGATCATCTGGTCGAGAAGTTCGATTTTGCCCGTATCCTGCTCGCGTCGGCCCGACACATCTCTCGCAGCTACTAACGCACTGTCATCGATGCCAGTCAGGAGAAGCTTAAAGGCGGCGTACTCTCCCGTCGCCGTCGTATACTGGCCCGACAGGAGTGGAGAGCCGCGTCCCTGAATTTCCTCCTCGGTAACAACGCACAGGCGCGCCATGTCGCGGAAGCTAAGCGAGCGGGTTTCGCCGGCGGCGTTCCGGCGTAACACCTTGGATGTGAGGCCCATGCGCTCCAGGAAGGCATATGACAATGTATCCTGCCGGGCGGCGCTGTGCTTCCATCTCAGGGGCTTGGCTTCCGACTGGGGCGATCCGTCCGTCAGTAGTTCTTCATAGACCCGGAAATTACCGCCCTCGACGCTGCGATCCAGCGTGAGCGGTGGCCGGCCAGTGCTTTCAATAGAAAGCCTAATGCGATCGTAACCGTCCCTTTCGGGTATGTCGCGAACAGGGCTTTCCTGACCCAGCATGAAATCGATGGTTTCGACGATAAAGGATTTGCCGGTCTCGGAGGCGCCGCAGATGACGTTCAAACCGGGCGCCAACGAGAGATCGGCCGTCGGCCTGTCGGGTCCGAAATAGGCGAGATATCGAAGCAGAATGCCGCTCATCACAGCAACTCCGCGTGCGGCCCGGACTGCACCGGCTGGAACTCGATAGTCCACGACTCGAACAAGCGCCTGACGATGGAGTCGAGTTCGTCGGTGCTCAGCGCATCGAATGTGGAGGCAACCCACTCGGCCCGGTCGCGCAAGGCGACGATATAGGGGGATTTCATATTGTCGAGAAACGAGGCCGCCGAGTCGTCGGCACTGTAAAGGAAGCCCTGAATGTGAAGTGCGCGCCGGACAAGCGATCGACTCATCATCAGCCGTAAGCCGGCCTCCACGAGGCCCCTACGCACGAGCAATTCTCCCGACCTGAGCGGCAACGGCGGGTGAAGGCTGGGTGGCCCGTCGGCGTCAGCTGAATGGACCGTCAGGTAGTCATACTGAACAAGCCTGCCGAGATCATGGGCCTTCGGATAGCACGCTATGAGAACCGCAAGGGTGCGGACACCAGTTTCCAAGGCGCTATTGAAGGGGCTCGGCGCTCCGTCGGTCATGGTTGCTTCCTCCATGTCAGACGGTCGTCATTGGCAAGCTGGTGACAGATTCCCTGTTTGTCGGCGACCCTGGTCACGCCGACGAGCGCATTGCCGCTTACGTCGAGCTGTCCAGCAGCCGTCACCGTTTTGCGAACACATTCCAGGGCATCGGCGTGCGAAGCCTCGCATACATCGACAACGCCGTTGTATACGTCATCCTGAAGAGAAGCGAACGTGCGTGGCGGTGTGCGGTCGCGGGCGAAATTGCGCAACGACTCAGCACTGTAGAAAAGCACTCTCTGGCGATCATAATGCCCGCCAAGATCGGGACGGGATGTCAATTCTTCGCGGCCCGCCACGGGCGTGCCGAGGTGGTCGCCATACGCATCCAGCAGCTTTCGCAGATATGGGCTCTCAGCCTCGGCCGGCTCGGCAGGCGGCGCGCCCGACTCCGCGCGCGGCGGAAGTCCGCCGCCGAAGCGGGGCGCGTGAAAACTCGTTTGCGCGTGCTCCTCGACCAGCTCGACCGCAGTGCGGTCATCGAAAATCGAAAAGTCGAAGGAATCGAAATAGACACGAAGTGCGCCGGTCAGCGGGGCGGCGATACCTGAACCGATAGCGGGTACGCAATGGCTCTCCCACTTCGCGCGCACTTCCTCTCTGAAACGCTTTGGGTCTCTCAGAAACCGGCCGAGAGTTATGCCGACGCCGAAAGGCGCGATGAATACATGGCGACGCGGAACGTAACAGGTCTGATTGAACGGCGGCGTACGCTGAAATGAATGATAGATGATCTTGCCGATTTCTCCGTACACGTCGGTGGGAGTGAGCGCATGGTCATAGTGCTTGCATTGGTAGCTGTCCCAAACATCGGCGAACCCCGCCGATTCTGTGAACGCGATAACGTCAAGCCCCAGGTCGCCGGGACCGGAAAAGCGCTTGATGGATTGGTAGACACCCCTGGCCTTGTGGAAAGAAAGCCATTCTTCCGTAAATTCCTCCCAATCTGCGGGTGACATGAGTTGGAGCAACCGGATGGGCGGAATCGGTATGCCGCCCGACATCTGCGCGGCGCTCGGCACCGCCGAAGCAGCCTTGGGCTCGATATCCTCCAGTGCGTTTTTCATCAGTTGTCGGGGCCGGGCTGGTAAGGGACCGAGATGGTATCTTTTTCAGCAGTGCCTTGAGAGGATGCAATGGATAATTGCATTGGCCTGAGCCGAGGGCAATCTAGCGCCGGCGCTGCCTGTATTGCTTGGCGGTCGGGAGGATCCGCTGCCCGGAGGACGGTGATGCTGCCGTGCCCGAGGCCGGGCGGATCGGACGGCGCCGCTAACGCCAAGTGCCGCCACAGCTCCCGGTCGAGCGACACCGTCCGCCGCAGGGCCGAGGCACCGCCCAGCGCCCATTCGGCCGCTTTCGCTCAGCGTGGTCCGCAACGCACGATGGCGGTGCCGGTTCCGTGCTTCAATCGGGCATGGTGAAAATACCGCCCGCCACGAAGATCGCGCCTATCCCCGTTACATGACCGGTGATCCCGCCGGATATCCTGCGCTCGGTCGAGCAGGCACGGCGGTACTTCGATGCGTACCGTGAGCTGTTCGCGCGGATGGAACGTGACCTCGCTGCGCTCCGCGAGCCGTTCGAGCGCGTGCAGGAGTAGCTTCGCACCCTCATGACCGCGGCGAAGCGCGCTTCCAATTTTGCTGCGGGGCTCGACCTCGGTGCGATCCAAAAGCGCACGAGGGCGCTCTCAGCCACCGGGTCTTGGGATGAAGATAAAGGGCGGATGGTGCGCTTCAAGGACGCCGTTCTTCCATGAAGAGTAAGCGCCAACTCACTGGGCCGGGACCGGGGTTGGCCACCACCGTAAGGGGCTAACGGATAGGGAACCGCACTCGTCAGTCGGGCGGTGGAGAAAGGCGCCTATATCGGTGCGAAATCGGGCTAGGCGCCGGCCGCCGTGTCGTTTCGAGAGAATGTTACAAGGGCGAAAAGATAAAACGTCCCGGGGGTTTGGAGTCTCATCCGGTAAGACATAAAAGTGAATATTATCAGTTACTTAAGTCTGGCGGAGGGGGAGGGATTCGAACCCTCGGTGCCCCGCAAAGGGCACAACGGTTTTCGAGACCGCCCCGTTCGACCGCTCCGGCACCCCTCCGAACGCCCCGCGGCGGTCGGGCCACTTGCGGCCCGCGCGCGTGGCGGGTACGGCGCGCGGCTGGCGCACTCGACAGGATTTGAACCTGTGACCCCTGCCTTCGGAGGGCAGTGCTCTATCCACTGAGCTACGAGTGCGTCCCCAGCCGCCGGGCCGACCCGACGAACGAACGCGATACATAGTCCATCGCTTGGCCGCTCGCAACGCGGGTGCGCGGCGCACAACCCGGAATGGATCGGCCGCCGGCGGTGAAACCGCGCCCGCATTCCGTTAGCCTCAGGGGACGACGGCCCATCGGCCCTTCGCCGGGGTCCGCGCCGTCCGCCGATGCCACCGCATGAGGAGACCGCCATGCCCCGCTTTTGGAGACCCGTCCTCGTCCCGGCGAGCCAGATCCTGCTCGCGCTGAGTCTGATCGCGCTGGCCGCGCCGGCGCACGCCGCCGACGACGCGAACGTGGAACCGCCGCGCGTCCTGACCATCACGGGCACGGGCGAGGCCTCGGCGCCGCCCGATATCGCCTATGTCGAGACCGGCGTGGTCACGCAGGCGGACACTGCCGCGGACGCCCTGGCCGCCAACACCAAGGCGATGGACAGCATGTTCAAGGGGCTGGAGGACATGGGGGTCGCCAAGCAGGACATGCAGACCTCGCAATTCTCGGTCAACCCGGTCTACGACCAGCCCAAGGATTCGAACCAGGCGCCGCAGATCCGCGCCTACCAGGTGACCAACCAGGTGACCGTGACGATCCGTAAGCTCGATTCGCTGGGCGCGACGCTCGACAAGCTGGTCGGGCTCGGCTCCAACCGGCTCGACAATGTCAATTTCGCGATCGAGCATCCGGAGCCGCTGCTGGACAAGGCGCGCGCCGCCGCCGTCGCCAACGCCCTGCACAAGGCCAAGCTCTATGCCGATGCGGCAGGCGTGACGCTCGGCCCGATCCTGTCGATCGCCGAGGGTGGCGGCATGGTGCAGCCGCCGCGGCCGCTGATGCGTATGACGGCCGCCGACGCGGCGGTGCCGGTCGCGTCCGGCGAGCAGAAGCTGACTTCGAACGTGACGGTGGTGTTCGCGCTGAAGTAACCGGGCCCCTCAAGGCGCCGGTACCAAGCTCGGCGCCGGCTCAGGCCGGCGCCGACACCAGGTTGAGGAAGATGTCGCCGAGGTCGGGTTCGTCCGTCGAAAGATCGTGGATGGCGATCCCGGCCTCGCGCACCTTGGTGAGCAAACCCTCCACCGCCTGCTGACTGGGCGCATAGGACAGCACCAGCCGGCCGTCGGCGCGCAGCTCGGCGCCCATCGCCTGCAGCGTGGGCGGCACCGCGTGAAGCGCGCGTTCGGGTGTGATCACCAAGGCCTTGCTGTCGATGCGGCGCAGCAGGTTGGCCTTCGTATCGCAGGCCGCGACGATGCCGCGATTGATGATCGCGATGCGGTCGCACAACTGCTCCGCTTCCTCCAGATAATGCGTGGTCAGCACGATCGTCGCACCGCGCGCGTTGAGCGCCAGCACATAGCTCCAGAGCTGCTGGCGCAGCTCGATATCGACGCCGGCGGTCGGTTCGTCCAGGACCAGGACCGGCGGATCGTGGACCATCGCCTTGGCGATCAGCAGCCGCCGCCGCATGCCGCCGGACATGGTGCGGGCATACGCGTCGCGCTTGTCGCTGAGGCCGAGCGCCGCCAGGATTTCGTCGGTGCGCCGCCGGCCCTTGCGCACGCCGTACATGCCGGCCTGGAATTCCAGTATCTCGTGCGGCGTGAAGAAGGGGTCGATGTTCAGTTCCTGCGGCACCACCCCGATCGAGGCACGCGCCTGGCGTGGGTTCCGGTCCGGGTCGAAGCCCCAGATGCGCAGGGCGCCGTCCGTCTTGACCACCAGGCCCGCCAGAATATTAATGAAGGTGGATTTGCCGGCCCCGTTCGGGCCGAGCAGGCCGAAGATCGAGCCGCGCGGAATAGCGAGGTCGATGTTGTCGAGCGCGAGCTTCGGCGGCTGGCCGTGCTGGCCGCGATAGACCTTGCGCAGGCCGCGGGCCTCGATCGCATTCTCGATTGCGGGAGAATCGGGCCAGTCGATCGGCGCATCCGTCGATCGGGCGCGGGTCAGGGTCATCGGCCAGGGCTCGTTGCCGGGAGCGGCTGCCACGCCGCGCGCGCCGGATTGATTGGCGGCGGGCAATCGGTATCATCCCGCTTCCCGCTAGGTCAATGCCCGGCCCGAGGCCGCGCGTCCCGCGCCGGACCGGACGATCGCCCAGGAATATGCCCCAGGAACATGCCAATGGCCGACACGCCGCCCCACCGACCGACCGAACCGCCGGAGGTCATCTATGTCGACGACCGCCGTGTCGCCTGCGACGGCGGCGGGGCGCTGGGACATCCGCGGGTCTTTCTGACCATCGGGGACCGGGAGAGCGTCGAATGCGGCTATTGCGACCGGATGTTCGTGCTGCGGCCCGGCGCGGGGACGGGCACGGGTCATCATTGAGCGTTGAACCGGGCGGCGCGCCGCCCACCTTGACGCCATGACCGATCCCGCCGCGCCGATTCCGGCCGCCGCGGCCGCCGCGATAACGGACGCGCCGCCCGGACCGGACAGCCACATCTATCTGGTCGACGGCTCGGGCTATATCTTTCGCGCCTATCACGCCCTGCCACCGCTTTCGCGCAAGAGCGACGGGCTGCCGACCGGGGCGATCGCGGGCTTCTGCAACATGCTGCACAAGCTGTTGCGCGACATGCGCACCAGCGACCGGCCGACGCATCTCGCCGTCGTCCTGGACAAGGGCGCGGTCAGCTTCCGCAACGACCTCTATGCCGACTACAAGGCGCATCGGCCCGACGCGCCTGAGGATCTGGCAGCGCAGTTTCCCTATATCCGCGATGCCGTGCGCGCGTTCAACGTGCCGTGCGTCGAGATGGAGGGGTTCGAGGCCGACGACCTGATCGCGACCTATGCGTGCGATGCGCGCAACAACGGGGCGCGCGTCACGATCGTGTCGTCCGACAAGGACCTG
The DNA here is from genome assembly GCA_040255145.1 of Hyphomicrobiales bacterium. Taxonomy (GTDB): domain Bacteria; phylum Pseudomonadota; class Alphaproteobacteria; order JBDZUN01; family JBDZUN01; genus JBDZUN01. The sequence goes on along the minus strand of JBDZUN010000011.1, from coordinate 5,930 downwards.
ATGCAACTCGTCGACGAGCAGGTCACGCTCTACGACACGATGAAGGACAAACGCATCGGGCGGGACGAGGTCATCGAGAAGTTCGGCGTGCCGCCCGAGAAGGTCATCGAGGTGCAGGCGCTGGCCGGCGATTCGGTCGACAACGTACCGGGCGTGCCGGGCATCGGCGTCAAGACCGCGGCCGAGCTGATCCGGACCTACGGCGATCTCGAAACCTTGCTGGCCCATGCCGGGGAGATCAAGCAGCCGAAGCGGCGCGAGAACCTGATCGCGCATGCCGAGGCTGCGCGGCTGTCGCGCAGGCTGGTCGAGCTGAAGGGCGACGTGGCGGTGGAGGTGCCGCTCGGCGCGATGGCGGTGCGCGAGCCGGATTCCGACGCGCTGCTCGGGTTTTTGCGCGTCATGGAATTTGGCAGCCTGTTGCGCCGGGTGGCCAAGGAGCTGGGTTTCGACGGCGAGACGGTCGACGCCGTGCGGGCGGTCGAGGCCGTCGCCAACGCACCCGAAGGCCCGGCCGGCGGCGCGCCTGGTGCGATCCTGTACGATATCGGGACGCCATTCGACGATACCCGGTACGTGACCGTGACCGACCTGCCGACGCTCCAGGCGTGGATCGCCCGCGCGGAGGAAGGCGGCGTGGTCTCGCTGGCGGTCGAGACCGATTCGCCGATGCCGATGGAGGGCGAGCTGATCGGCCTGTCGCTGTGCGTCGCGGCGGGAGAGGCAGCCTATGTGCCGCTGGGCCATGAGGCGGCGGTCGGCGACGGCGCGCTGGACCTCGGCGACGGCGGGGCGCGGCCGGCACAGGTGCCGCTGCGCGCGGCACTGGACGCGCTGCAGCCAGTGCTGGAAAGTCCTGCGGTGCTGAAGATCGGCCACGACGTCAAGCACGCCATGGTCGTGCTGGCGCGGCACGGCATCCACCTCGGGCCGATCGACGACGTGCAGCTCATCTCGTACGTGCTGGAGGCCGGGCTCAACCCGCACGCGCTGAAAGATTTGGCCGAACGTTGCCTCGGCCACCGGCCGGTCGTGTTCCGCGACCTGACCGGATCGGGCCGCCAGCAGATCGGCTTCGCCCAGGTGCCGGTCGACCGGGCCAGGGTCTATTCGGCCGGCAATGCCGATATCGGCCTGCGGCTGCATCATTGCCTGAAGCCGCGCCTGGTTTCGGAGCGGCTGACGACGGTCTACGAGACGCTGGAACGGCCGCTGGCCGCGGTGCTGGCCGACATGGAGCGCGCCGGCGTCAAGGTCGACCGTGCCGCCCTGGCCCGCCTGTCCGGCGACTTCGCCCAGCGCATGGCGGGGCTGGAGGCGCGTATCCACGAGCTGGCCGGCGAGGCGTTCAATATCGGCTCGACCAAGCAGCTCTCGGAAATCCTGTTCGACAAGCTCGGCCTGGCCGGCGGCAAGAAGACGCGCACCGGCGCAATGGCGACCGGCGCCGATGTGCTGGAAGAGCTGGCGGTGCAGGGCCACGAGTTGCCGCGGCTGGTGCTGGACTGGCGCCAGATCTCGAAGCTCAAGGGCACCTATACCGACGCGCTAGGCAACCACATCCATCCGGAGACCGGGCGCATCCACACCAGCTTCGTGCTGGCCGCGACCTCGACCGGGCGCATCGCCTCGGCCGACCCGAACCTGCAGAACATCCCGATCCGCACCGAGGAGGGGCGCAAGGTGCGCTCGGCCTTCATCGCCGAGCCGGGTACCAAGCTGATCAGCGCCGATTACGGCCAGATCGAGCTGCGCCTGTTCGCGCACATCGCCGACATCGCGGTGCTGAAGGAGGCGTTCGCCGCCGGCCTCGACATCCACGCCATGACCGCGAGCGAAGTGTTCGGCATCCCGATCGAGGGCATGGATCCGATGGTGCGCCGGCGCGCCAAGGCGATCAATTTCGGCATCATCTACGGCATTTCGGCCTTTGGCCTGGGTAATCAGCTCGGCATCCCGCAAGGCGAGGCGCGGGCCTATATCGAGGCTTATTTCGAGCGCTTCCCCGGCATCCGCGCCTATATGGACCGCATCAAGACGGAGTGCCGCGCCAACGGCTTCGTCGAGACCATCTTCGGCCGACGCATGCACATGCCCGACATCAAGCTGGGCAACCCCGCGCACCGTGCGATGATTGAGCGCGCGGCGATCAACGCGCCGATCCAGGGCTCGGCCGCCGACGTCATGCGCCGCGCCATGGTGCGCGTGCCGCCGGCACTGAAGCATGCCGGGCTCGATGCGCGCATGCTGCTCCAGGTCCATGACGAGCTGGTGTTCGAGGCGCCGGAGGACGAGGTCGAGGAGACCATCGCCGTGGTCAGGAAGGCGATGGAGAACGCGGCCTTCCCGGCGATCGATCTGCCGGTGCCGCTGGTCGTCGACGCCCGCGCAGCCGACAGCTGGGACCAGGCGCATTAGCAACGGTTTGTGTATCGATCGAATATCCGTTCATTCCCGCGCAAGCGGGAATCCAGAAAGGGCATTGAATACCTTGCCTTTTTGCTCTGGGTTCCCGCCTCCGCGGGGACGAACGGACTTGGCCTGCTTCAAGATGGTCGCAAACTGCCTACGCCCTTCAGTGGTTCAGGGCGGCCATGGAAGTCGGGGCGTAGCGTTCGCCGGCGGCCGCGCCCTTGGGCAGGAGCCGGTCGATCTGCGCCAACTCGTCGGGCGACAGCGCGACGTTCAGCGCGCCGGCATTGTCTTCCAGATACCTGACGCGCTTGGTGCCGGGGATCGGAACGACGTCGGCGCCTTGCGCCAGCACCCAGGCCAAAGCGAGCTGGGCCGGGGTACAGCCCTTACGCTGCGCCAGCGCCTCGATATGCCGCACGAGGTCGAGGTTGCGCTGGAAGTTCTCGCCCCGGAAGCGCGGTGAGAAGCGGCGATAGTCGTCGGCCTCCAGGTCCTCGAACTGCTTGAATTGTCCGGTCAGGAAGCCGCGCCCAAGCGGGCTGTAGGCGACGAACGCAATACCCAATTCGCGCACCGTTGGCAGGATTTCGTCCTCCGGGTCGCGGCTCCAGAGGGAATATTCTGTCTGTAGCGCTGCGATCGGGTGAGTGGCGTGCGCGCGCCGGATGGTGGCCGGCGCCGCTTCCGACAGGCCGAGATAGCGCACCTTGCCCTGCCTAACGAGGTCGGCCATCGCACCCACCGTGTCCTCGATCGGCACGGTCGGGTCGACCCGGTGCTGGTAGTAGAGGTCGATCACGTCGAGCTTGAGGCGCTTCAGGCTGGCCTCGCACGCCGCGCGCACGTAGTCGGGCTTGCCGTCGACCCCGCGGAAGCTGCCGTCCTCGCCGCGGACATTGCCGAATTTGGTTGCCAGGAACACCTTGTCGCGCCGGTCGGCGATCGCGCGGCCGACCAGCTCCTCGTTACGGCCGACGCCGTACATGTCGGCCGTGTCGAGGAAGGTGACGCCGAGTTCGATCGCGCGGTGGATAGTGGCGATGGATTCGCGGTCGTCGGTCTGGCCGTAGAACTCGGACATGCCCATGCAGCCGAGCCCCATGGCGGCGATGTCGGGGCCGCCCCGACCGAGCGTGCGCTGTTCCATCATCCTGTTTCCCTCGTTGTGTCCTTATCAATATAGCGACACACCGTTTCGCGAGCCAAGCTGAGGCGGCCGGGTGATGCGCCGACCTGCGGCCAACTGGCACACGAGCGCCGCGCCTGTGGAATCCTCATAAGATGAGCGTTAGATGAATGTTTAGAGGATCGTCCACCATTTCGGGCGGCCCGGCCGGCATGCGACGGCGGCCGATGCCGCCGATCATAGAAAGGTCACTGATGTTCAAGCACCTCGCCATCGCCGCGACGGTCGCCTTCCTGGCCTGCGGCGTGTCGCTCACGGCTCAAGCGGCCGATCATGAAGTGAAAATGCTGAACAAGGGTTCCGACGGTCAGACGCACGTGTTCGAGCCGGCATTCCTGAAGATCGCGCCCAACGACACCGTGACGTTCACGCCGGTCTCCAAAGGCCACGATTCGCAGAGTATCGACGGCATGATCCCGGACGGCGCGCAGCCCTGGAAAGGCAAGATCAGCCAGAAGATCACCGTCCAGTTCACCAAGCCGGGCCTCTACGGCTATGAATGCATGCCGCACTACGCTTTGGGAATGGTCGGACTGATCCAGGTCGGGGACGACACATCCAATCTGCAAGCGATCAAGGATAAGCGGCTGCCGCCACGGGCCGAGACGCGCATGCAGGGATTGCTCAAGCAGGTCCAAGCGAAATAGCCGCCGGCGCCCAGGCCGCGTCAGCACGGGCCGGGAAGAGCCGGCCTGTGGGGGCGGCCGGCGGGTCAGGGGTGCGTGGCCTTGCCCTCGCGGTCGAGCGCGGCGAAGTCCTCGTCCGAGAGCGCGATGTCGGCGGCGGCGACGTTTTCGACGAGGTGCGCGACCTTCGAGGTGCCGGGGATGGGCAGCATGACCGGGCTGCGCTT
>JBDZUN010000011.1:0-1466 GCA_040255145.1 Hyphomicrobiales bacterium | reverse complement strand
CCAGCGCGACCTGTCCCGGCGTGGCGCCGTGACGGCGCGCGACCGTATCAAGCGCCGATCCCGCCTTGGACAGGTCGCCGGCGGCCAGCGGGAACCACGGGATGAAACCGATGCCGCTCCGCTCGCAATAGGCGAGCACGTCCTCGCTGGCGCGGTCGATCAGGTTGTAGCGGTTCTGGACGGTCGCGACCGGGAAGACCTTCGACGCCGCCTCGATGTCGGCGACCGAAACCTCGCTCAGGCCGGCATGGCGGACGACGCCGCTGTCGATCAGCGACTTGATGGCACCGAACTGCTCGTCGCGCGGCACCTTCGGGTCGATGCGGTGGAGTTGCCACAGGCCGATCTGCTCGACGCCGAGCCGGCGGCGACTCACATGCGCCTGCTGAATCAGGTATTCGGGCCGCCCGACCGCGACCCATCGGTTGGGCCCGGTGCGCGTCAGGCCGCCCTTGGTCGCGATGAACATGTCGTCGCCGTAGGGATGGAGCGCCTCGCGGATCAGGTCCTCCGACACCGCAGGGCCGTAGGAATCGGCGGTGTCGATGAAGTTGACGCCGAGTTCGGGTAGGCGCTTCAGGACCCGCAGGGCCTCCGGGCGGTCGGCCGGTTCGCCCCAGATGCCGCGGCCGGTGATGCGCATCGCGCCGAAGCCGAGGCGGACGACGAGACTCGCGCCGCCGATCGCGAACGTGCCGGACCCGGCCGCATTGGGATTTGCCATCTATCTTCCCCGTTTTTATCGCTTCCCGGCGGCGAATCTATCACGCCCGGCGCGCCGGCATGTACCGCGCAGCCCGCGTGTCAGCCATGCGGCGCGTGGGGTGCGGGGCGCGGGCGCTTGATCTCCCCGGCATTTCGTCCGACCGTCGGCCGGTGGAGGATTCCGACCAGACCAGTTTGCCGGCCGCGCCGCCCGGCCGGCTCGGCGAGAACGTCATGCACTTCGCGCGGATGCTGCGCGCGGCAGAGTTGGCCGTCGGGCCGGGCCAGATACTCGACGCGCTGGCCGCGGCGGCGGCCGTCGGTCTCGGGCGACGCGAGGATTTCTACTGGGCATTGCAATCGGTGTTCGTGTCGCGCCGCGACCAGCGAGAGCTGTTTGATCAAGCGTTCCACATCTTCTGGCGCAACCCCGACATCCTGAGCCGCATGGTCGACCTGATCCTGCCGACGGCGCAGGTTCCGCCCGACGCCGTGCAGGAACGGCCGCTGCGCCGCCTGGTCGAGGCGCTGGGCGGCGGCGCGGGGGAGAACGCGCGCGAACGGACGGAGCAGCGGGAGCTGGAATTCGACGCCGCGCTGACCTGGTCGGCGGAGGAGCGGCTGCGCGCCAAGGATTTCGATGAGATGAGCGCCGACGAACTGGCCGAGGCGCCCGCCGCGCTTGCGCGGCTGCCGCTGCCGATCGCGCCGGCGCCGGTCCGGCGCACGCGGCCCTCGCCGCGGGGGCAGCGCATCGACAT
>JBDZUN010000238.1:0-5426 GCA_040255145.1 Hyphomicrobiales bacterium | reverse complement strand
TGGGAGACACCGCGGTGCCCTACGGCGCCCGGCTCGTGCCGCAGGTGCGGGCGACGGATTGAGCTGGTAGCGCGGACGGAGCCCCCGGGGGCTCCATCCGGGCGACGGGATGGGCTCAATAGGTCAGGCGCTTCTCGATGCTGAGCGGGGTGGTCGCCAGGATGTCGGCGATGCGCTGGCCGGCCGCGCCGTCGCCGTAGAGCGGGTCGGAGGCGACGTGGCCGCGGGCGAGCTGCACCTGGATCGCCTCGGCGATGGCCGTGCGGTCGTAGCTGGTGTCGACCACGTTGGCGCCGCGGTCGCGGCAGAGCTGCCGGGTGCCGATATTGACCGCCGGCACGCCCAGCCACGAGCATTCGCGGATCGCGACGCTGGAATTGCCGACGACGCAGCGCGCGCGGTGGGCCAGCCGGATGAAATCCTCCGGCGGGATGTTCTTGACGAAATGGACGTGCGGCAGCTGGCGCCGCTCGCGGAAGGCGCGGATGCCCTCCGACGTGCCGTCGGAACCGGCGTCGACATTGGGCCAGAACCACAGGGTCGGCATGCCGAGGCCGGCCACCGCGTGCAGCGTCTCCTCCACATTGCGGCGGGAATCCAGGTACTCGGTCGTGACCGGGTGCTGCAGGACGATCAGGAAGTCGCCGCCGAGGTCGATATGGGCGCCGACGCCGCCGAACGCGGCGCTGTTGTGCTCGATCCCCGGCGCCTCGATCGCCTGCTTGGCCAGGTCGATCGACGGGCAGCCGGTGACGAACACGCGCTCCGGCGCCTCGCCCATGCGGATCACCCGCTCCGCCGCCTTGTGCGAGGCGACCAGGTGCAGGTCCGCGAGCTTGGTGATCGCGTGGCGCACCTTGTCGTCGATCGACCCGGTGACCTCGCCGCCCTGGACGTGGGCCAGCGGGATGTTCATGTAGGCCGCCGCCACCGCGGTCGCCATCGTCTCGAAGCGGTCGGCGATGGTCACCACCGCGTCCGGCTTGAGGCCGTCGAGCACGGTGGCCAGCTCCATCAGCCCGATGCCGGCGGACTTGGCCGAGGTGACCAGGTTCTCGCCCTCCACGATCATGTAGACCTGCCGGTCGATGTGGAAGCCGTCGCGCGCGATCACCTCGACCGCGCTGCCGTAGCGGTCGAGCAGGGCGGAGGCGGCGACGACGAGCTGCAGCTCCAGGTCCGGGTGCGCCTTGATCGCGTCCAGTGCGGTGCGGATGCGGGCATAGGAGGGACGCGCCGTGACGACGACGCAGATTTTGCGGGCCATTGCGGTCGTCAGGCCGGTACGGCGGGTTCGAGGTCGGCTTCGGCGATCTGTGCGTCGCGCGCCACCGGGCGGCGCAGCACGCGGTCGATCACCTGGCCGATATCGGCGGGCGGGATGCCGCCGCCCGGCTTGTTCAGCGCGAGGTCGCCGCGGCGCAGCACCGCACCGGCGGGCAGATCGCGCGCGGCCACCACGCTCTTCATGAAGATCGACCGCATCGTGCGCATGCCGTCCGCCGCCTGCTGCTTGTCGAAGGGCGCGGCGCGCATGCGCTCGACGAAGCGCACACCCTCGACGAGTTGTGCAAGCTCGGCGCCGGTCAGCGACGCGACCACGTCGGGGCCGAACATCTCGCGGCTCAGCGTGACGTGGACCTCGATCATCTCGGCGCCCAGGGTCGCCGCCGCGAGGCCCGGATAGATGGTCGCCGAATGGTCCGACAGCCCGACCGCGCAGCCATAGCGTTCGCGGAACGCCGGCAGCATGTCGAGGCCGACGGCCTCCGCCGGCGTCGGGTAGAGCGAGCTGCATTGCAGCACGGCGAGCGGCACACCCTTGGCACGGACCCGCGCGACGGCGGCATCGATCTCGGCGAAATCGCTCATGCCGGTGGACAGGATCACCGGCTTGCCGCTCTCCGCCGCCGCGTCCAGCATCTCGGTATTGGTGATCTCGCCCGACGCGATCTTCCAGCCGGCGACGCCGACGCGCGCCAGCAGGTCCGTCGCCTCCGGCGAGAACGGCGAGCTCAGGAACAAAAGGCCGCGCTCGTCGGCGTGGCGCTTCAGGCCGTGCCACTGCTCCTCGGTGAACTCCATGCGCCGCCAGTAGTCGTAGCGCGTGTCGTCCTGCGGGCTGAAGCGCTTGCGCCACGGCTCGGCCGGCGTGCTCTCGGCCGCCGCGATGTGGGTCTGGAACTTCACCGCGTCGGCGCCGGCCTTGGCGATGGCGTCGATGAAGGCGTGGGCGGTGCCCAGGCTGCCGTCATGCGCCTGCGCGACCTCGCCGACGATGGTGCAGGGTCGGCCGGGCGTCGGGTCGTGCAGCCAGGTGGTCATCGAGGCGATCTGTTGCGCGGCGCGGCCGATGCGCGCCGGTTGGACGGCCAGCATATAGGACCGTCCGGCGCGGGCGTCAAAAGCGGCGCCGGGTCGCCGGCCCCGCGCGTCAGGCCGTCGCCTTGGCCGCGTCCTTCAGCTTGTCGGAATGGTATTTCCGCAGCTTGTCGACCTTGGGCTTGGCGACGTGGTGGATGTAGGGCTGCCCGGGGTTCCGCGCCGCGAAGTCGTGGTGATACTCCTCGGCCTCGTAGAAGCCCTCCAGCGGCTCCAGGGTCGTGGCGATCGGCGCGTCGAACAGGCCGGCCTTCTCGATCTGCGCGATATAGGCCTCGGCGACGCGCTTCTGGTCGGCATTGGCGTAGAACACGGCCGAGCGGTATTGGCGGCCGATATCGTTGCCCTGCCGGTCCTTGTGGGTCGGATCGTGCGCGATCGAGAAGAACAGCTTCAGGACCTGGCCGAGCGTGATCCGGCGCGGGTCGTAGACCACCTCGATCACCTCGGCGTGACCGGTGCGGCCGGAGCAGACGGTCTTGTAGTCGGCGGTTTCCTTGGTGCCGCCGGCATAGCCGGGGCGGACGCCGATCACGCCGTCGAGCTGGGCATAGACCGCCTCGGTGCACCAGAAGCAGCCGCCGGCCAGCACGACGCTCGCGCGCTCGCCGTCCTCCTTCAGGTCGGTTTCGGGATCGGGGAACGACCAGGGGTCGATCTTCAGCGTCATCGTCCGTCTCCTGTCGAAGTCAATGACGGAACAGCGTCATTGCGCGGATGAGGGGGCTTGCGCCATCCGCTCGCCGCCTACGCCACCGCGCGCTTTGCCGCCGGCACGTCGATCTTGAAGGCGCGCGCGGCGTTGAGGCCGAGCACCTTGGCGCGCTGGGTCTCGCCCAATCCGCCCATCTCGCGCTCGATCGCCTCGGCCGAATGCGGCCAGGTGCCTTCGTGGTGCGGATAGTCGTTGCCCCACATGAAGCAGTCCTCGAGCCCGAATTCCGCCATCAGCGCGAGGCCGGCGCGGTCCTCCTGGAACGAGGCGAAGCCGTGCGCCTTGAAATAGTCGCTGGGCAGGCCCTGCAGCTTCGGCCGTACCCACATGTGGTGCTTGATATAGGCCTCGTCCATCGCGTCGAGGGTCCACGGCACCCAGCCGATGCCGGCCTCGATGATCGCGAAGCGCAGTTTCGGGAACCGCTCGAACACGCCTGACGAGCACAGGGCGGCCACCGGCTCGATCGCCGGCGAGAGCGCATGCGCGACATAGTTGATGACCGCGCCGCCGTGGCCCTTGGCCGCGCGCGGGTCGCGCCCGGTGCCGACATGGAGGGTCAGCGGCAGGTCGGCTTCCTGCAGCAGCGCCCAGACCGGGTCGAAATCGGGCAGGTTGTAGTTCAGGTGGTTGACGTCGTGTGCGCCGAAGACCGGCTTCATCGGAAAGCACACGCCGCGGAAGCCGCGCTTGGCGCTGCGCTCGATCTCGGCCAGCGTACCGGGGATGTCGCCGGCGGCGATGCACGCCATCGGCATCATGCGGTCCCGGTAGGGCGCGAACGTCTCCCACGCCCAGTCGTTGTAGACGCGGCACATCGCCTGGGCGAATAGCGGGTCGGGCGTCGCCCACATGCCGATGCCCTTGTTCATGAACATGATCTCGGCGTCGATGCCGTCGCGGTCCATGTCCTTCAGGCGCTGCTCCGGGTCGCGGCCGGCGTCGGCGCGCTCCTTGTCCTCGCCCTCGAACTGGCTCTCGTAGATCTTGGTCTTGCGAAAGCCCTCGGAGACGTGGAACGTCTCGCCCTTCTCGTTCTTCTCGATGCGCGGCAGGCGGTCGCGGAATTCCGGCTCGATCCCCTGGAGCCAGATGTTACCGGGCTCGTTCACGTGCGAATCCGCCGAGACCATGAAGTACTTGTCCCGGTCGCCCGGCCGCGCCGTGCGCGCCCAGCCCGCATGTCCCGGCGTCTCCAGCCGCCACAGGTTCGGCGCGTTGATCGTCATCGGAGCATCCTCCTGTCGTCCTGCATTGCTTGACCAGCGAACGATCATCTTACCGGGTCCGTTGCCGCTTGTCGTGCCGCCCGCGCGGCGGCGTGCAGACGGGTGCGACAATTTGGCGTATAGTCGGGCATACGGCGGGTCGCGGGTCTCTCGTGACCGGCGCCGAAAGCATCGGCGCCTCGCCATGACGGGCCCGCTGCCCCCGAACACAGGTTCGGGAGGAACCGATATGGCCATCCACAACCCCATCGAATGGAGTGCGTGGCAGATTGTGTTCGGCGCGAGGGCGCTGGGCCACGGCGGGCGGGCCGTCCACCAGGCCGACGAGGACCCGCGCGCACTGCTCGCCACGATCCGCAGGATTCGCGTGCGCGACGTTCGCGAAGCGCTAGTCAGGGGCTTCGAGGATTTCGAGGCTTATCGCACGGACGTGATCTTCCTGTCGCTGATCTATCCGATCGTCGGCCTGGTGCTGTGGCGCGTCGCGTTCCGCTACGACATGCTGCCGCTCCTGTTCCCGATCGCGTCCGGCTTCGCGCTGATCGGCCCGGTGGCCGCGATCGGCCTCTACGAGATGAGCCGCCAGCACGAGGAGGGGCGCGCGCCGAGCTGGTCGCAGGCCTTCCACGTGCTGCGCTCGCCATCCATCGGCGCGATCCTGCTGCTCGGCCTGGTGCTGGCGGTGGTGTTCGTGCTGTGGCTGTTCGCGGCCGAGCTGATCTACAACCTGACGCTCGGCCCGGTGCCGCCGGCCTCGCTCGGCGCCTTCCTGCGCGACGTGTTCACCACCGGCCCCGGCTGGGCGATGATCGGCGTCGGCGTCGGCGTCGGCTTCCTGTTCGCGGTGCTGTCGCTGGCGATCAGCGTGGTGTCGTTCCCGCTCCTGCTCGACCGCAAGGTCGGCGTCGTCACCGCGGTCAACACCTCGATCCGCGCGGTGATCGCCAATCCCGGCCCGATGGCGGCGTGGGGCGCGGTCGTGGTCGCGGGCCTCGTGCTCGGCTCGATCCCGCTGTTCATCGGCCTCGCCATCGTGATGCCGGTGCTCGGCCATGCCACCTGGCACCTCTATCGCAAGGTCCTGCCGCGCTAGGCAAAAC
>JBDZUN010000237.1:0-5436 GCA_040255145.1 Hyphomicrobiales bacterium | reverse complement strand
GACGACCTGGACGTGGCCGGCAAGCGCGTCCTGGTCCGGGCCGACCTCAACGTGCCGGTCGAAGACGGCCGGGTCGCCGACGCCACCCGGATCGAGCGGGTGGCGCCGACCATCCGCGAACTGGCGGAAAAGGGCGCGCGCGTCGTCGTGCTGTCCCATTTCGGGCGGCCGAAGGGCAAGCCCGACCCGGCCATGTCGCTCAAGCCGCTGGTCGCGCCGCTGGCCGAGGCGATCGGGCGCAAGGTCGGCTTCGCGCCGGACTGCATCGGCCCGGACGCCGAGCAGGCGGTCGCCGCCCTGCGCGACGGCGACGTGGTGCTGCTGGAGAACGTCCGCTTCCATCCCGGCGAGGAGAAGAACGACCCGGCCTTCGTGACCGCGCTGGCCAGGCTCGGCGACCTCTACGTCAACGACGCCTTCTCGACCGCGCACCGGGCCCACGCGACGACGGAGGGGCTGGCGCACCGCCTGCCCTGCGCCGCGGGGCGCGGCATGGAGGCGGAGCTCGACGCGCTGGAACGCGCGCTGACCAGCCCGGCGCGGCCGCTGGTCGCGGTGGTCGGCGGCGCCAAGGTCTCGACCAAGCTCGACCTGCTGGGCAACCTGGTCGGGAAGGTCGACGCCCTGGTGATCGGCGGCGGCATGGCCAACACGTTCCTGGCCGCGCTCGGCACGCCGGTCGGCAAGTCGCTGTGCGAGCACGACATGGGCGACACGGTCTACCCGATCCTGGAAAAGGCGCGCGCGGCCGGCTGCGCCGTGGTGCTGCCCGACGACGTGGTGGTGGCGGAAAAGCTGGCCCCCGGCGTGGCAAGCCGCACGGTCGCGGCCGAGGCCGTGGGCGGCGACGACATGATCCTCGACATCGGCACGCGCGCCATCGCCGCCCTGGCCCAGCGCTTCGAGACGGCGAAGACGGTGATCTGGAACGGTCCGCTGGGCGCGTTCGAGACGCCGCCATTCGACAACGGCACCGTGCTGGCCGCGCGCCACGTCGCCATGCTGACCAAGGCGGGGCGGCTGGTCTCGGTCGCCGGCGGCGGCGATACCGTCGCGGCGCTCAACCAGGCCGGCGTCGCGGACGACTTCACCTATGTGTCGACCGCCGGCGGCGCATTCCTGGAATGGCTCGAAGGAAAAGTGCTGCCGGGGGTCGCGGCCCTGGAGCAGGCAACCGCAACGAACAAGGGATAGACAACGATGACCCACAACCTTGCGGAAACCGCCCGCGCGCTGGTGGCGAAGGGCAAGGGGATCCTCGCCGCCGATGAGAGCTTCGGCACCATCGAGAAGCGGTTCAAGGCGATCGACCTGCCCTCGACCGAGGAGAACCGTCGCGACTATCGCGAGATGCTGTTCACGACGCCGGGCTTCGGCGATTCGATCAGCGGCGTGATCCTGTTCGACGAGACGCTTCGCCAGAAGGGCGCGGACGGCACCCGGCTCGCCGACATCCTGACGCGGGCCGGCGCCATCCCCGGCATCAAGGTGGATGCCGGCGCCCAGCCGCTGGCCTTCTCGCCCAGGGAGAAGATCACCGAGGGGCTCGACGGCCTGCGCAAGCGGCTCGAGGAATATTTCCAGCTCGGCGCGCGCTTCACCAAATGGCGCGCGGTGATCGACATCGCCGAGGACATCCCGACCGACTATTGCATCCACGCCAATGTCGAGGCGCTGGCGCGCTATGCCGCGCTGTCGCAGGAGGCGGGCCTGGTGCCGATCGTCGAGCCCGAGGTGCTGATGGACGGCGGCCACACCATCGGCCGCTGCGCCGAGGTGACCGAGCGCACCCTGATCGCGCTGTACGAGGCGCTGCGGCAGCACTGGGTGGTGCTGGAGGAATCGCTTCTCAAGCCGAACATGGTGATCGCCGGCAAGAAGTGCCCGCAGCAGGCGGGCGTGCAGGAGGTGGCCGAGGCCACCCTGCGCGTGCTCAGGCGCACCGTGCCGCCGGCGGTGCCCGGCATCGTGTTCCTGTCCGGCGGCCAGTCGGAGGAGGAGGCGACCGCGCACCTCAACGCGATGAACGCGACGGGGCCGCTGCCCTGGGGCCTCAGCTTCTCCTACGGCCGCGCCCTGCAGCAGGCGGCGATCACGACCTGGGCCGGCAAGCGGGAGAACGTCGCGGCCGCCCAGCGCGCCTTCGCGCACCGCGCCAGGCTCAACAGCCTCGCGACCAAGGGCGAATACCGCCCCGAACTGGAGCGGCAGGCCGCTTGATCGCCAACCCCCCGTCATTGCGAGCCTCCCGGGCCTGTCCGAAGGACAGCCCGAGGACAGGCTCCGGCGAAGCAATCCATGGTTCGAGGCTCGCAAAGGCGGATTGCCTTGTTTCGCGACGGTTGGAAAGCACGCGCATGTTTCCCTCCCCCTTGGGGGGAGGGTGGTCCGAAGCGGAGCGAGGACCGGGTGGGGGGTGCGGTGGCAACAATCACCCCACCCGGCTGCTGACGCAGCCACCCTCCCCATCGAGGGGAGGGAAGAAGGGATGGATTGCTTCGTCGCATCCGCTCCTCGCAATGACGGATTTGTGCGTCGGTAGCCGATGAGCGGTGACGCGCCGCGCTGCCGGCTCTACCTGATCACGCCGCCGGCCTTCGAGCCGGCCGGGTTCGCGCAGGACCTGGCGCGCGCGCTCGACGCCGGCGACGTCGCCTGCCTGCAATTGCGGCTGAAGGACGTGGCCGACGACGCGGTGCGCCGCGCCGCCGAGGCGCTGATGCCGGTCGCCCAGGCGCGCGGCGTCGCGTTCCTGGTCAACGACCGGCCCGATCTCGCCCGCGGGCTCGGCGCCGACGGCGTCCATGTCGGCCAGGACGACGCGCCCTATGCCGCGGCGCGGCGGACCGTCGGAACGAATGCAATTGTCGGCGTGACCTGCCATCATTCGCGCCACCTGGCGATGGAGGCGGCGGAGGCGGGCGCCGACTATGTCGCCTTCGGCGCGTTCTATCCGACCGCGACCAAGGTGCCCAAGGCCCATGCGGAGGTCGACATCCTGCATTGGTGGTCCGGGCTGTTCGAGGTGCCGTGCGTCGCGATCGGCGGCATCACGGTGGCCAATTGCCCGCCGCTGATCGAGGCCGGCGCCGACTTCCTGGCCGTATGCGGCGGGGTCTGGCACCATCCGGACGGCGCGGCGCGCGCGGTGGCGGATTTCAACGCGGTCCTGGACCGCCCGCGGGCAGCCTGATAGAACACGCGGCGCCCGGCCCCAGGGCGCGTCCCGGGCCGGTTTCTTTGTTTCCGGCGCCGGCCCGCGCATTTGCCCGCCGCGCCGGGCGCCATGCTTCGCTCGCCACGGACCTCATCGACGGTATCCCATGAAGATCAGCGGCAATGAAATCCGCCCCGGCAACGTGATCCTGCACAAGAACGCGCTGTGGGCGGCGGTCAAGACCCAGCACACCCAGCCGGGCAAGGGCGGCGCCTACATGCAGGTCGAGCTCAAGAACCTGGTCGACGGCACCAAGCTCAACGAACGGTTCCGCGCCGCCGAGACGGTGGAGCGCGTCCGGCTCGACCAGAAGGACTACCAGTTCCTGTACGAAGCCGACGGCATGCTCACGTTCATGGACACCGAGACCTACGAGCAGATCGATCTGGCGCGGGATTTCGTCGGCGAGCGCGCCGCCTTCCTGCAGGACGGCATGCAGGTCAACGTCGAATCCTATGAGGGCCGCCCGCTCGGCGTGCAATTGCCGCAGCAGGTCACGCTGGCGATCGTGGAGACCGAGCCGCAGGTCAAGGGCCAGACCGCGGCGGCCTCCTACAAGCCGGCGATCCTGGAGAACGGCGTGCGCGTGATGGTGCCGCCATTCGTCCAGACCGGCGAGAAGGTGGTCGTGGATACCGAGGAAATCGCCTATATCCGCCGCGCCGATTGACCTGTGATGGCAGTTCGCTCGCCTTTGATCAACGTGATGACCGGCGCCGCCATCAAGGCGGCACGGGCGCTCAGACGCGATTTCGGCGAGGTCGAGCAGCTCCAGGTCTCGCTGAAAGGGCCGTCGGACTACGTCTCGACCGCCGATACGCGCGCCGAGCAGACCCTGGTCGCGGAGCTGACCAGGGCCCGGCCGCGCTTTGGCGTGCTGGCCGAGGAGAGCGAGCCGCGGCCCGGCATCGACATCCATCATCGCTGGGTGATCGACCCGCTGGACGGCACGACCAACTTCCTGCACGGCATGCCGCATTTCGCGATCTCGATCGCGCTGGAGCGGGACGGCGAGATCGTCGCCGGCGTCGTCTATGCGCCGCTGGTCGACGAGATGTTCTGGGCCGAGAAGGGGCAGGGCGCGTGGCTCAATTCGCGCCGGCTGCGCGT
The DNA here is from genome assembly GCA_040255145.1 of Hyphomicrobiales bacterium. Classification (GTDB taxonomy): domain Bacteria; phylum Pseudomonadota; class Alphaproteobacteria; order JBDZUN01; family JBDZUN01; genus JBDZUN01. Next base: position 1,109 of record JBDZUN010000237.1, on the reverse strand, counting down.
CTCGGCGCGGCGCGACCTGGCCGACGCCGTGTTCGCGACGGGCATCCCATGGAAGGGCCGGCCGGGGCACAAGCCGTTCCTGGCGCAGCTCGAATCGGTGATGGCCGAGGTCGCGGGCGTCCGTCGCTGGGGCGTCGCCTCGCTCGACCTCGCCTATGTCGCCGCCGGCCGCTTCGACGGATTCTGGGAGGCGAACCTGAAGCCTTGGGACATGGCCGCGGGCCTGATCCTGGTGCAGGAGGCCGGCGGCCTCGTCTCCGACCTGGACGGCCGCCAGGGCATGCTGGAGAGCGGCGACGTGCTCGCGGCCAACCAGCACCTGCACCAGCCGCTGCATCGCCTGCTGCGGGTCGCCGCGCCGAAGCCGGCCTGACGTCGCCCGGAAGGGGGCTCCACACGCGGTTGCGCCGCTTCCGACCAGTGCTATAAGACGGGCAGGTCGCGGCCGTTCTGCGTCGCGTCGGCTCCTCCTGAGAATCCCGCCGAAGGCTCCCCCGATGAACATCCATGAACACCAGGCCAAGGCCCTGCTGAAGCAATTCGGCGTGCCGGTCCCGCGCGGCGAGGCCGCGTTCTCACCCGACGAAGCGGTCAAGGCCGGCGAGACGCTGGGCGGCCCGGTCTGGGTGGTGAAGGCGCAAATCCACGCCGGCGGCCGCGGCAAGGCCGGCGGCGTCAAGGTGGTGAAGTCGCTGGACGCGGTGCGGGCCGAGGCGCAGCGGATGCTCGGCGCGACCCTGGTGACGCACCAGACCGGACCCGAAGGCCGCGTGGTCCATCGCGTCTATGTCGAGGAAGGCTCCGCGATCAAGCGCGAGCTGTACCTCTCGATCCTGGTCGACCGCGAAACCTCGCGCATCTCGGTCATCGCCTCGACCGAGGGCGGCATGGACATCGAGGAGGTCGCGGCCAACACCCCGGAGAAGATCCTGACCCTGACGATCGACCCGGCGACCGGCGTGATGCCGTTCCACGGCCGGCGGCTGGCCTATGCGCTGGGCCTCGAAGGCGGGCAGATCAGGCAGGCCGGCGCGCTGCTGCAGAACCTCTACCGCGCCTTCGTCGAAAGCGACATGAGCCTCTTGGAGATCAATCCGCTGATCGTCGAC
>JBDZUN010000236.1:0-5440 GCA_040255145.1 Hyphomicrobiales bacterium | reverse complement strand
GAGCCCTATTGGGTCCGCGTGCAGATGGACGATCCGCCGCGTCGCGACAGCGAATTCGCCCTGATCTCCCATGGCCGGCGGCTGATCCTCGGCCGCTTCCTGACGCCGCGCGAGCGGCTGAAGGTGGCGCAGGGCCTGCGCGACGCCCTGCGCACGCGCGACGTGGCGCTGAACCCGTCCTCGGCCTAGCCGGCGGCCGCCGTCTCGGAAGCGGTCGTCGATCCGGACGCGACCTTGTGGCTGCCGAAGGTCTCAGCATAGGCCTTGGTGAATTCGGCGCCGAGCAGGAATATCTGCGCCGAATAATAGATCCACAGCAGCACGATGACGAAGGCGGCCGCCGCGCCGTAAGCCGTAGCCGCCCGGCTGCTGCCGATATAGAGCGCGATGGCCTGCTTGCCGACATTGAACAGGAAAGCCGTGGCGACCGCTCCGACGATGACGTCGCGCCATTCCATCTGCCGGTCCGGCAACACCTTGTAGATCGCGCCGAACAGGGCCGCCACCAGGCCGAACGACACGGCGAAGCCCACGACCTGCATGAACGCCGACAGACCCGGCAGGATGCCGTTGAGCCAATCGCCCAGCGCGGTGACGGCCGCGCTGGCCAGCAGCGACACCATCAGGAGGAAACCGAGCGTCACGACCAGCCCGAGGCTCTGCAAGCGCGCCTTCACCAGCCGTGAAACGCCGGACTCCGCGGGCGATGCCTTCCAGATGACGTTGAGCGCCTTCTGCATCTGGCCGAACACGCCGCTCGCGGTAACCAGCAGCATTACGAAGCCAAGGATCGTCGCTATGGCGCCCGACCGCCGGTCGCTGGCGCTGCGGATCATGGCCTGGAGCGCGCCGGCCGCCTCATGCCCCATCAGCCCGCCGAGCTGCTGTACGATCGCGCCCTGGGCCGCTTCGTGGCCGAAGGCGAGGCCGGCAATGGCGATGACGATGACCAGGACGGGCGCCATCGCGAACACGGTGTAGTAGGCGATCGCCGCGCCGTGGCTGAGCGCATCGTCGGCGAGGAAGCCGAGCGCGGTCCGCTTCAGCATGAGCCAGATTTTCCGGACCAGGTCCACCGCCGCCCTGATGATTCCACGCTTCATCGCTTCACCTCCAGGGCCGGCCGGCCGGCGCAGCGACGGCGGGTCGCGCACCGCGCGGGCGGAAAACTGGCGGGTCCACGGCCGACGGAGTAGGATCGGTGCGGGTGGCTGGTAACGGAGCATGGCACAGACAAAATCCCCTCGTTCAAAAGCCATGGCCAAGCCGGCGGTCGCGCGGCCGGATTTTTCCCCGGCGGTCGAGGCGGCCCTGGCCCGCGCCGAGGGCCATTGCCGCGCCCGGCACGGCAGCCTGACCGATCTGCGCAAGATGGTGCTCGGCCTGATCTATGAACACAACGCTCCGGTCGGCGCTTATGAGTTGATCCAGCAGCTCGGCCAGCTTACCGAACGCACCATCGGGCCGCCGACGGTTTATCGCGCCCTCGACTTCCTTGTCGACATGGGCCTGATCACACGGGTGGTCAGCCGCAATGCCTTCGTGGCCTGCGATCATCCCGACGTGCGCCACCAATGCATGTTCTTCATCTGCCGCGATTGCGGCACGACCATTGAGCTTGTCGACGCCAAGCTCGACCGCATCCTCTCACAGGATGCGCAGGCCATCGGCTTCACCCCCGATCAGCGCGTGGTCGAGGTCAAGGGTACCTGCCGCGCCTGCGGCGACGCGCGCGCAGTCGCCGCAGGCGGTTAAGATTGCCTAACGCGGTCCCGGCGGCCATAGTGTCGCCCGACGACGGGGACACGGGGGCAACGCTAGACCGATGGAGTATCGCCGACGGCCTGCGGCCGGCTTGTCGAACCGCCCCGTATTGCGCGCGGCGGCCCTGATCGGCGCCGGGATTCTGACGCTGGGTTCCGCGCCCGGCGCCTCGGCCGCGAAGCCGGCGGTCCACCGCGGCACCCGCGCCACGCCCCATCACCGCAGGCCACCGCAGGCAGCGAATCGCCGGCCGTCGACGCACGTCATGGCCCTGGGCGTGCGGCGCGGCGACACGCTGCTCGCCATCATGAAGCGCAACCACCTGGCGGGGCCGGACAACATGGCGATGATCCTGACCGCCGGCAAACGGCCCGAGGCGCGCCATCTGCAGCCCGACGCCAAGGTCGCCGTCGTGGTCGCCCGGCACGGCGGCCGCGACCATGTCGAATCGATTCGATTCGGCCTCAACGCACGCGCCATCGAAGCCCTGCGCACCCAAAGCACGACGCGCGTGGCCGACAAGGCGCCCGCCGCCCCGCACGCCATCGCCCTGCCGGTCGCGCTGAGCGAGCCGCTGACGCACATCCGGGTGACGTCGCCCTACGGCTGGCGGGTCCACCCGGTACTCGGTTCATGGCGGTTCCACGAGGGGGTCGATTTCGGCGCGCCAAAGGGGACGCCGGTTCTGGCCGCCGCCGGCGGCGTGGTCGCCGACATCGGACGGCGCGGCAATTACGGCGAATACATCCGCGTGCGCCACGGCAACCAGGTGCAGACGGCCTACGCCCATCTCTCGGGCTTCGCCCATGGCCTGCACGTCGGCAGCACGGTCGCGCGCGGGCAGGTCATCGGCTATGTCGGGCGCAGCGGCTTGGCGACAGGGCCCCACCTCTATTACGAGGTGATCGTCGACGGACATCGGCTCGATCCGCTCAAGATCGCAGCCAAGCCGGCGGGGCCCGCCCCGGTCCGCACCGCCGCGCGCATGGACGAGGCCACGACCGACAACTGACGCCGGATCGATCTGGTGCGCCCTTTTCGCGGCCGACCGGCTGGCGGTGGCGCGCGGCCACGGCTAAGCTTTCCCGTCCTGCCGCGCGCGGACCAAGACCTTCAGGGAGAACGCTATGCCGAAATTCGGGCGCCTGACCCCGGACCGCTACGGGGCCACCATGCCGGTCCACTCGCCGGCAATCCAGTCGCCGCCGTTCTGGTACCGCAACATGGAGATGATCATCGTCCAGTACCGCACCGATGAGGACGCGGCGCTGGACTTCCTGCCCGAGGGGCTGGAGCTGGTCACGCCGGCGACCGCGACCCTGATCATCGCCGACTATCATTTCTCGACCTTCGGCCCCTATCACGAAGCGATCCTGGGCATTTCCTGCAAATGGAAGGGCCAGCCGATGACCTTCCTGCCCAACCTGTTCGTGACGCAGGAGGCGCCGTTGATCGCCGGCCGCGAGATGTGGGGCTACGCCAAGAAGCTCGCCCATATCGAGCTGGTGAACGACCACGAAGGCTATATGGGCCTCATCGAGCGGCCGAAGGGCAATCGCATCGCGACCGCGGTGATGCGCACGGTCGAGAACGTGCCGGCCGACGCCTTCGACTTCCCGCCGATCCTGTCGCTGAAGGTCATCCCCAGCGCCCAGCGCAGCAACGCGCCGGCGATCGCCCAGCTCGTGTCCTGCGACTTCCGCGTCACGCCGGTGGTAGCGACGGACGGGTTGACCGAGGTGTGGCAGGGCCCCGGCTCGCTGACCTACAATTCGCCGACCGACGCCGACCCCTGGTACCGGCTGAAGGTCGAGGAAGTGCTGAACTGCTATTACGGGTCGTTCAACGCCTACCTGCCGCATGGCGAGGTGCTGCACGATTACCTCGCCGGCGCAGTGGTCGAGCACGCCTGATCGCGCCCGTGCCCAAAGCGGCGGCCGGGCGTCCGCGCCCGTCCGCTATCGCGTTTCCGGCAAAAGTGGATGCCACTTTTGCGGTTCGGAAACGCGGTAAACCAAGGACTTAGAGATCGTTCAGCGTTTCCATGAAACGGTGAACGATCTCTATCGCGGCGGCGTGAAGACGTCCCGCCAGGCGGGCGCGAGCCGGCCGGCGAACATTGCGGCCGGCAATTCGACGGTATACGTCCCCTCGACGTAGGGGCCGACGGCGTAGGGCGGGAAGTGCAGGGTCAGCCCGCGGGCGCGGCCGGGCACCGCCGACCCGGCGAAGGTGAAGACCGGCGCGTCCTTGCCCAGGTCGCGCATGAAGTCCCTGGCCGTCGCCGCGTTGAACCCGTCGCCCAGGCGCTCGCGCTTCTGCCGCATCAGATCGGCGCGGACGTATTTCAGGACGGCCGGCGGTATCGCCGAACCGCCGCCGCTCGCCGGGAACAGGTCCGTCCATTCGACCGACGCGCCGCTTTGCGGGTCGATGTTCTCGGCCAGGACGCCGGAATTGGGATGCGCGCCGCCGGTATCCTGCCACCACTCGCCCAGCAGGCTGACCACCCGGCCGGACGCGAAGGTCGGCTGGAACGTCAACGCGCCGGAATAGGACCGCCACCAATCCTGGTCGGACAAGTCCGCTTGCGCCGTGGCGGCCTGGTCGGCCAGGTCCCACAGCCAGTGCGTCGCGTCGGTCGAGACCGCCGCCAGCACCTTGGAACCGATCGACGCCTCGGGCGGCAGCGTCGCCTTGGCGTCGCAGGCGTCGGTCTTGACGGCCAGGGTCAGCGGAATCTGGAAGGCCGGGGTAGGCCGCCTTTCGTCGACGGCGGGGTGCGATGTCCCATCGTCCGCCCACGCCGCAAAACCGGGCGCCAGACCGAGAACGACCGCCAGCATCGGCAGGACCGCCATCCTGGCCGCCGCCGCCGCGATCAGTCCGATATGCGGCGGCCGGACCGCCGACCGCCGGGTACGCTTCCGCCCGCCCGGTCGGCTCAGGCCCTCACGGCGCCCGGCGATACCGCGCGCCCATCGGCATAGGTCAGCCCGCCAAGCACGAGCGCACCGATCAGCAATACCGGAACGTCGCCCACCATGTGACCCATATACGCCGGATCGGTCAGCGACTGGACCGCCATGATCACGGCATGGACCAGACTCGACCATACCGCGAACCAGATCAGCGAGCGGTGCGCCGCCGGGTTGCCCGCCGCGCGGATCAAGAAGACGCCGAGGGTCGCATAGACCCCGACGATCATCATGAAGTAGTCGGACGAGGCCGGCGGACCGGCGTGCCACGCCCAACCGGACGGCCACACGATCGCGAGCGGATAGACCAGGCAGCACGTCACACCGAACAGTACAAGGACGACCTGCAGCAACGCATGTGTGCGGATCATGGCTGATCCCCCCCGACATTCTCGGTACGATCGAGGCTATGCCGATCGCCGGGTGGGATCAACGGCGACGCCGCGTCGGGCGGCGCCTAGAGCGTTTCCAGCAAAAGTGGATGCCACTTTCGCGGTTCGGAAACGCGGTAAACCAAGAACCTGGAGATCGTTCAGCGTTTCCATGAAACGGTGAACGGCTCTAGTCCAGCTTGCGCACGTCGGTCAGGGTGCCCTTGATCGCCGCCGCCACGGCCATGGCCGGGCTCAGCAGATGGGTGCGGCCGCCGCGGCCCTGGCGGCCCTCGAAATTGCGGTTCGAGGTCGAGGCGCAGCGTT
>JBDZUN010000010.1:26666-29647 GCA_040255145.1 Hyphomicrobiales bacterium | reverse complement strand
TCTGCGTCGAGGCCGACGCCGGCTGGGTGCCGCACTACATGTACCGGATGGACCATGCCTATAAGCGCCACCGCTACTGGATGAAGGCGCCGCCGCTGGAGCGGATGCCGAGCGACTATTTTCGCGACAACATCTACCTGACCTTCCAGGACGACTACATCGCGTTCCAAAGCAAGGACATGTGCAACATCGACCGGCTGATGTGGGCGAATGACTTCCCGCACTCCGATTCGACCTGGCCGTGGTCGCAGGACGTCCTGACCGAGCAGACCAAGAACCTGACGGAACACGAGCGCAACCGCATCTGCCACGACAACGTAGCCGAGCTGTACAGCCTGAGCGTGTGAGGCAAGACAGACGGCCGTCTACGCTGTCATTGCGAGGAGCGTCAGCGACGAAGCAATCCAGGCTGAGGCGCCGCTAAGATGGATTGCTTCGCTCCGCTCGCAATGACGGAGAGAGTGCCCCATGGTTCGAGGTGGCCACTATGCGGCCTTCTCGCCATGCGTGCTTTCCAATCCCGGTTGTCATCCCGGAAGCCCGCAAGGACTATCCGGGATCGGTTGGGACGTTCCATGGATCCCGGCTCGTGCCTGGCTTCGCCCCGCCTGGCCGGGATGACAGGAAGTGGCCAGATTGCTTCGCCCCGCTCGCGATGACGACGGTTTGACCGAAACCACACGGATGCGGGCTGGACAAGGGCCGGTCCGCATCCCTATTTCAGGCGCTGCGCAACGCGACACGCCGGAGAAAAAATGGCCAACGGCTCCGCCAACCAGTTCCTGGGCGATACACCCGGCCGGGTGATCGTCCGGTTACTGGTCCTGTCCTTCGCGGTCGGCATCCTGCTCGCCTTCTTCGGCGTGGAACCGTGGGAAATCATCGACTGGTTCCGCAACGGCATCCTGCACATCTGGCACATGGGATTCGCCGCGATCGGACACCTCGGCCACTACTTCCTGCTCGGCGCGGTGGTGGTCGTGCCGATATGGCTGATCCTGCGGCTGGCCAAGGCAGCCGGCGGCGGTCGGAGCTGACGCGGCGCAGCTTTCCGGCGGCGTCTCCTGTCAGGCTTCGGCGCCGCGCGCGACGAACCAGGGATTGCGCAGGCTCGACTTGCCGTAAGTCAGCGGCTTGCCGTCAAGGTCGGTGACCGCGCCGCCCGCGGCGACCAGCACCGCGTGCCCCGCCGCAACGTCCCATTCCATGGTGTCGCCATGGCGCGGATAAAGGTCCGCCTCGCCGTTCGCGACCAGGCAGAATTTCAGCGACGAGCCGGCGGCCAGGAAGTCCTTGACGCGGTAGTGGCGCAGGTATTCGTCGGTCTTGGTGTCGCGGTGGCTGCGGCTGGCGACCACGATCAGGCCGTCCGGCGCGGGGACGCGGACCCGGATCGGACGCGGCGCGCTCTCCGTCCCGCTGACGGGGTCGACGTCCTGCTCGAACGCCGAGCCGCCGACGCGGCCGAGCCACAGTCGGCCCTTGGCCGGGGCGTAGACGACGCCGAGCACCGGCGCCCCGTCCTCGATCAGCGCGATGTTGACCGTGAACTCACCGTTGCGGTTCAGGAATTCGCGCGTGCCGTCGAGCGGGTCGACCAGCCAGAAGCGCCGGCCGATCTTCGGGATCACACCGCGCGAGGCGCACTCCTCCGACACCGCCGGGATGCCGGGGGCCAGCGTCTCCAGGCCACGCAGGATGACGACCTCCGCCGCCTCGTCCGCCGCCGTGACCGGCGATTCGTCGTCCTTGCGGCGCACGGCGATGGCGCCCGCCTTGTGCTCGCTGTAGTGGCGCAGGATTTCCTCGCCGGCCTCGATCGCGATTCGACGCACACCGGCGGCCAGGCGGTCGCGGTCCACCGCGTCCAATTCGATGTTGTCCGTCATTCGTCCTGCTTAGCAGCAACGCCCTCCGCGCGCCATCGCCATCCGATCCGAACGGGAGTTAGTCCGGGTCGGCGCGCGGGTCCACCGCGACCAGTTCGAGGTCGACCAGCGCCGCATTGATCAACCGCTTGCCGGCATTCTCGAAATTGACCGTGATCCGGCCGCCGATGATCGACTGGACCTGCCCGATGCCCCAATCCGGCTCGCCGGGATGGCGGACCAGCGCGCCCGGCACGATCGCAAACTCCATACGGCCTCTTCCCGCCCCCCTGGCGGCTTTGACAGACGGACCGGCCCTTCTAAGATCGCGGCCAGCCGGCTCGACCGCCGGCCGATTGTGGACCGTAGCGGGATTTTCCGTGAGACATTTCGAAGCCCAACTCGCCTTGGCGGGCCTGCTTTGCTCCCGCATCTGCCATGACCTGGTCAGCCCGGTCGGCGCCATCGGCAACGGGATCGAGGTGCTGGCCGAGGAGCGCGACCCCGAGATGCGCGAGCAGGCCATCGCGCTGATCGCCGACAGCGCCGAGCGCGCCAGTTACAAACTGCAATATCTGCGTCTGGCGTTGGGCGCCACCGGCGGCGCAGGCGCGCGGCTTGCCTTGGACGAGGCGGGCACCATCGCGCGCGCCTGGTTCGGCCATGGCCGCCACACGCTGGACTGGCGGATCACGCTGCACGACGCCGACCGTCGCATCGGCCGCCTCCTGCTGTGCCTGATCCTGGTCGCGGAGGAATCGCTGCCGCGCGGCGGGCGCATCGCGGCGACGATGACCGAGGACGACGCGGGCGTGACCATCCGGCTCATTATGCAGGGCACAGGCGCCCGGCTCCCGGCGGAATGGGATGTGGATTCGGTGCTGGCGCAGGGCTTCGACGCGCTGTCGCCGCGCGGCGCGCAGGTCTGCTATGCCGCATTGCTGGGCCGGGCGCTGGGCGCCGAGATGCAAAGCCGCGTCACCGAGGACGAGATCGAGATCGTCGCGCGGGTCTCCGGCGGGGCCTGAAATCTTTCACCGATCATCCCGCGCAGGCGGGAGCGAACGGGATACCAGGCTTCGACCAAAGCGGACGAGCGGACAAAGCAGCATG
>JBDZUN010000010.1:0-26656 GCA_040255145.1 Hyphomicrobiales bacterium | reverse complement strand
GCATGCCGCCCCCGCCCGCTGGGCCCTCTTTACGCTTTGGCAAGCGCGGCGGCGCTAACACTACGGCCCATTGAGCACCGGGGACCGATTCACGATGAACGACCTCCGCGCCGGTTTCCTGGCCGAGGCGCGCGACAACCTGGCTTCCATCGAGACCGCGTGCGCAGCGCTGGAACGTGAGGCGGCCGACCCGGAGGCAATGCGCGCGGCGCTCCGCCTGCTGCATTCGCTCAAGGGAACGTGCGGCTTCTTCGCGCTCGACGCGCTGGAAATGGCGGCCCACGCGACCGAGACGCTGCTGTGCGAATTGCGCGACCGCCGGCGCCGCGCGACGCCCGCGACATTCGACGCCGTGTTCGCCGGACTCGATGACATCCGCAACTGCCTGGCCGACCCGGACACGGCGGCCGGGGACCACGGCGCCGCCTGGACCGCCCCGCGCGGCCTGCCGGGCTTCGCAACGCGGGCGCCGGTCTGGCGGGTCTGGCGGCTGCTGCCCGCGCTGGCGCAGGATCTGTCACGCCGGCTGCGCAAGCCGATCGGGCTGCATTTCGAGGGTGCCGACGTGGAGGCCGACCGCCGGACCCTGCACGCACTGCGCGCGCCCCTGATCCATCTGGTGCGTAATGCGGCGGACCATGGGCTGGAGCGGCCGGAAGAGCGCGAATGGCTGGGAAAGCCGAGCGTCGGCGCGATCCGGCTGTCGGCGCGGCACGATGGTCGGCGGATCGTGCTGGCGGTCGCCGACGACGGCCGCGGCATCCAGGTGCAGCAGGTCCGCCGCAAGATCGTCGAGCGCAGCATGGCTTCGACCGCTGAAGCCGCGGCGTTGCCCGACCGTGCCGTGCTCGCCTACCTGTTCCGCCCCGGCTTCTCGACCGCCGCCGCGATCAGCGCCGTGTCCGGCCACGGCATCGGGCTCGACGTCGTGCGCACGACGCTCGAGGAGATCGGCGGGACAGTGACGCTGGATTCGACGCCGGGCCGGGGCACGCGCGCCACACTGAGCCTGCCGGACGAGGCCGGCACTGCCCCGACGATGCGCCCGCGGGCATTTACCGCCGCGCGAAACGCCGGCGACGACCCGATCCCGGCAAACGCGCCGTAAGGGCCGCCGCGCCCGCGGCGGTCCTCGAACTAGAGCGTTTCCAGCAAAAGTGCCAGCAAAAGTGGATGCCACTTTTGCGGTTCGGAAACGCGATAAACCAGGGACTTAGAGACCGTTCAGCGTTCCCATGAAATGGTGAACGGCTCTAGCGGCCGGCTACGGCGCGGGTCGGTTCGACGATCTCCTCCGGGTCGCGCAGCACATAGCCGCGGCCCCACACCGTCTCGATGAAGTTCTGTCCGTCGCTGGCGGTCGCGAGCTTCTTGCGCAGCTTGCAGATGAAAACGTCGATGATCTTCAACTCCGGCTCGTCCATGCCGCCGTAGAGATGGTTGAGGAACATCTCCTTGGTCAGGGTCGTCCCCTTGCGCAGCGAGAGCAACTCGAGCATCGCATATTCCTTGCCCGTCAGATGCACGCGCTGGTCCCGCACCTCGACCGTCTTGGTGTCGAGGTTGACCGTCAGGTTGCCGGTGCGGATGACCGATTCCGAATGGCCCTTGGAGCGGCGCACGATCGCGTTGATCCGCGCGATCAGCTCCTGCTTGTGGAACGGCTTGGTGACGTAGTCGTCAGCGCCGAAGCCCAGGCCCTTCACCTTGTCGTCGATGCCGTTCAGGCCCGAAAGGATCAGGATCGGCGTTTCGATCTTGGCCGAGCGCAGCTTGCGCAAGACGTCATAGCCGCTCATGTCGGGAAGGTTCAAATCTAGTAAAATAATGTCGTAATCGTACAGTTTCCCGAGATCGAGTCCTTCTTCGCCTAAGTCGGTCGTATAGACGTTGAATCCCGATTGGCTCAGCATCAACTCGACGCTGCGCGATACGGTAGCGTCGTCTTCGATCAGCAGGACACGCATCACGTCCTCCGTTCAACCATGCATGGTTAAATACATCATAACGAAGACCGTTTAACAAACGTTAACATCGCGAAGATTTTCCATAAATCGCGCCGGCCGCCCATGGCGCCGGCTGGGCCGTATGTGGCCACGCGCCTTAACCCGCCATTAAGCACGCGACGGCAAGCTCTGACCCATGCTCGATGCGCGGCGACATAGGCAATTCCCCGGATGAGCGCGCAGGGCCAAGCCCGCTATCCGTCGCTCCAGTCGCTGCGCGGCGAGCTCGACCGCGTCGCACCCCACCGGACCTATGGCCGGGTCGCGGCCGTCAACGGCCTGCTGGTCGAGGTCGCCGGCGCGCAGCACGCCTTGAGCGTCGGCTCCCATCTCTCGCTGGTCGGACGCGACGGCCGGCGCATTCGGTGCGAAACCGTCGGTTTCCGCAACGGCCGCGCGCTGTGCCTGCCCTTCGGCGCGCTCGACGGGATCGGCCTCGGCTGCCAAGCCTATGTCGAGGACGGCCAGCCCGTCGTCTATCCGGATACCGGCTGGCTCGGCCGCGTGGTCAACGCCATCGGCGAACCGATCGACGGCAAGGGGCCCCTCGGCCACGGTGAAACGCCCTATCCGCTGCGCCAGCTCACACCGCCGGCCCACAGCCTCCGCCGCGTCGGCGCGCGCATCGACCTCGGCGTCCGTGCACTGAACACTTTCGCGACCTGCTGCCGCGGCCAGCGCATGGGCATCTTTGCCGCCTCCGGCGTCGGCAAGTCCGTGCTGCTGTCGATGATGGCGCGATACACCGCCTCGGACGTGATCGTGATCGGCCTGATCGGCGAACGCGGCCGCGAGGTGCAGGAATTCATCGAGGACAATCTTGGTGCGGAGGGCCTCGCGCGCAGCATCGTCGTCGTGGCGACCTCGGACGAGCCGGCGCTGATGCGCCGGCAGGCGGCCTATCTGACGCTCAGCATCGCCGAGTATTTCCGCGATCGGGGCCAGGACGTGCTGTGCCTGATGGACTCGGTCACGCGCTTCGCGATGGCGCAGCGCGAGATCGGCCTGTCCGGCGGCGAGCCACCCGCCAGCAAGGGCTACACCCCCACCGTGTTCGCCGAGCTGCCGAAGCTTCTGGAGCGCGCCGGGCCGGGCGCCGGCGAGGGCACCGTCACCGGCCTGTTCACCGTGCTGGTCGAGGGCGACGACCACAACGAGCCGATCGCCGACGCCGTGCGCGGCATCCTCGACGGCCACATCGTCCTGGAACGGTCGATCGGCGAACGCGGCCGCTATCCGGCCGTCAACGTGCTGCGCTCGCTGTCGCGCACCATGCCCGACTGCAACGCGCCGGCGGAAGCCGCGTTGATCGCGCGGGCGCGCGGGCTGCTCGCCACCTATGAGGACATGGCGGAGATGATCCGCCTCGGCGCCTATCGTGCCGGCAGCGACCCCAAGGTCGACGAGGCCATCCACTATCAGCCGGCGCTGGAAGCCTTCCTGACGCAGGCCAAGACCGAGCGGACCGATCTGAAGGACGGCTTCGCCCAGCTCTCGGCGATCCTGGACGAGGGCCGGCATGACGCGCCATGACCTCCTGATCCGCCTCCATCGGAACCAGGTCGATGACCAGCGCCGTGCGCTGGTCGAGCTGGAGCGACTGCACGAATCCATGCTGCAGCAGGCCGAGGCGCTGGAGCGCGAGATCCTGGCCGAACAGGACAGCGCCAACACCTCCCCCGAGGCCGCCGCGGCCTACGGCGCCTATGCCGCGCTGGCGGTGACGCGGCGCGCCAACCTGCAGCATTCAATCGCCGAGACCGCACGCCGCATCGACGATGTGAAGGACGCGGTGATGGAGGCGTTCCGTACCCTGAAAAAATACGAGATCGCTCGCGAACGCCGTGCCGAGCGCACCCGCCACGACGCCGACCGGCGCGAGCAGGGTTTGATCGACGAGATCGCGCTGGGTGCGTTCCGCAGGCAATCCACAAGCTGAGCGGTGGATGCTTGTCCGCGCCGAGCCGGCCGCCTTAAATTGCCACGCACTTGCCGCCCGCCCCTGCCCGGTCTTACCCTTTCGCCAACGCCCGCGACGGGCGACCGGGACAAAGGGAGGACGGCATGGTCGAGGAAGTCCATTTCCGCAGCGGCGGCCTGAAATGCGCCGCCGATCTCTACCTGCCGGATGGAGTGAAGCCGGGCGAAAGACGGCCGGGGCTGGTGGTCGGCCACGGCTTCTCGCTGGTCAAGTCCTACCTGGTCGAGCAGGCCAAGCACTTCCAGAGCCTCGGCTTCGTCGTGCTGACCATCGACTATCGCAGCTTCGGCAAGTCCGAGGGCGAGGTGCGCGGGCAATTGTTCCCGCTGAACGAGGTCGAGGACTTCCGCAACGCCATCACCTATCTGCAGGCGCGACCGGAGGTCGATCCCGGCCGTATCGGCATCTGGGGCGCAAGCTTCGCCGGCGCACTGGTCAGCTATATCGCCGCGATCGACCGGCGCGTGAAGGCGACGGTGGCCGAGGTACCCGTCACCGACGGCTATCTGTGGATGAAGCTGATGCGCGCGGCGCACGATTTCGACGCGCTGCTCAAGGCGGTCGAGGAAGACCGCGCCCGCCGCTATGCCGGCGAGCCCAGCCGGCGCATCCCCGTGGTCGGCGAACGCGGCGAACTGTGCGGCATGCCGACCGAGCCGTCCTTGAAGACCTTCATGTACCAGGGCCAGAAGTACAACCCGACCTGGGCCGACACCATCACGCTGGAATCGATCGAGAAGATCCTGGAATTCAGTCCGCTGTCCTTCGTGCACCGGATCACGCCGCGGCCCTATTTCATCATCGCCGCCGGCGGCCACGACATCGTGCATCCGGCGGCCGAGATCGCCGAGCTATACGAGCGGGCGCGCCATCCGAAGCGGCTCGAATTCCTGCCCTACGACCAGACCGCGCTCTATTTCGGGCCGGGGCTGGTCGAGGCGAACCGCGTGGCGGGGGAATTCTACGTCGAGCACCTGAAGCCGGAGCGGATCACGACCGACCAGGAAGCCCAGGCCGCCATGGCGAAATAGGCGAACGCGGGAAAGACTTGGTATAGGGCCCGCTTGCTGCGTCGCAGCAGCACCCGTTCGGGAGAAACAGCTATAGCCAATACCGTTCGATTGCATCGCGTCCTGGCGACGACACCTGAGAAGGTTTATCGCGCCTTCATCGAAGCCGACGCCCTGGCGAAATGGCTGCCGCCCGACGGCTTTGCCTGCACGGTGCATCACCATGAGGCGAAGGTCGGCGGCGCCTATCGGATGTCGTTCCGGAATTTCACCACGGGCATGAGCCATTCCTTCAACGGCGAATATGTCGAGCTCCTGCCCGGCGAGCGCCTGCGCTACACGGACAAATTCGAGGATTCCGATCTCGCAGGCCAGATGCAGGTGACGGTGTCGCTCAAGCAGGTTTCGGTCGGCACCGAGGTGAACATCGTGCAGGAAGGCATTCCCGACACGATACCGGTGGAAGCATGCTACCTCGGCTGGCAGGATTCGCTGCGAAACCTGGCCAACCTCGTCGAGCCCGACATCAAGCAATAGCGGCGGGAGGCAATAGCGGCGGGAATCAATAACGGCGGTAGATCGCGCCCGTAGCGTGTCAGCTTCGGGCACGACGCACGCGAGTACCGCAACTCAATCCCACATCAGACCGCCGTCGACATTGAACGACTGGCCGGTGATGTTGTCGGACTCGGCCGACGCCAGGAAGGCGGCCATGTTGGCCATGTCTTCCGGCTGGTTGGCATGGCCGAGCGGGATGGTCCGTTCCACCCGCTGCAGGATGCCGCTGCCATTCGCGGTCATGACCTTCTCCGCCAGGGGCGTCAAGGTGACGCCAGGGCAGATCGCGTTCACGTTGATGTTGTGCCTGGCGAGTTGGGCGGCCGATCCGCGTCATCGCGATCACGGCTCCCTTCGACGCCGCATAGGCGATGTTGGAGGTGCCGCGATAGCCCTTGCCGGCGATTGAGGCGATGTTGATCACCTTGCCGCGGCCGGCCTTGCGCATCTCCTGCGCGGCTCGCTGCATGCAGAAGAACACGCCGCGCGAATTGACGCCGTGCATCCAGTCCCAGTCTTCCGGCGTCACCTCGAAGAAGTCGAGCTTGCGGGTCACGCCGGCATTGTTGACCAGGATGTCGAGCCCGCCATGGTCAGCCACCGTGCGGGCGACAAGGGCGTCGATGGACGCCACGTCGCCGAGGTCGGCCTCGACGAAAACGGCGCGATTACCCAGCGCCCGCGCCGCATCGGCACCGCTGTCGCCATCGATCTCAGCGATCACTACCTGGGCGCCCTCGTCCACGAAGCGCTCCGCGATGGCGCGGCCGATGCCACCGCCGGCGCCGGTCACGATGGCCACCTTGTTTTCCAGCTTCATCGGTGTTTCTCCCGTCCTGCGGATCGGCGACCGATCCAGGACAGAGAGTATTGCCCGACGCGCCGAAGACGAAGCGGCCGTCATACGCCCAGTCGTTCCTGCGTTCCCGCCTGGGCGGGAACGCAGGAACGATATGGAGGGAACGATTGGAGGAAACGCGATTAGACGAATTCGACCTTGAGAATCTCGTAGCCGCGCGCGCCGCCCGGCGCGTCGACCTCGATCTCGTCGCCGACCGTCTTGCCGATCAGCGCCCGCGCGATCGGGGATGAGATCGAGATGCGGCCGTCGCGCGGCTCCGCCTCGAACTCGCCGACGATCTGATAGCGCAGTTCCTTGTCGTTCTCATCGGCCAGGGTCACGGTCGCGCCGAACTTGACGGTGTCGCCCGACAACTTGTCGATCTCGATCACCTGGGCGCGGCCCAGCTTGTCCTCAAGCTCGGCCACCCGCGCCTCGATGAACCCCTGCCGTTCCTTGGCAGCATGGTATTCCGCGTTCTCGGAAAGATCCCCGTGACTACGCGCTTCCTGGATGGCGCGGATGATGGCCGGCCGTTCCGTATTCTTCCAGTGCTTCAGTTCGGCTTCCAGCGTGCTATAGCCGGTAGCCGTCATAGGAATCTTTTCCATTTCCACGCTTAGCCGTTACCGAGGGTTCTGTTTCGCACGTATCGCATCTTCTATGCGGAGACACATTCGTGCCGTGCACGGTGAGAGCCGATGCTCGCCCGCGGCCAAGCGTTAAGTGTAGGATTGAAGGGGCGCTACTTCAAGGCTACCGGCGCGCAAGGCGGCAATACTCTGGACCGTGGCGGCGGCGCCGGCGACGGTCGTGTAATAGGGGATCTTCAGCAGGAGCGCGGTGCGCCGGATCGTGAAGGAATCGGCGATCGCCTGGATGCCCTCGGTCGTGTTGACGACGAGCTGGACCGCGCCGTTCTTCATCGCGTCGACCACGTGCGGCCGGCCTTCGAGCACCTTGTTGATCTGCTCGACCGCGACGCCCTGCTCCTGCAGGTGGGCGGCGGTGCCGGCGGTGGCGAGGATGTGAAAACCGAGCGCGATCAGGCGCCGCGCCGGCTCGACCATCGCCGCCTTGTCGGCGTCGCGCACCGAGATGAAGGCCGTGCCCGACAGCGGCAGGCGCGTGCCGCCGCCGATCTGGCTTTTGGCGAAGGCGCGCTCGAAGGTGGTGTCAAGGCCCATCACCTCGCCGGTCGAGCGCATCTCCGGCCCCAGGATCGTGTCGACGCCGGGGAAGCGGGCGAACGGGAAGACAGCCTCCTTGACCGCGATGTGATTGAGCTTGCGCGGCTTGAGGCCGAAGGTCGCGAGCTTCTCGCCGGCCATGACGCGGGCGGCGATCTTGGCGATCGGCACGCCGATGGTCTTGGCGACGAACGGCACGGTGCGGCTGGCGCGCGGATTCACCTCCAGGATGTAGAGCACGTCATCCTTGAGTGCGTACTGTACATTCATCAGCCCGACGACGTTCAGCGCGCGGGCCAGTTGCTCGGTCTGGCGTGTGACCTCGGCGATGGTCTCGGCGTCGAGCGAATAGGGCGGCAGCGAGCAAGCGCTGTCGCCGGAATGGATACCGGCTTCCTCGATGTGCTGGAGGATGCCGGCGACGAACACCGTCTCGCCGTCGGCCAACGCGTCAACGTCGATCTCGATCGCGCCCTGGACGTAGGTGTCGATCAGCACCGGGCTCTTTCCCGATACCACGACCGCTTCCTTCATGTAGCGGTCGAGTTGGGTGCGGTCGCGCACGATCTCCATCGCACGGCCGCCCAGCACATAAGACGGCCGGATCACGATCGGGAAACCGATCTCCTCGGCCACCGCGCGCGCCGTCTCGACCGAGCGCGCGATGCCGTTACGCGGCTGGCGCAGGCCGAGGCGCGCCAGAAGCTCCTGGAACCGCCTGCGGTCCTCGGCCAGGTCGATCGCGTCCGGCGAGGTGCCGAGGATCGGGATGCCCGCCTGCTCCAGCGCCTCGGCCAGCTTCAGCGGCGTCTGGCCGCCGAACTGGACGATCACGCCGCGTAAGGTGCCGTTCGACTGTTCGACGCGCAGCAGCTCCAGCACGTCCTCCTCGGTCAGCGGCTCGAAATAGAGGCGGTCGGATGTGTCGTAGTCGGTCGAAACGGTCTCCGGGTTGCAGTTGACCATGATCGTCTCGAACCCGGCATCGCGCAGCGCGAACGAGGCGTGGCAGCAGCAATAGTCGAACTCGATGCCCTGGCCGATCCGGTTGGGGCCGCCGCCCAGGATGACGATCTTGTCGCACGCCGACGGTTCGGCCTCGCATTCGGCATGGCCGCCGGCTTCGGCCTCGTAGGTCGAGTAGAGATACGGCGTGAGCGCCGCGAATTCGGCCGCACAGGTGTCGATGCGCTTGAACACCGGATGCAGCCCCAGCGCGCGGCGCCGCGCGGAGACCGCCTCTTCGCCAAGGCCGGCGAGCATGCCCAGCCGGCGGTCGGAGAAGCCCACGGCCTTCAGCGCGCGCCAGCCGTCGATGGTCGGCGGCAGGCCGTGGGCGCGCACCCCCTCCTCGGCCTGGACGATGTCGCGCACCTGTTCCAGGAACCAGGGGTCGTAGCTGCACGCCGCCTGCACGTCGGCGACCGAGAAGCCGTGCCGGAAGGCCTGGGCGATGACCAGAAGGCGCTCCGGCGACGGCTTCGACAAGGCGGCGCGGATCACCGTCCGGTCGTCGCCGGTGCCGAGGCCGGGGATCGCCACCTCGTCCAGCCCCGATAGCCCGGTCTCCAGCGAGCGCAGCGCCTTCTGCAGGGACTCGGCGAAGGTCCGGCCAATCGCCATCGCCTCGCCGACCGACTTCATCGCGGTGGTCAATATCGGCTCCGCGCCCGGGAACTTCTCGAAGGCGAAGCGCGGGATCTTGGTCACCACATAGTCGATGGTTGGCTCGAACGACGCCGGCGTCACCTGGGTGATGTCGTTGGCGAGCTCATCCAGCGTATAGCCGACCGCGAGCCGCGCCGCGACCTTGGCGATCGGGAAGCCGGTCGCCTTCGACGCCAGCGCCGACGAGCGCGACACGCGCGGGTTCATCTCGATCACGACCAGACGGCCGGTGCGCGGGTCGACCGCGAATTGCACGTTCGATCCGCCGGTCTCGACCCCGATCTCGCGCAGCACCGCGATCGAGGCGTCGCGCATCACCTGGTATTCCTTGTCAGTCAGAGTCAGCGCCGGCGCCACCGTCACCGAATCGCCGGTGTGCACGCCCATCGGGTCGATGTTCTCGATCGAGCAGACAATAATGCAGTTGTCCGCGCGGTCGCGAATCACCTCCATCTCGTATTCCTTCCAGCCGAGCACCGATTCCTCGACCAGCACCTCGGTGACCGGCGAGGCGTCGAGGCCGCCGGCGACGATCTCGGCAAACTCCTCGCGATTATAGGCGATGCCGCCACCGGTGCCGCCCAGGGTGAAGGACGGCCGGATGATCGCCGGCAAGCCGACGACCTCCAGCGCCTCGTGCGCCTCGGCCAGCGAGTGCACGGCGCGCGAGCACGGCGATTCGAGACCGATGCGCTCCATCGCATCGCGGAACTTCTGCCGGTCCTCGGCCTTCTCGATCGCCTCGCGGTTGGCGCCGATCAGCTCGACGCCGAATTTTTCCAGCGTGCCGTCCTCGGCCAGCGCCATCGCGGTGTTGAGCGCCGTCTGCCCGCCCATGGTCGGCAGCAGGGCGTCGGGCCGCTCGCGCTCGATGATCTTGGCGACCATCTCGGGCGTGATCGGCTCGATATAGGTCGCATCCGCCAGGTCCGGGTCGGTCATGATCGTCGCCGGGTTCGAATTGACCAGGACGATCCGATAGCCCTCCTCGCGCAGCGCCTTGCAGGCCTGGGTGCCGGAATAGTCGAATTCGCACGCCTGCCCGATGACGATCGGCCCCGCCCCGATGATGAGGATGGAGGAGATGTCGGTCCGTTTCGGCATGTCGAGGGCCACTCGTTATTCACACGAAAGCCTCGCTCCGGGGCCGGAGCGACGGCTTTATCGCAATATCGGAGGCACGGCGTTCGCCGCGCGCGCGGCTGTTTAGCACAGAGATGCGCCGGCGTGCAGCCCTGCGCGGCGGCATCGGTCCGGCAGGCCGATCCGACCGCAAGCCGGCTGTCCCACGCTTACGTTTTGGCCGTCAGCGTTCGGCCTTCAGCAGGTCGGCCAGCAGCGCCACCGACGGCTTGCCGGTCACGGCGAGGCGCCGGCGCTGCTGGAATGCCCGAATCGCGCCGCCGCGGGCGGTCGCGCTGACATTGTCCGAGCGCAGGTAGCCGAGCCGCGCCAGCAACATGTCGATCGTCTCGACCGGCAGGGCGGCCGCGGCGGAGCCGGCGTCCGGGCCATGGCCATCGCCCCAGACGCTGCCGGCGCGCCGGATCGCGTTGACGGCGTAGGCCGGCCCCACGCCCGGCTGGAACGTCGGCGCGGACACCGCACCGCTGACCTGAACCTGCCGGCTGCTGCCGCTCGCGACATGGATGCCGATCACCCGTACCCCGCCCTCGATGAACAGAAGCAGAGGCGAGCCGGACGCGCCGTCCTGGACCGAGCAATCGTGCAGCAGCGCCCGGCCACCATCGAACACCCCGTTGACCGTGCAATCGTCGTCGATCGAGATCGCGTGCGCCCAGTCGCGGCGATACCCCGCCTGGACAACGATGCCGTCGCCGTGCCGGATGCGCTGGACCGCGGCACGGTCGACCGGATAGAGACCGAGCCAACCCGCCTGGCGGCCGATCGGCTTGGCCAGCGTCAGGATCGCCCAGTCGTTGGCGACCGCGGCCATGGTCATCGTGCGGCCGGGCGTGAGCTTGGGCGCATGCTGGTAGGCGACGACGGCAGAATGGATGACCGCGTCGTCGCGCTGATAGCCGGCGACGAAGTGCAGCTCATCCGGATACCACCACCGGTGGCGCAGGCTGTTATAGACGCAGTGCCCGGCGGTCAGGACGTGGCGCGGCGAGATCAGGAAGCCGGTGCAGAACGCATTGCCGCCGGCATTGACGCGGCCGATCGCGCTCCACGGATATTCCATGGCGTCGACCATGATGCGGCGCGCCGCATGCGCCGGCTGCACCGCCAGCGCGACAAAGGCCGCGACCAGCAGGCCGAGGACCGCCCGGCGCCATGACCCGACGCCTTTCGCGTCCAAATCCTGCCCGGCCAATCGTGTCCGCACCGGCGCCGTCCCCCAACGGAAAGCGGCGCGGAGAATCCGCGCCGCCGATCGGTATAGCACGACGCTAGATGTGGGCGATGACGGCTATTGCAAGCTGGCCATCCGCTCCCAGCCCGGCCGGCGATGGAGCGAGGGCACGTCGACCCAGACGCCGCCTTCATTCATCGAGGCCAGCGCGACGTAATAGGAAATGCTGTTCTCGGGCACCACGCGGGCGCTCAGGTTGTCGAGCACGAAGTCAATTCCGTCCAGCCGGGCCGTGACCACGGCGTGGCCGACGCCACGGGCGGTATCGTCGACCACCACGACCTTCAGATCGGCGTCGCCGAAGCCCAGCTCGCGCAGCGTGAAGAACTTGGCGATCGCATAGTCCTCGCAGTCGCCCGAATGCGCCAGGAACTCGACCGGGCCCGCCCAGTACTCGCTGCGGCCGTACAGCTCCTCGTCGGTGCGATAGGGAAAGCGGTTGAAGAAGGCGTTGACCCGCTCGAGCTGTGCCGCGCGGCTCACGCCGCGGGCGTCGCGCACCATCTCGGCCCAGGCGCGCTGCTCGCCCGCGCAGCGGCCTGGATCGGCGATGCAGCGTTCGAGCGCCACACGGTCCCGCTGCATCTTGCTGACCGCCGTATGCCATCCGGCGGCCGGATTGAGGCCGCTTCGCGGCTTGACGGCGATCGCCATGCTGCCGAACGCGCCCGTCGGCGTGCCTTGCGTCGAGCGCAGCAGATCGCCAAACGATTGGGCATAGCCGCTCGATGATATCGCGATGGTAAACGCGCTGCTTACCAACATGAACAGCAAAGCATTGAACGCACGCCGCACCATGACACACCCCTCACTCTGCGCCCCGCATCGCAGTGCGCCCTTGACGCCCGCTCATGGTGACGGCCATTTCCTAACACATACTTACCTGCTCTGTAATAATTGCCTAGAGGCATTTTATTCCTCTATATTTATACATACATATACGCTATAATTACGAAAGTTACCGATTGATTCGAATCAACTTGAATATTTGTCGCCATGGCTCGGCGTGCGGCAAAGGGTTGGCGTTTGCCGGCATGCGCCCTAAATTCTCGGCTGAGGTTGTTTGTGCCGAACCGGCCGCCTGGGGCCGACGGGACTGGAACCGCGGGATTTGAACCGAATGTCCGTGAGCGAAATCGACAGCGCCGTGGCCGCGCCGGCGATCACGGTGACCGAGCGAGCGGCGCGCCAGATCGTGCGCCTGGTGGCCAAGGGAGGCGGCGACGGCGGCACGATGCTGCGCGTCGCCGTGTCGGGCGGCGGCTGTTCCGGCTTTCAATACGCCTTCGCCCTGGACGACAGCCGGGGCGAGGACGACCTGGTCGTGGAGCGTGACGGCGCCGTCGTCCTGATCGACGAGGTGTCGCTGGCCTATCTCGCCGGGTCGGAGCTCGACTATGTCGACGACCTAATCGGCGCGGCCTTCCAGATGCGCAATCCCAACGCGACCGCGTCATGCGGCTGCGGGACGTCGTTCTCGGTCTGACGCCGGACCGCGCCGATCTCCCCTCCGCCACGCCGGGCTTGATCGGGCCGGCGGCTCCACTAAGGTTGGCCGGTCTCACCCGGCATCGTCGATGAAGATCGCCACCTGGAACGTCAACTCCGTCCGCGCGCGGATCGGTCCCCTGCTCGACTGGCTGCGCGAGGCGAAGCCGGACGTCGCGTTGCTGCAGGAAATCAAGACGTCGGAGGAGCAGTTCCCGCGGCTGGAGATCGAGGATCTCGGCTATCAGCTCGTCGCCCACGGCCAGCGCAGCTATAACGGCGTCGCCATCCTGTCGAAGCGTCCATTGCACGACGTGGTGGTCGGCCTGCCCGGCTTCGCCGACGACCACGCCCGCTACATCGAGGCGGTGGTGCCGTCGGATATCGGAATCGTCCGCCTCGCCTCGCTCTACACGCCGAACGGCAATCCGGCGGATTCCGAGAAGTTCGACTACAAGCTGCGCTGGCTCGCCGCCCTGCGGGCGCGGGCCGAGACACTGCTGGGCTTCGAGGAGCCGCTGGTGCTCGGCGGCGACTACAACGTGATCCCGACCCCGCAGGACGTGTACGACCCGGCGGCCTGGGCCACCGACGCCCTGTTCCGCATCGAGGCCCGCGCCGCGTTCCGCAGCCTGGTCAATCTCGGCCTGACCGATGCGGTGCGCGCCTGCCACAGCGCGCCGCAGCTCTATACCTTCTGGGACTATCAGGCGGGCGCGTGGCAGCGCAACAAGGGGTTGCGCATCGACCACCTGCTGCTGTCGCCGCAGGCGGCCGACATGCTGGAATCGTGCGACATCGACCGTCATGTGCGGGGCCGCGAGCGGCCCTCCGACCACGTGCCGGTGTGGTGCACGCTTCGGGTGTGATGATGATTCCGGACGGCGCAGCCGAGCACGACGAGCAGCCCGCCCATCACCTCGGTCATCGCGCCCGGCTGCGCGAGCGGTTCCTCGCCGGCGGCGCGCAGGCGCTCGCGGATTACGAACTGCTGGAGTTGGTGCTGTTCCGCGCAATGCCGCGGCGTGACGTGAAACCGCTGGCCAAGACGCTGATCCGCACATTCGGCAGCTTCGCCGATGTGGCGGCAGCCGAGCCGGAGCGGCTCCTGGAAGTGCCCGGCCTAGGCGCGGCAGCCGTGACCGAAATCAAGGTGGTGCAGGCCGCCGCCCTGGCGATGGCGCGCGGCCAGGTGTTGAACCGGCCGGTCCTGTCGTCCTGGACTGCGCTGCTCGAATATTGCCAGGCGGCGATGGCCTACGAGCCCACCGAATCATTCCGCGTCCTGTTCCTCGACCGGCGCAACGTCCTGATCGCCGACGAAGTGCAGCAAAAGGGCACGGTCGACCACGCGCCGGTCTATCCGCGCGAGGTGGTCAAGCGCGCGCTGGCACTCGGCGCCTCAGCGCTGATCCTGGTGCACAATCATCCGAGCGGCGATCCCGCGCCGTCCAAGGCCGACATCGACATGACCCGGCGGGTGGTCGAGGCCGCGCGGGCGCTGGGCCTGACCGTACACGACCACGTCGTGGTCGGCCGCGGCCGCCACGCGAGCTTCAAGAGCCTCGGACTGCTTTAGCCCGTGGCGGGCTGTTATATGAATGGTCCGTCTCGCCGCGGGCGCCGGCCCGCCAATCGAAAAAGGCCCATCACATGATCCCGCGCTATTCGCGCCCCGAAATGACCCGGCTGTGGGAGCCGGAGACCAAGTTCCGCATCTGGTTCGAGATCGAGGCGCATGCCTGCGACGCGATGGCGCAACTCGGCATCATCCCCGAATCGGCCGCGCGCGCGGTATGGGAGAAGGGCGCCTTCGAGATCGAGCGCATCGACGCCATCGAGCGCGAGACCAAGCACGACGTGATCGCCTTCCTGACCAACCTGGCCGAGCATGTCGGGCCGGAAGCGCGCTTCGTCCACCAGGGCATGACGTCGTCCGACGTGCTGGACACCTGCCTCGCGGTGCAGCTTGCGCGGGCCTCCGACATCCTGCTGGCCGATCTCGATGCGTTGCTCCCCGTGCTGAAGCGCCTCGCCTTCGAGCACAAGCGCACCCTGTGCGTCGGCCGCAGCCACGGCATCCATGCCGAACCGACCACCTTCGGCCTCAAGATGGCGCAGGCCTATGCCGAGTTCGGCCGTGCGCGCGAGCGCCTGGTCGCGGCGCGGGAGGAGATCGCGACCTGTGCGATCTCCGGTGCGGTCGGCACCTTCGCCAATATCGACCCGCGGGTGGAGGAACACGTCGCCCGCGCGCTCGACCTGAAGCCCGAGCCGATCTCGACCCAGGTCATCCCACGCGACCGGCATGCGATGTTCTTCGCCACCCTCGCGGTCATCGCCGGCTCGGTCGAACGGCTGGCGACCGAGATCCGTCACCTGCAGCGGACCGAGGTGCTGGAGGCGGAGGAGCCGTTCGATCCCGGCCAGAAGGGCTCGTCGGCCATGCCGCACAAGCGCAATCCGGTGCTGTCGGAGAACCTGACCGGACTCGCGCGGATGGTGCGCGCCTACGCCCTGCCCGCCCTCGAGAACGTTGCGCTATGGCACGAGCGCGACATCTCGCATTCGAGCGTGGAGCGCATGATCGCCCCCGACGCGACGGTGACGCTAGATTTCGCGCTCGCCCGCCTCGCCGGCCTGATGGACCGGCTGGTGGTCTATCCGGAGCGGATGCGGGCCAACCTCGACCATCTGGGCGGCCTGGTCCATTCGCAGCGCGTACTGCTCGCCCTGACCCAGGCCGGCATCTCGCGCGAGGACGCCTATAGCATCGTCCAGCGCAACGCGATGGCGGTGTGGCAGCAAGGCGGGTCGTTCCTCGATCGGCTGAAGGCCGACCCCGACGTGCGCGGCAAGCTGTCCGTCACCACGCTCGAGTCGGCGTTCGACCTCGGCTATCACACCGCCCAGGTCGACGCGATCTTCCGTCGCGTGTTCGGTATCGAGGCTGTGGTCATGTCGGGCGGCGGAATCTGATCAGGCCTCGGCCTCCCTGGCGAGCGCCGTCAGCGCGTCCGCGGTGTACTCGGTCATGCGGCGGCGGATCGCATGGTCGGTGACGTCGACCCCCTTGACGTCGAAGTCGGCCTTCACCTTGCGCACGACATCCTCGATGCCGGCTTCGGTGAAGTCGGCGCGCACCACGTCGCGGGCATAGGATTCGGCCTCTGCGCCCGAAAGGCCGAGCTGCTCGGCGGCCCAAAGCCCGAGCAGTTTCGCTGCGCGCGTCTGCGCCTTGAACGCGAATTCCTGCTCACGGGCGTAGCGCGCCTCGGCACTCCGTTGGCGTTCATCGAAAGTCGTCATGCCGGGCTCCCACAATGGACATGAGACAGCAGATAAATTTGCCGCGTGGGCAAATCAAGCCGGCGGCGACCCGCCGGGCCCATACGCCCCGTCATCATTTGTTTCGCGGGGCGAGGTAGGCTAGATTTCGATGCCTCGGCCCTGCCCCCGCCCTCGCGGATTCGGGCTCCATAGGGCCGCCCGGATTTGCGTTCGCGCCGGGGCGCGAGGACAGCCATGACACGCCGCAGACGAGTTTACGAGGGCAAGGCCAAGGTTCTGTACGAAGGGCCCGAGCCGGGGACGCTTGTCCAGTATTTCAAGGACGACGCAACCGCCTTCAACAACAAGAAACGCGCGCAGATCGCCGCGAAGGGGGTGCTGAACAACCGCATCTCCGAATACATCATGAGCCAGTTGAACGCGATCGGGGTGCAGACGCACTTCCTGAAGCGTCTCAACATGCGCGAGCAGTTGATCCGCGAGGTCGAGATCATCCCGGTCGAGGTCGTGGTGCGCAACGTCGCCGCCGGCTCCTTGTCGACCCGGCTCGGCATCCCCGAGGGGACGCCCCTGCCCCGCTCGATCATCGAGTTCTATTTCAAGAACGACGAGCTCGGGGACCCCATGGTCAGCGAGGAGCACATTACCGCCTTTGGCTGGGGCACGCCGCAAGACATCGACGACATGATGTCGCTGGCGCTGCGGGTGAACGATTTCCTGGTCGGCCTGTTCCTCGGCATTGGCATCCGGCTGGTCGACTTCAAGCTGGAATTCGGCCGGCTCTACGAGAACGAGCAGTACCGCGTGGTCGTGGCCGACGAGATCAGCCCCGATTCGTGCCGGCTGTGGGACACGGAAACCAACGAGAAGATGGACAAGGACCGCTTCCGCCGCGACCTCGGCGGCGTCACCGAAGCCTATCAGGAGGTCGCGCGCCGGCTCGGCGTATTGCCCGAGGTGTCGACACGCGAGGCGGCTGCCACGAGCTCGGTCGCCGAGGGTGGGTCGTGAGGGCCAAGGTTCTCGTCACGCTCAAATCCGGCGTACTCGATCCGCAAGGCAAGGCGATCTCGCACGCGCTCGGCGCGCTCGGCTTCGACGGCGTGCGCGAGGTGCGCCAGGGCAAGTCGATCGAGATCGAGCTGGACGAGACCGACCGGACCAAGGCGCGCGCGACCATCGATTCGATGTGCGCCAAGCTGCTGGCCAATCCGGTGATCGAAACCTATTCCGTCGAACTGTCGGAATAGCCTGCCGGGGCTGCGCTGTGAAAGGGCTGCCTCGAACGGTGGATTGCTTCGCTCCGCTCGCAATGACGATCTGCAACCTCATATCCATCCTATGAAATCCGCCGTCATCGTATTCCCGGGTGCGAATTGCGACCGGGACGTCGCCGTCGCCCTCGAACGGGCCAGCGGCATCGCGCCGTTGATGGTCTGGCATCGCGACACCGAGCTGCCGGACGTCGACCTGATCGTGCTACCGGGCGGCTTCTCGTTCGGCGACTACCTGCGCTGCGGCGCGATGGCCGCGCGCGCGCCGATCATGCCGGCCGTGGTCGCCCGCGCCAAAGCCGGCGTGCCGACCGTCGGCATCTGCAACGGCTTCCAGGCGCTGACCGAGGCCGGCCTGCTGCCCGGCGCGCTGATGCGCAACGCCGGGCTCGACTTCGTATGCCGTGATGTTCATCTTCGTGTTGAAGAAGCCGACACACCGTTCACCAGACGCTACGAAAAGGGCCAAGTCATCCGCATTCCGATCGCCCACGGCGACGGCAATTATTTCGCCGATGACGCCACCCTGGACCGGCTGGAGGGCGAAGGCCGCGTCGCCTTCCGCTATGTCACATCCGACGGCGAGCCGACCGACGCCGCCAACCCCAATGGATCGCGCCGTAACATCGCCGGCATCCTGGACGCGGGCGGCACCGTGCTCGGGCTGATGCCGCACCCGGAGCGGCTGGCCGACGCAGCGCTGGGCGGCGAGGACGGCAAGCCCTTCTTCCGCTCGATCGTGGAGCATCTGTCGTGACGCAGGCGGCGACGACCCGGCGCCAGACAGACGCGACCCTGGCGCTGGCGCTCGACCACGGCCTGACCGAGGCCGAGTACGAGCACATCGTCGCGCTGGTCGGCCGGGTGCCGAACGTGACCGAGCTTGGCCTGTTCTCGGCCGCCTGGAACGAACATTGTTCCTACAAATCGTCCCGGAAGTGGCTGAAAACATTGCCGACTGAAGGACCGCGGGTAATCCAGGGCCCCGGCGAGAATGCCGGCGTCGTCGATATCGGCGATGGCCAGGCGGTGGTGTTCAAGATGGAGAGCCACAATCATCCCTCGTTCATCGAGCCTTATCAGGGCGCAGCGACCGGGGTCGGCGGCATCCTGCGCGACGTGTTCACCATGGGCGCACGCCCGATCGCCAACCTGAATGCGCTGCGCTTCGGCGCGCCGGACCACCCGAAGACCCGGCACCTGGTCGCCGGCGTCGTCGCCGGCATCGGCGGCTACGGCAATTGCATCGGCGTGCCGACGGTCGGCGGCGAGGTCGATTTCGACCCCGGCTACAACGGCAACATCCTGGTCAACGCGATGACGGTCGGCCTGGTCGACCGCGACCGCATCTTCTATTCGGCGGCGCCCGGCGCCGGGCTGCCGGTGGTGTATGTCGGCTCGAAGACCGGGCGCGACGGCATCCACGGCGCCAGCATGGCCTCGGCCGAATTCGGCGCCGATGCCGAGGAGAAACGACCCACAGTCCAGGTCGGCGACCCGTTCACCGAGAAGCTGCTGCTGGAAGCCTGCCTGGAGTTGATGCAGGGCGACGCGGTGGTCGCGATCCAGGACATGGGCGCCGCCGGCCTGACCTCGTCGTCCGTGGAAATGGCCTCGAAAGGCGGCGTCGGCATCGAACTGGACCTCGACCGCGTGCCATGCCGCGAGACCGGCATGGACGCCTACGAGATCATGCTGTCGGAAAGCCAGGAGCGCATGCTGATGGTGCTGCGCCCCGACCGCGAGGCCGCCGCGCGCGCGGTGTTCGAGAAGTGGGAGCTCGACTTCGCCGTGATCGGCGAAACCACCGATACCGGGCGCATGGTGCTGCGCCATCGCGGCGCGGTCGCCGCCGACCTGCCGCTGTCGGCCCTGGCCGACGAGGCGCCGGTCTACGACCGGCCGTGGCGACCGACGGAGCCGCGCGTCGTGCTCGACCCGCAGGCGGTACCGGCGCCGAACGACCTGGAGGACGCAATCCTCCGTCTGGTCGGATCGCCCGACCTGTGCAGCCGCCGCTGGGTCTGGCAGCAATACGACCACATGGTCATGGGCGACACGGTGCAGCGGCCGGGCGGCGACGCCGCCGTCGTCCGGGTGCACGGCACCGGCAAGGGCATCGCCATGACCACGGACGTGACGCCGCGCTACTGCCTCGCCGACCCGGTCGCCGGCGGCCGGCAGGCGGTGGCGGAAGCCTGGCGCAACCTGACCGCGGTCGGGGCCGAGCCACTGGCTATCACCGACTGCCTCAATTTCGGCAATCCCGAACGGCCCGCAACGATGGGCCAGCTGGTCGGCTGCATCCAGGGCATGGCGGAGGCGTGCCGCGCCCTCGCCTTCCCCGTCGTGTCCGGCAACGTCTCGCTCTACAACGAGACCGAGGGCGCGGCGATCCCGCCGACGCCTGCGGTCGGCGGCGTCGGCCTGATTGCCGACCTCGCCGCGACCGCGCGCATCGGCCTCGCCCGCGACGGCGACGCGATCCTGCTGATCGGCGCGACGGCCGGTCATCTCGGCGCGTCGATCTACCTGCGCGACGTGTTGGGCCGGGCTGACGGTGCGCCGCCGCCGGTCGACCTCGATGTCGAGCGGCGCAACGGCGACTTCGTCCGCGACCTGATCCACCGCCGCGTCGCGGGCGCGGTCCACGACCTGTCCGACGGCGGGCTGGCGATCGCGCTGGTCGAGATGGCGCTGGCCGGCGGCCGCGGCGCGACGGTCGCGGCACCCGAATCCGGCCTGCCGCTGCACGCCTGGCTGTTCGGCGAGGACCAGGCGCGCTATCTGGTCGCGCTCGACCCGACGGCGGCCGGGGCGGTACTGGCCGAGGCGGCAGCGGCCGGCGTGCCGGCGGCGCGGATCGGCACGGCGGGCGGCGACGCGGTAGCGTTCGGCACAACGCGGCTGCCGCTCGACCGCCTGCGCGCGACGCATGACGGCTGGTTCCCGAACTATATGGCAGCGCCGGCCTGAGCCCACCCCGAGGAGAGCATCCATGGCGATGAACGCCCAAGAGATCGAGCACCTGATCAAGCAGGCGCTGCCCGACGCCCGGGTCGAAATCCAGGATCTGGCCGGCGACGGCGACCATTATGCGGCGCTGGTGGTCTCAGACGCCTTCCACGGCAAGAACCGGGTGCAGCAGCACCAGATGGTCTATGCCGCGCTGCGCGGCCGGATGGGCGAGCAGCTTCACGCGCTGGCGCTTCAGACTTCGACGCCCCAGGACGCCAAGGCCTAGCCGTCCGGGGGTCGATCCTGCGTGATGAGCCGCGCGCCGCGCTGGAACGTCACGTAGTCCCAGAACCAGTTGAACGCGACGACGAAGCGGTTGCGCAGGCCGATCAGAAAGTAGATGTGCGCCACGCTCCAGAACAGCCAGCCGGCAACGCCCTTCAGTCTCAGGTGACGCAGCTTCACCACGGCGCTCCGCCGGCCGATCGTCGCCAGATCGCCGCGATGGACGTAGCGGAACGGCGGTGACGGCGGGTCGCCGGCGATCCGGGACCAAATCCGCTTGCCGACATAGGCGCCCATCTGCTTGGCCGCCGGCGCGATGCCCGGTACCGGATGGCCGGCCGGGTCGAGAACGCTGGCGGTGTCGCCGACGACGAAGATTTCGGGTCTGCCGGGCAATGACAGGTCGGGTTCGACCTTGACGCGCCCGGCGCGGTCGTACGCCGCCCCCAGCCAGGCTGCGGCCGGCGAAGCGACCACGCCCGCCGCCCAAATCACGGTCGAGGCGGAAATGCGCTGGCCGCCTTCCAATACGACCCCGTTCGCATCGCACTGCGTGACGGGCGTCCCGGTCCGCACCTCGACGCCCATGCGCTCCAGCGCGCGCCGGGCATAACCCGACAGCGATTCCGGAAAGACGGGCAGCACCCGCGGCCCGGCTTCCAGTAGCACAATCCTGGAACTGCGCGGGTCGCTGCGCCGGAAGTCGGCCGCCAGAGTCTGGCGTGCGACCTCGGCCATCGCCCCGGCCATCTCGACGCCGGTCGGTCCACCGCCGACGATCACGAATGTGAGAAACCGCTCCCGCGCGGATGGATCCTCGGTCAGCTCGGCCTGCTCGAACGCCGTAAGAAAGCGACGGCGGATGCGGATCGCATCCTCGACCCCCTTCAGGCCGGACGCGAACGCCGCCCACTCGTCATGGCCGAAATAGGAGTGGGTCGCACCCGTCGCGACGACCAGGAAGTCGTAGGGGACGCTGATCGAATCCGTGTGGACGAGCCTCGCCTCGGCGTCGACGCCATGGACCGCCGCCATGATCACGGTCGCGTTGTCCTGGCGCTGCAGGATATGCCGGATCGGCCACGCCACATCGGCCGGCGACAGCGCCGCCGTGGCGACCTGGTAGAGCAGCGGCTGGAATGTATGGTGGTTTTCGCGGTCGATCACGGTGACCTGCACCGGGGCGCCAGCGAGCGCCCTCGCCGCTTGGAGCCCGCCGAAGCCTCCTCCGACGATGACCACCCTGGGACCGGGCGCGGGCGTTGCATCCATCGGCGGTGCGGTTCCTCGGAAAATGGAGTGGCCACCACCGGGCATTCGCCGGTGGCGACGGATGCCGGCCTAGCGGGCCGCCGCACGCGCTGGCGGCGGCTTGAGCCGGCCGTGGTTTTCCTTCAACCCGAGGCCCAGCTCGGTCAGGTACGGCAACCATTCCAGCAGCACGGTCAGGCCCAGGACGATCGGCGCATAGCGCCTGGGCAGCTTGTCGCGCTTCAGCCGGATCGACCAGTCCGGCCGATGGCCGCCGATGCCGAGCAAGCCGGCCAGGTTCGGCCAGTAGAGGACGCCGACGAAGCCGATCGCCATCAGCGGCAGCATTTCGAGGTACGAATGGACGTGTTGCTCGATCGGCGTCACCTCGCGCGCCGTGACCGCATAGTGCACATCCCACAAGGCCGTCGCGTCGTGCAGCAACCAGGACGCGATCATCAGGGCCAGCACCGGCGACGTTATTTCGAGGAACAGGCCGGCGACGATCGGCAACCCGACCTCAGCCAGCATCAGCAGATGGATCAGCGATTCCTTGGGCCCGGTCGTGGTCTGCAGGTCAGATGCGAAATGGCAGGCGCAATCGGCGACCCCTGCCGCCATCCAGACCGGCAGGACGAAATAGAGCAGAAAGTCGCGGATGACCGCGTCCCTGTCGAAATCCTCGCGCCGACGGCGCCGCGCTCTCGCCATGGATCGGTTCAAGCCAATCTGCCGCCGATCGCTCCGAAGCCCGATTGCCGCGCCTATCGCCAGCGTCGAAACACCGGCCAGCAGCCATCCGCGCATGGCCCACCCTATGCAAGTACGGTTCGCATGTACTCCTTCAACACTTCAGCCATATCGGAGCGTTTCAGCGCCATCGCGATATTGGCGCGCAGCAAGCCGAACTTGTCGCCGCAATCGTATGTCATGCCTTCATATTCCAGGGCGTGGAAATCCTGCCGCTCCAGCAGGCGCAGCATGGCGTCCGTGAGTTGGATTTCGCCGCCGGCGCCGCGCTCCCGCGCGCCCAGCACCTCGAAGATTTCGGGCTGCAGGATATAGCGGCCGGAGATGAACAGGTTGGACGGCTCGGTGCCCGGCGCCGGCTTCTCGACCATCCCGGTCATGCGGTTGAGCCGGCCGTCCTGCCGCTCCAGCGCGACGATGCCGTATTTGTGGGCCTCGCCCTGCGGGCACGGCTCGACCACCACGATATTGCCGCCGACCTGCTCATAGGCCCGCACCGCCTGGCCGAGCGCCGACGGCTCGGCGTCCATGATCATGTCGGGCAGCACCACCGCGAACGGCTCGTCGCCGACGATGTGGCGCGCGCACCAGACGGCGTGGCCCAGGCCGTGCGGCGCCATCTGGCGGACATAGGAGATTTCGCCCTCCGTGGGCAGGTCGGCGAGCAATGCGTCCAAAATCTCGGTCTTGCCCTTGGCGCGCAAGGTGTCCTCAAGCTCGACGTGATGGTCGAAATAGTCCTCCATCGCCGCCTTGCCGCGCCCGGTAACGAAGATGAAGTGCTCGATGCCGGCGGCTCGCGCCTCGGCCACGACGTAGTGGATCAGCGGCCGGTCCACGACGGTCAGCATTTCCTTGGCCACGGTCTTGGCGGCCGGCAGCATGCGCGTGCCGAGGCCGGCGACAGGAAACACGGCCTTGCGAATGCGTCGGGTCATCGGTGTCCCTTGGTTGGTGATGGTGGCGGAAGGTCGCGTGCAGCGGCCTTAGAGCGCGGGACGCGCCCCGTCAATCGAACACCTTCGGCGCGCGAGGCGCTTCCGGGCGCGGGCCAAGCCGGCTAAGCTTTCCCAAAATAAGGGAGGAAAGCATGAGCCAAGCTACCGGAACGACCGAGAAGCTGCATCCGATCGCGACCCGCGTGCTCTATGAGGACGATCAGGTGCGGATCTGGGACCAGCGGCTCGCGCCCGGCGAGGTGCTGAAGGCCCACCGGCACGAGCACGACTACCTCCTGTGCGACGTCGCCGGCGACGTGATCGAGGCGGATACGCTGCCCGGCAGCCAGGGCGATTTCGAAGGCCATATCGAACTGCCGGTCGAACGCGGCAGGACCCATTTCATCAAGAAGGGCGGCGTCGAATGGGCACGCAACAACGGCAAGATGCCGTACCGCTCGATCCTGATCGAATATAAGGACTGAGCCGGCACGCCTGCCGGCCTCGTTCTCCGCCTGCCAGCCTGCCCCCGGCTTTGCATTCGCGCGACGCCGGGACACGGCGGCGTGCGCGAAGGAAGCGCACCCCTTGCCCGTTGACTCCATCGAAGACATCGCCCGGCGTCCATGATCGCTTGACGCGCGAAGCGCCGGGACTAGGGTTAGCGACAGAGCAAGGGAACCGCACGATGCCAGGGGATACCGCCGCCGGCGACACCATGCGCTACGACCTGATGGTCCAGGGCGCCCTTCTCGGAGTAGTGCGCGAGGTGCTGCGGCGTACCGAGAAGAGCGGCCTGCCCGGCGAGCATCATTTCTTCATCACGTTCCGCACCCGCCATCCGGGCGTGGAGATGCCGCCCTTCGTCCGCGAAAAATACCCGCAGGAGATGACCATCGTCCTGCAGCACCAGTTCTGGGACCTCGAGGTGCGGGACGACCGCTTCAGCGTCAATCTGAGCTTCAACCAGGTGCCCGCCCGGATGGAGGTGCCGTTCGCCGCGATCAAGGCCTTCTACGACCCGAGCGTACAGTTCGGCCTGCAATTCCAGGCCGAAGGCGAGACGCCGACCGAGCTCGGCGCCCGCCCCGACGACGAGGACGGGGAGAAGGCGCCGGAATCGGAAGCGGAAGCGGCGAAGCCGAGCGGCGAGGTCGTCGAGCTCGACCTGTTCCGCAAGAAATAGCCGGATAATACTGCCGGCTCGAAACCATCGTGCCGTTTCTCATCCCGAGGTGCGAGCGACAGCGAACCTCGAAGGATGCGGCGCGGGCGGTACGGGCCGTGGAAAACAGCCGTAACGGCTGTCTTGACCGGCACGACCGGCCTGCTATCAACCCCCATCATCCGCATAAGGCCAGGAGACCCCGATGAGCGCAGCGGCGACCCGCACCGAATCCGATTCCTTCGGTCCCATCGAGGTGCCGGCGGATCGCTATTGGGGCGCGCAGACCGAGCGGTCCCGCCGCAACTTCCGCATCGGGGTGGAGCGCATGCCGGTGCCGCTGGTGCACGCGCTGGGCATCATCAAGAAGGCCGCGGCCCAGGCCAACGTGGCGAGCGGCGCGCTCGACCCGAAGGTCGGCGACGCCATCGTTGCCGCCGCTGAAGAGGTGATCGCGGGCAAGCTGGACGACGAATTCCCGCTGGTGGTGTGGCAGACCGGCTCAGGCACCCAGTCCAACATGAACGCCAACGAGGTGATCGCCAATCGCGCGATCGAGATCCTGGGCGGCCAGCGCGGATCGAAGGACCTTGTCCATCCGAACGACGACGTGAACCGCAGCCAGTCGTCGAACGACACCTTCCCGACCGCGATGCACGTCGCGGCGGTGCGCGAGGTGCACGGCGCCCTGCTGCCGGCGCTGGAAAAGCTGCACGCTGCGCTCGACGCCAAGGCGCGCGAATGGGCGGATATCGTCAAGATCGGCCGCACCCACCTCCAGGACGCGACGCCGCTGACGCTCGGCCAGGAATTCTCGGGCTACGCCCAGCAGGTCGCGAACGGCACCGCCCGCGTGCGCGACGCACTGAAGCGGCTCTACTACCTGGCGCAGGGCGGCACCGCGGTCGGCACCGGCCTCAACGCCAAGCCGGGCTTCGCCGAGGCGGTGGCGGAGCGGATCGCCGCGATCACCGGCCTGCCTTTCGAGACCGCGCCGAACAAGTTCGAGGCGCTGGCCGCCCACGACGCCGTGGTCGAGATGGCGGGGCAGCTCAACACGCTGGCGGTCAGCCTGATGAAGATCGCCAACGACATCCGCCTGCTCGGCTCCGGTCCGCGCTGCGGCCTGGGCGAGCTGAGCCTTCCGGAGAACGAGCCCGGCTCGTCGATCATGCCGGGCAAGGTCAACCCGACCCAGGCCGAGGCGCTGACCATGGTCTGTGCCCAGGTGATGGGCAATCACACGGCGATCAGCGTGGCCGGCTGCCAGGGCCATATGGAGCTCAACGTCTTCAAGCCGGTTCTGATCTACAACCTGCTGCAGTCGATCCGCCTCCTGGCCGACGGCTGCGTCAGCTTCACCGACAATTGCGTGGTCGGCATCGTGGCCAACCGCGACCGCATCGCCGACCTGATGCACCGCTCGCTGATGCTCGTCACCGCGCTCGCGCCCCGGATCGGCTACGACAACGCCGCCAAGGTCGCCAAGGAGGCGCACAAGAACGGCACCACCCTACGCGAGGAGGCCACGCGCCTCGGCTTTGTCACGGGAGAGGAGTTCGACCGGCTGGTGCGCCCCGAGGACATGGTCCAGCCGCACTGACGGCGCAACGAAAGGCGAAGCG
>JBDZUN010000235.1:5141-5462 GCA_040255145.1 Hyphomicrobiales bacterium | reverse complement strand
CTCGTCGAGGGCCAGCACCCGGCAGATGGAGCGGGCGATCTGCGCCACTTCGAGCGAATGGGTCAGGCGGGTCCGGTAATGGTCGCCCTCGTGATAGACGAAAACCTGCGTCTTGTGCTTGAGCCGCCGGAAGGCCGCCGAATGCACGATGCGGTCGCGGTCGCGCTGGAACGCCGTGCGCGTCGCGCTTTCGGGCTCGTCGTGCCATCGGCCGCGGCTCTCTGCCGGGCGGCAGGCGAATGCCGCGCGCGTCGCCGGCGGCTCGAAGATCGGTCCCTGCAAGGCCATGGGCCAACCTAGAGCGAAATCGCCGTCCAGGCG
>JBDZUN010000235.1:0-5131 GCA_040255145.1 Hyphomicrobiales bacterium | reverse complement strand
CAGGCGAAGGGGGATTTCCGTTTCGGCGTCAGCGCGCCACCAGGGCCGCGCCGGCGGCGATCAGCACGATACCGACCCAGCCGGCGCCGCCCAGCCGCTCGCCCAGGAACAAAGTGCCGATCACCGCGACCATGACGACGCTCAGCTTGTCGATCGGCGCCACCCTGGCGGCTTCGCCGAGCTTCAGCGCCCGGAAGTAGCAGAGCCACGACGCCCCGGTCGCGAGCCCGGACAGGATCAGGAACAGATAGGTCCGGCCCGAAATCGCGCCGGGCGGCCGCCATTGGCGCGTCGCGGTCAGCAGGACGATCAGGGCGGCCAGAACGACGACGACGCGGATGAAGGTGGCGAGGTCGGAACTGACGCTCTCGACCCCCAGCTTGGCGAAGATGGCGGTGAGCGCCGCGAAGATGGCCGCCAGCACCGCCCAAACCTGCCAGGACATCAACAGCGCCGGTTGCATGAAGCCGAATCCTCGGGCGGATTTGTCTACGACATCCCGACGCCCCTGCCGCATTCCAGAGACCTTACAAAAATTTGAGCAGCACGAACCCGCCGACCAGCAGGGCGACGAACAGCGAGCCGAACAGGGTCAGGCGCTTCTCGACGAAACCCCGCGCCCGCTCGCCATAAAGCCTCAGGAGCCCCGCGACGATCACGAAGCGCAGCGAGCGCGACAGGATCGACGCCGCAATGAACACGCCGAAATTGAGATGCGCGACGCCGGACGTGATGGTCAGGAGCTTGTAGGGAATCGGCGTCATGCCCTTGGCGACCAGGATCCAGCCGCCATTGGCCTGAAACATCCGCACGAACGAATCGAACTGATGCTCCAGCCCGTAGAAGTGGATGATCGGCTGACCGACCACCGCGTAGAGCGAATAGCCGATGGCGTAGCCGAGTATGCCGCCGATCACCGAGCTGACCGTGCACAGCAGCGATAGCCGCCACCAGTCACGCGGGCGCGCCAGCACCATCGGGATCAGCAGAAGGTCGGGCGGAATCGGGAAGAACGAGCTTTCGGCGAACGACACCGCCGCAAGCCATCCGGGCGCGGAGCGGCGGCCGGCCTTGTCCAGAGTCCAGTGATATACCCGGTCGAAGACGCCCACCGCTGCCGCTTCCCGTCCGCCGACCGTCGCTTAGCTGAACACCGTGCCGCCGTCGACCGACAGCGTCTGGCCGGTCACCATCGCGCCGGCATCCGAGGTCAGGAACAGGATCGCGCCCACGAGATCGTCGGTCGAGAGGTTGCGGCGCAGGGCCTGCTGGCCGGAGATCACCTTCAACGTCTCCTCCTTGCGGTCGCCGAAGAACTCGTCGGTGCCTTCGGTCAGCACCGCCGAGGGCGCGACCGCGTTGACCCGGATGTTGTAGCGGCCGAGCTCCCGCGCCAGGCCGCGGGTCATGCCGATCACCGCGCCCTTGGACGTGGTGTAGTGCAGCGCGAAAGCGAGACCATAGGTCGCGGCGAGCGACGAGATGTTGACGATCGCGCCGGCGCCCTGCTCGCGCATGCCGGGCACGAAGGCGCGGCAGCAATTCCAGATGCCGGTCACGTTGACCCGCATGCAGGCTTCCCACTCGTCTTCGGGCAGGGCGTCGAACCGCCCGCCCTTGAGCGAGCCGTAGAGGGCGGCGTTGTTGACCAGGATATCGATGCGCCCGAATCTGTCGAGCGTCGCCTGGGCGGCGTCCCGGCAGCTCTGCATGTCGGCGACGTCGCAGGCAAGGCCGAGCGCCTGGCCGCCGGCCTGCTCGATCTCGCGCACCGTCTCGGCGCAATCGCCGAGGTCGAGCGCGACGGCGCGCGCCCCTTCCGCCGCGAACGCCTTGGCATAGGCGCGGCCCAATCCGCGCGCCGCGCCCGTCACCACCGCCACCTTGCCTTCCAGACCGCCGAAGCCCATCCGATCCTCCTGTGATTGATTCCCATTGATGACCGGCGCCAATTCACCCGATCGGTGCGGCGAGGGGAAGCCCTTCGTCGAGCGCGTGAGCGACCACCTTGCGCATGCAGGTCGGCAAGGCGTGGTCGCCGAGCCGGTCGAGCGACGCCCATTCGCCGGTCGCCGCGGCGCCGTCACCGGCGACCCGCCCGGCGAGCAACGTCAGTTCGAGATCGAAGTGGGTGAAGCCGTGCCGCACCAGGCCGAGGCGCGGTTGCCACGACGCCGGGAGCGGCGCGTGGAAAAGCGCCTCCGCCATTGACCACGGCGCCTCGCGCCACGGGGTCGACGGCACCTCCATCATGCCGCCCAGGAGGCCCTTGTCCGGCCGCCGGCGCAGCAGCACCGCGCCATCGCCGCGGCGCAGCCAGAACGCGACCCCGCGCCGCAGCGGCTTCTCGCCCTTCGGCGCCTTGCGCGGCAGGCTTTCCGCGATGCCCCGGGCCGCCGCGACACATGAATCCTGCCATGGACAGCGCGGGCATGACGGCCGCTTGACCGTGCACACCGTCGCGCCGAGGTCCATCACCGCTTGCGCGAAATCGCCCGGCCGGGCGGCCGGCACCAGGCCTTCGGCCATCGCCGCGATCTCCGGCTTCGCCGCCGGCAACGGCGTCTCGATGCCGAATAGCCGGGCGAACACGCGTTCGCCATTGGCTTCGAGCGCCAGAATCTGCTCGCCGAACGCGATCGCGGCGATGGCCGCGCCGGTATAGGCGCCGATGCCGGGCAGGCGCCGCAACGCCGCGGCAGTGTCGGGAAAGCGGCCGCCATGGTCCGCGGCCACGGCCTGGGCGCAGGCGTGCAGGTTGCGCGCCCGCGCGTAATAGCCGAGCCCCTGCCAGGCGTGCAGCACGTCGTCGCGCGGCGCGGCCGCGAGGTCGGCGATTCGCGGCCAGCGATGCAGGAAGGCGCGGAAATACGGCGCGACCGCGGCCACCGTCGTCTGCTGCAGCATGATCTCGCTGAGCCAGACGCGGTACGGATCGGGCCGCGCGCCCGCCTCGGCGCGCCAGGGCAGCACGCGGCGGTGCCGGTCGTACCAATCGAGCAGAAGGTCCGCTTGCACGCTCATCGCGATCCGGCGAAAGTGCGGCCCATGGAGCGACAAGCCATTCCGGCGCTACGTATCCGTCGCGGGCTGCAACGCGTCGACGCCCGCACCGCGCCCGTCCTGCGGGCGGCGTTCAAGCGCAACGGCTTCACCCATCCCGAGATCGTGGCCAAATGGCCGCTGATCGTCGGCCCCGCGCTGGCCCGCCACACCATGCCGGAGCGGCTGCGCCGGCCGCGCGGCGGCGCGACCCGCGACGGTGAAGCCCAGGGCGCCGTGCTGCATGTCCGGGTCGACGGCGCGCTCGGCATCGAGCTGTTGCACCTGGAGCCAGTGGTGATCGAACGCATCAACACCTTTTACGGCTATCGCGCCGTCGCGCGCCTGCGCCTGATCCAGGGACCGCTGCCGCCGAAACCCGCCGCGCCGCCCGAACGGTCGCGTCCCCTGAGCGAATCGGAGGAAGCGGCGCTGGGCGCGTTTCTCGATTCCGTGAATGACGCACGGCTGAAATCGGCTTTGGCCGCGTTGGGCCGGGGCGTTATGGGATATATAGGCTAACCGCTACGGCCGATCCATCGGGATGCGATCCGGGGACCGGGCGGACGGCACCCCGCGCTTCCACCATCTGTTCCCACCATCATGTTGCATGTCGAGGAAACCGTGACCGTCAACCGATTGAACCGGCGGCTTTTCGTCCGGCTTGGCCTGGCCGGCGCCGCAACGATGCTGGGCGGTCGCGCCATCGCGGCCAAGGCCGACGCCAAGAAGGCAGCACCCGCGGCCGAGCCGAATGGCCACCATTGGGCCGAGGGCGACATGGTTCTCGGCAAGGCCGACGCGCCCGTCGAGATCATCGAATACGCTTCGATGACCTGCACGCACTGCGCGCGGTTCGACCTCGACGTGCTGCCGGAATTGCAGAAACGCTATATCGACCCCGGCAAGGTCAGGCTGGTGTTCCGCGAATTTCCGCTCGACGCGGTCGCCGTGCGCGCGGCCATGCTGGCGCGCTGCGCGGGGCCCGACCGTTTCTTCGGCGTCGTCCAGCTCCTGTTCCAGCAGCAGGAGAAGTGGGCCCCGGCCAAGGACCCGGTCGCCGCGCTGAAGCGGGTCGGCGAGGTCGTCGGGGTCAGCGACGACGATTTCGACGCCTGCATGGCCGACAAGCCGCTGATGGATCGGATCGTGCAGAGCCGGCTCGACGCCGAGAAGAAGTACGAGATCGAATCGACGCCGAGCTTCATCATCGGCGGCAAGGTCCATTCGGGCGAGATGACCATCGATACCATGTCGAAGCTGATCGACCCGCTGCTCGCCAAGTCGTGACCAGCCCCAGGCGAAAAACCGCGCCGGCGGCGCGCGGGCGTTCGGGATAGCGGATCATGCAGTTCACGTGCCTGCGGCTGTCCGGCTTCAAATCGTTCGTCGATCCCACCGAGCTGCAGTTCGAGCCGGGCCTGACCGGCATCGTCGGTCCCAACGGCTGCGGCAAGTCGAACCTGGTCGAGGCCCTGCGCTGGGTCATGGGCGAGGGCTCGGCCAAGAGCCTGCGCGGCAGTGGGATGGACGACGTGATCTTCGCCGGCGCCGCTTCGCGGCCGGCCCGCAACGCCGCCGAGGTGTCGCTGCAGCTCGACAATGCCACCCGCCGCGCGCCCGCCGCGTTCAACGCGACCGACGTGCTGGAGGTCAGCCGGCGCATCGAGCGTGAAGCTGGCTCGGTCTACCGCGTCAACGGCCGCGAGGCGCGGGCGCGCGACGTGCAGCTCCTGTTCGCCGACGCCGCGGTCGGCGCCCACTCCCCCGCCATGGTCGGCCAGGGCCGGGTCGGCATGCTGATCAACGCCAAGCCGGCCGAGCGCCGCGCGATCCTGGAGGAAGCCGCCGGCATTTCCGGCCTGCACGCGCGTCGGCACGAGGCGGAATTGAAGCTGCGCGCGGCGGAAGCGAATCTCGCCCGGCTCGGCGACCTGATGGGCGAGATCGAGGGCCGCCTGGCCGGCCTGAAGCGGCAGGCGCGGCAGGCGGTGCGCTATCGCACGCTGTCCACCGAACTGCGCGCCGCCGAGGCGCTGGTCCTGGTGCTGCGCTGGCTCGAAGCCGACGCGGCGCTGGCCGCCGCCGA
>JBDZUN010000009.1:3247-29780 GCA_040255145.1 Hyphomicrobiales bacterium | reverse complement strand
GTCTTCTTCATCGCGGCGACGGTGGCGGTACAATTGGTCGGGACCGTGATCCGGGTCGCAGTTCTGGTCACGACCCGCAACCTGGAACTGGTGGCGGCGCTGCTGTCGCTCGGCCCGATTCTGGTCGGCCCGCTCTACCTGTTCCGCAGCCGCATCCGGTTGCGGACCTGGCCCTGGATATCGCCGTCGCTGTGCCGGCAATTGCTGCGCGAGACGCCGACTCTGATGGGCTCGATGCTGCTGGCGATGCTGTTCTGGCGCGGGCCGATCCTGATCGCCCAATGGCGGTTGACGCCGACGGACGTCGTGCATATCGCGCTGTGCATGCAGCTTGTGACCGGCCTGTGCATCGCGCCCAATGCGTTGTGTGAATCGCTGTTCGGCCCGCTGGCGCTTGCCCAGGCCGACCGTGACGACGCGCGCTTTCGCCAGGTTCTGCGCGTCGGCTCAGGCATCGCCTGGATCTGCGGCATCGGCGCCGTACTCGGGGTCGCGGTCCTGGGCGAGCCGGTCCTGCGGCTCGCCTTCGGCGCCAAGGCCGAGGGCGCGGGCGCCTATTGCCTGTGGCTGTCGCTGATGTGCCTGGGCAGCGGCCTCAATCGCATGACCAATTCCGTCGTGGTCCTGCAGGGCCGCCCGGCCGAGCGGGTGCTGGGCTGGCTGGTCTCGCTGGCGGGGCTGGCGCTCGCCACGGCCGCCCTGTTCCACTGGCCGGACATTTGGATCATCGTGGTGGCGACGCCGGTATCGATGTTGCTGGGATCGGCGGTGATGCCATTCATGCTTCGCGATCTGCGACTTTATGCGGGCGACCTCGTGGCCGGCGCCCGGCTGTTATTGGTGTCGCCTGCGTTGTGGCGCTACAGCATCCGGCTGATGTTGAAAAGCTAGGGAGGAGTCGGCGCGTGACCGGGGAGCACGGCACCACCGTAACGGCGGACACGACACGGATCGCCGTCGTGATCGCGACGCTTGGCCGGCCGGCCGAGGTCGGCCAGTTGCTCGTCCGGCTGGACCGGCAGAACCACCGGCCTAGCGCGATCGTGCTGTCGGTCACGGGAGACGCCGACCTGCCGCCCGACCTGCCCGGCCATGTCGCGGTCGTGGCCGGTGGCAAGGGCCTGCCGGCGCAGCGCAACCGCGGCATGGATCTGGTGCGCGGCGAATGCGACGTGATCGCGTTCCTCGACGACGACTACCTGCCGTCCGACCATGCCCTGGCGGGAATGGCCGCCCTGTTCGAGCTCCATCCGGACGTGGCGGGCGCCAATGGCCGGCTGCTGGCGGACGGCATCAACTCACGCGGCGTCGGCCTGGAGGAGGCCGAGGCGCTGATCGCCGCCCATGACCGGCTGCCCCGGTCATCGCCGCGCATCCTGAAGGACATGTTCGGGCTCTACGGCTGCAACATGGTCTATCGCACCGCCGCGATCGGGGACGCCCGGTTCGACGAGCGCCTCGCGCTCTACGGCTGGCAGGAGGACATCGACTTCGCAGCGCAATTGCTGCCGCGCGGCCGGCTGGTGCGGACCGACGCCTTCGCCGGCGTCCATCGCGGGGTCAAGGGCGCGCGCACCTCGGGCGCCAAGCTCGGCTATTCGCAGGTGGTCAACCCGCTCTACCTCAGCCGCAAGGGCACGATGCCGCCGCGCTATGCCGCCAGACTCGTGCTGAACAACCTGCTGGCCAACCATCTGAAGGCGCTGCGTCCCGAGCCGTGGGTGGACCGATGGGGGCGGGTACGCGGCAATTGGCGCGGCGTCTGGCATGTGCTGACCGGGCGGGACGACCCGCGGCACATCCTGGACATGCGCTAGGCGCGCGGCCCGAAGTGGACAGCGTCTTCATCCTGGGCGACCTGACGCGCAACGTGGGTGACCTGCTGCTGCGCCGGCAGCTCATCGCCGGGGTGCGCCAGGACCCGGTTCCGGTCGAGGTCATCGCGGGCGAATGGCACCGGCCGGAGCCCGGCGCCGCCGACGCCGCCGCGCCGATCCTGTCGTTGAAGCATCAGTTCCCTGCGGCGGCGCGCCGCGCAGTCGGCGCCCACATCGTCATCGGGCCGGGCCAGATCCTCCGGAACAATATCAGCCGATGGCATCTGGCCGCGATGGCGGCGCTGGTCGCGATCGCCCGAGCCACCGGTGGCAGCGTACGTGTCCTGGGCGTCGGCATGGGCGCGACGCCGTCGCCGGTGTTGCGCCGCCTGTGGCGGCTGATCTTCGCGCTGTCGGACGAAACGGCGTTCCGCGATCCGGCCTCGCGCGACCGGGCCGCCGCGCTGTTCGGTCGGCAGGCGAAATTCGCCGTCACCGCCGACCTGATCTTCCTCGACAGCCACAACCTCACGGTCCTGTCCACGCCGAGCCCGATCCCGGAGGAACGCCGACCGCTCGTGATCGCGCCCTGCCACGATCCGGGCGAAGGCCGCAGCTTCCCGCCAGAGCAGATCGTCCGCATCGGCAACGCGGTCGCGGCGGCGATCGGCGCCCCGCGCGTCCTGTTCGTGGCGCACGACGTGCGCGACGTACTCGACGCCGCCGTGGTGCGCGAATGCCGGACGCTGATGGACGCCGCGACCGCATCGCCGTGTCCCGCCGAAATCCTGGTCAGCGCGGACCCCGCAGACGTGCTTGCCGCCTATCGCGACGCCCGGCTGGTGATCACCAACCGCCTGCACAGCGCGCTGCTGGGAGTGCTGGCCGGCAAGCCGGTGCTGGTGGTCGACGACAACGCCGGCAAGCTCCGGGCCCTGGCCGGCGAATTCGGCCTGCCCGTGATCGGCCGTGACGCGGACGCCGCCGAATGGCGGGCAGCGGCAACGTCCCTCCTGCACGGGTTCGACCCGGCCGCCTACCGTCCGTCCGTCCAGCGTAACCGTGCCGCCGCCGC
This sequence comes from Hyphomicrobiales bacterium, assembly GCA_040255145.1. Classification (GTDB taxonomy): domain Bacteria; phylum Pseudomonadota; class Alphaproteobacteria; order JBDZUN01; family JBDZUN01; genus JBDZUN01. The sequence continues at coordinate 26,888 of JBDZUN010000009.1, read as the reverse complement.
CGGCAATTTCGACCGCCTCCGGGCGCGCCTCGCCGCGGGCCGGCGCGCTTAGAGCGTTTCCAGCAAATTCATGAAACGGCGAACGGCTCTAGCTGCCGGACAGGATCATATTCATCCGCCTACAGGATCGAGCAGGCCGCTGCACACGCACAACGATCCGTGCACGGTAATGTGCGTGAGTTGCGTTCTGCGCGTCGTTCTGTAGCATCCGTACTCAGCGAGCGTCAGCGTGGGAGAGGCAAGATGGCGTCATGCCAGCTGTCGACGGCCGTTCCCGCAGACCGGTGCCTGGGGAGGTGATGCAAATGATGGATGTCGCCATCGGCGCGCGGCGGCGGGTTGCCCCGATCCCCATTCGCGAGCTTTTGCCTTGGGCCCTTTTCGGCGGTTTCGTGGCGTTGTTCGCCATCTATTTCGTCGGGGTCGAGGAAGGCGCCACAGCCCTCGTGCACGGCATGTACGTGCACGAATTCGTTCACGACGGCAGGCACCTGCTCGGTTTCCCCTGCCACTGAGGCGGCAATGACTGTCAGCGCCCTGCTGCTGCGCGGCCTGCTCGCCGGCCTTGTCGCCGGCCTGCTGGCATTCGCCTGCGCGAAGACGTTCGGCGAACCGCAGATCGACCGCGCGATCGCCGTGGAAGAGCAATTGGCGGCGGCCGAGCACTCCGCCCCCGGCCCCACGCATGAGCACGAGACCGAACTCGTCAGCCGCAAGACGCAGAGCACCGTAGGACTTCTGACCGCCGTGCTCGTCTATGCAATGGCAATGGGCGGCCTGTTCGCCCTGGTCTTCGCCTTCCTCCACGGCCGTGTCGGCGCCGGCGATCCGCGCGCGCTGGCCCTCGCCCTGGCCGTCGGTGCGTTCGTGGTCCTCGTCCTGGTGCCCGCATTGAAGTATCCGCCGAACCCGCCGGCGGTCGGCGCCGCGGACACCATCGCGTTCCGGACCAGGATTTATTTCGCGATGATGGGCCTCTCGGTCCTGTCCGGCGTCCTGGCGACCTGGGCCGGCCGCCAGCTGGCGGCGCGCCACGGCGCGTGGAGCGCCGGGATCGCGGCGGGACTGCTGTTCATCGTCCTGGTCGGGGCGGCGCAGTTTCTGCTGCCCGACCTCAACGAAGTCCCGGCGAACTTCCCGGCGACCGTGCTGTGGAAATTCCGGGTCGCCTCACTCGGGATGCAAGCCGTCCTGTGGACGACGTTGGGCCTACTCTTCGGCCGCCTGGCCGAGGCCCGCTCGGCCGAAGCGGCGCTGGCCGCCGCACCGGGCATCCGGGGGTAAGTGTCCCGGCCGCAGCTCGCGACCGCCCGCCGATTCAAGCCTCTGGGTTCGGTACCTCACCGCCCTTGTCGTAGCCGATCCGGGCGTGGATGGGATCGGCCAGTCCGTAATATGTCTTGTAGTGGTTGAAGTAGAAGCCCGGGTCGCCATAGCCGAACTTCGCCTGCTGGCGCAGGTTGACGCCGTTCAGCGCCACCCCGGCGATCGGAATGCCCGCTGCATACAGAATCTTGACTGCTGCTTTCAGCGCGCCGTGCGGCGTCTTGCGCCATCGCGCCATCAGCACGGTCACGTCCGCCTTGGTCGAAACCACGGTGGCATCGGCCACCGGCAGAACAGGGGGGGTGTCGAGCACGACGAAGTCGAACCGATCCCGCAACGCGCCGATCAGGTCGTCCATCGCCTGGGAGGTCAGGATGTCCAGCGTCGCCCTGGCCGACCGGGTGATCGGGAGATAGTAGACGCCGTGGACCCGGTCGTGGACCAACACCTCATCGATCGTCGCCTTGCCCTGCAGCACGTCGACGATGCCGCGCTGGGACCGCCGCGCGACGGCCTTGCTGAGGCCGCGCCGGCGCAGGTCGCAATCCACTACGACCGAGCGCGCGCCGCTGCGCGCGGCGATCGCCGCCAGGCAGATCGCCACCGTGGTCTTGCCTTCGCGCGGCAGCGGCGAGGAGATGGAGACCACCTGCGCGGCATCGCTGGTGCGCGAAAAGCGCAGCGCGTTGCGCAGGGCGCGCAGGCCCTCGGCGAAGGCGGAGGCGGGCTCCCGCTCGATCAGGCGGAGGGCCCGCGACGGGCTCCGCCTGCTCAGCGGGTGCCGCCAGCGCGCGCCGAGGCGCGGGATCGAAGCGAGGCAGGGAAGCTGCACGTCCCGCTCGATATCCTCGGCCGTCAGCACGCTGGTCGAGAGCGCCTCGGCCAACAGTACCGCGCCCAGCCCGCCCAGGATACCCAGCGCCAGCGCCAGCGCCATGTTGAGCAGCGGCTTGGGCGCGCTGGGCACGATCGGAACGGCGGCGGAGGAGACGATCCGCTCGTCGGCGTCGGACATGCCTTCGAGGGAACTGGTCTGCTTGTAGCGTTCGAGGAACGCCTCATAGAGCGTCTTGGCGGAGTCGGCGTTCCGCTCGAGCTCATTCAGGTGGACGGTCGCCTCGTTGTTGTTCGCCAGCGTGTTGCGAAGCTTGGCGAGGCTCTGCGAGATCGAGTCGGTGCGCTGGTGGGCGACCGTCGCCTGGGATTCCAGATTCGACAGGATGCGTTTGATCTCGGCGTGCAGTTGGTCCTGAAGATCGGCGATCTGCTTCCTGGCCTTGACCAGATCAGGGTATTTCGGGCCGTACCGCGTTTCGAGTTCGGCCAGGTTCTGGCTCACCGTGGTGATCTGGGCGCGAATACCCTGGATCACCGGCGAATCGAGCGTTGCCGTGACATCTTCGCCCGTGCTGCCATGCGCAAGCTGTGCGCGCGCGGTCGAAAGGCGCGCGTCCGCCTCGGCTTGATCGGCGCGCGCTAGCGCGAGCTGCTGGTCGAGGCCGGAAATCTCCTGCTCGGTCAGGGTCGCGCCCTGCGTGCTGAGCAGGTCGTTCCGGGCACGATATTGGGCAACCGCGGCCTCGGCCTGCTGGACCTGGTTGCGCAGCCCGCTCAGGCGGGTACTGAGCCAGGTGCTGACGCGCCGCGTCGCGCCGAATTTGAGGTCGAGCCCCATGTCCAGGAACTCGTTCATGAACGCATTGGTGATCTTGGCCGCCTTGATCGGGTCGTACAGGTCATAGGAGACGTAGATCAGGTTGGTGGTCCCACTGCGCGTGACGCTGAGGCCGTTCCAGACGTTCTGCACGACCGTCTGCCGCGCGACCTCGCGCGCCAGCGCCGGATCGGGCGGCGTGTCGCCTTGGTCCGGCTGGAGCAGCGACCGCAACGTCCCGATCGTCCAGTCCCTGGCGGTATCGATCCAGGAGGGCGTCGCGTCGGGCTGGAAATCCGGGTCGTCCTGCAGCCCCAGGACGTCGACCACCTTCTGGGCGAGGGCATAGGAGCGCAGCATCTCCACCTCGGTGTCGACGACGCTCGGATCCTCCGGCAGGTCGGACAGGACCTGGTTGATATTGTTGTTGATCAGGTTCTGCTTGCGCAGGTCGACCACGATGCTGCCGGTCGCGGTATAGGTGGGAATCCGCGAGAAGGTCAGGTACGCGCCGAGCGACAGCGCAACGACCATCACCAGCACGAACAGCCACAGCCAACGCCGGAAGATGCTGAGGAGACGCCCGAGGTCGAGCGGCCGGGACGATTCCTCCTGCGGCTGCCAGATATCGATGTCGGTGGGTTCGTAACCGTAGGGCTGGACGGTGTGCCCATAGGGGGGAAGGGTACGCTTCATGGACGGATCTCTATCGGTTCGGGCGACGAGCGGTCAGCGACGCAGGCTGACCGTTAGCGACACGACGTTATCGACATAGTCCCGCCCCCCGTCCGGGCCTGATGACGATCGTCCCGTTCTCGTATAGCCGAGCTCAAGCCCGACCTCTCGATTCATCTGATAAGTGACATAGGCTCGGCCGACCTTCACCTGGTCCGTTCGGTCGATGCCGATATAGCTATCGTTGTCGTATTGCCCCAGCACCGTCAGGATGATGTTGCGGCGAAGCTCGTGGTCGATCTGCAATCCCCCGCCGAAGTCGATATAGGCCTGCGCCGTCACGGTGTCCGAATCCTCGACCTTGCGATCGACATTGGCTGTCACGGTGGTCAGCGCGGTCGGAAACCACTCGATCCTGCCGCGCACCGAGGGCCGCTGCACGCTGGAGCGTGGGCCGTCCTTGAAGTACTGCGCCATATAGCCGCCGGCGAGCTCGGCCTGGATCAGGTTGGTAAGCATGAACTGGACGCCGAGCGTCGCGTCATAACCCTGCGAATCCCGGTTGAGCGGCGTTTCCGGCGGTTTCAGGCGATAGGTGCGCAGGTTGTAGGCCCCTTGCACGAAGACGCTGGTGTCAGGGCTGACCTCGTAGCTGGCCCGACCTGTCGCCACCGAAACGTTGCGGTTGAGCTGCCGGACCGAGATGACGCCGCCGCCGGAGCTGTTGTCGTACTGGTAGTGCGCGCGGACGAAGGTCCCGTTGAGCGTCAGGCGGTTGAATTTCTTCAGGGCGCCGACCTGAAACCGCGCCAGGTTGTATTCGATCGGCTTGCGCAGGGCGGCGCCGAAATCGCTGTCGATCTGCGATTCCGTGACCCGGCCGTAATCGAACGCTCCCGTCAGGTTGGCGGTCCGGTCGATGTCGAGTCGGCCGTCGGCGCCGACGTCGAAATCCTCGGAATTCTGGGACGGGGTATCGGCGTAACGGTCGATGGTGCCCGTGGCGTGCACGCCCAGTGCGTGATTGGCCCAGTCCGATTCCACGCGCACGCTGGGCGTGATCTCGAACAGGGCGTCGCCCTTCGGGTTACGGGGATCGCCGTAAATGTTGCTCTCGTAGCTCGAGCCGAGGTCGAGCTCCGGATAGGCGATGAACTGGCCGACGCGGATGCCGAGCGCGTCGTAGTCCGGGCGCTGCCGGTCGCGCACACCGATGCCGCGGATATCGGCTTCGGTGGCGACCTGGGCGTGCGCCAGCATCGGGAACAGCAGGCTGAACGCCAGGGCGGACGCAGCGACGGCACCGCGCGGCAGGGCCGGTCGGCCGGCCGATACACGTGCCCGGAAGCGGCGGCGAATTCGGGTGGGTAGGCCGGTCTGCACGGAGGCGTTCTGTCCTGAAGCCCATGGCCGATTCCCGGCCGGGAAATGAGGTGTTGTCACCGACAAACGCAATCGGATCGCGCCCTCATCCTTTTGCGTCGGCATATCGGCCTTCACCGGATAACGGCCAGCGGTATCTTCGTTGCGCGGGCGCGGATGATACAAGGTTTCAGGCCGAATAATGGAAGAATACGGCAGGCGGCACAGCAGGACGGCCAGGTGCGAGCCATCCTAGAACCAGCGCTCCTTGACCCGGATCGTGTCGCCCGGAAGAATCTTCAAGTCATCAGTCACGTCATATTCTTTTTCTTTCGATTGATTTGCGTGCTTGATATAGACTTCGCCGGTTTTCGCCCTGTATGTGAACCCCCCGGCTGTAGCAACTGCACTCAAGACCGTCATGCCGTTCGAGTATGGATATTGTCCAGGGCGCATAACCTCTCCCAGAATATAGAATGGCCGAAAAGTCGTCACCTCGGCCGATATATCCGGATTCCTGAGGTATCCATTCCTGAGCTTCTGTTTGATCGCGTCGACAAGCTGACCGACAGTCAGTCCGGCGGCGTGGACGTCGCCTATCAGCGGATAGGAGATATTACCGTTGCCGGACACCAGGAATTCCCCGGACAGCGATTCCTCGCCGAATACCGTGATCTTGACCTTGTCGTCGGGGCCCAATGTGTATTGGTCCATGGAGGTCGATGATGTCGCCGGAGCCGCCGGCATCGCCGCGGTCGGCGACATCGCATGGATCGGCGTCTCGGCGCCGGCCGGCGACGCCGCGCGAGTCGGCGCGAACCACAGCGCTGCCGCGATCAGCATGAAAAGGCATAGGAACGAACGATAATGCATGGCCTTCATAGTAATGTGAATTTTAGTCGTATCCGCGCGACGGCGCCAAGTCATCCCCGGCGCACCGCCCCCGTATCCAGCCCGCATATACCACGCCCCGATCCGCGCCCATATCCGGCGCCCCTGGTCTGGCCGTCCCGTCGGCGGCCGGCGCACCCCACACGGGCTGACAATGAATGCAACGTCACAACGTTCATTCATGGATAACGTTCTCCGTAGCTCCGCTTCTGGGCGAATGTGTGGCAAAGTAGCCGGCACCCTGAATTATGAACATGGTATGGCACTCCCGCTCGTTTCGCTCGTGGTCGCGACGCTCGGCAGGAAGACAGAATTCCGCAAGCTTCTGCACAGCCTGGAGCATCAGAAACACGACAATTTCGAGCTCATCGTCGTCGAGCAGAACGAAAAGCTCCTGATCAAGCCGATCCTTGATTCGCGGCCCTGGCCCTTTCCCGTCGCGCACATCTGGACACCCGGAGAGCGGGGCATCAGCCGCGGCCGCAATGTCGGCTGGCGTCAGGCTAGCGGCGATATCCTGTTGTTTCCCGACGACGATTGTTGGTATCCAGCCAGCTTTCTGCCGCATGGGATCAGCCTTTTGCATCAATCTGGCGCCGATATCGTGTGCGGCCGATCGGCCGACGAAGGCGGACGGAGCATCAACGGGCGTTATGCCTTCCGCCCGCAATTCATCACGCCGCGCAGCGTCTGGGTCTGTCAGATGGAATGGGTGACATTCGTGCGCCGGCCGGTCCTGGAGGCGCTCGAGGGCTTCGACGAGGGAATCGGGATCGGCGCGACAACGCCGTGGCAGGCGGCCGAGGGCCCCGATTTCATCCTGCGCGCGCTCGATCGCGGCTTCCGTGGCTATTTCGATCCGGACCTGTTCGGCCATCATGCCGAATTCGAGACGGGCGATCCCGACAGCGGCATGATCTGGAAGGGTCGGATCTACGCCAGGGGCATGGGCTTCGTGCTGCGCAAGCACGGTTTCGGCATTCCGACGCTGGGCTATTGGGTTTCGCGCTCGCTGTTCAACTGCGTCCGCCACTTCTGGCACGGCGATTCGGTGCGCGCGCGATTCTACCTGGCCGTCGGCCTCGGCCGGATCGAAGGCTGGATTCGCCGTCCGTGGTCGCCCCTGGCCGGGTTCCGGGCGGCGGTGCGGCGCCTGCGTCACGGACAGTCGTGAAAAAGCGGCGCGCATCGGCGGCGACGCCCGAATCCGGAACCGCCCCGCCCGCCGGGGCGTCCCGCCACTATCGATTCGCGACGCTCGACGCCATGCGCGGGCTCGGCGCGGTCGGCGTGATGATCTACCACGGCAGTCTCGGCCTGTTCGTCAGCGGCTTCCCCGCGGTCGATTTCTTTTACATCTTCAGCGGCTTCGTCTTCGGCTACGCCTATACCGGCCTGCTCGACCGCAAGGTGACGTTCGGCCAGTTCGCGGCGATCCGCCTGATCCGGCTCTACCCGCTCTATCTGGCCGGCCTGGCGATCGGCGTCGTCGTCTCCGTCGCGCTGATGCATTTCGGGGACGACAATTGGTGGCCGTCGCGGCTGGCGCTGGCGACGCTGACCAACGGGGTGTTCCTGCCCTATCTGAGCGATTCGGCCTATGGCGCGTACCCGCTCAACGTGCCGGCCTGGACGATGTTCTTCGAGCTGTTCGTCAACACGATCTTCGCCTGGAAGCGCTTTTCGATGCGCGGCAACATCCTGGTCGCGCTGGTCGCATTGCCCTTCCTGATCTGGGCGCTGTACGCCTTCCCGGGCGGCGGCGGCAGCACGCCGCACGACTTCGTCGGCGGATTCCCGCGGGCGCTGTTCTCGTTCTATGTCGGCCTCGTGATCAGCCAGCTCCAGGCCGCCGGCCGGCTGCCGAAGGGCCTGGTGCCGGCGCTGGTCTTCCCGGCGCTCATGCTGGTCATGTACGCGTCGCCGGTCGCGGCCGTGGTCGTCGGCGCGGTCCTGGTGATCGTGGTCATCCAGCCGGTCCTCGGCGCGCTGGCGGTCGAGAGTGAGGCGCCGCGCCGCCTGATGCCCCTGTTCTACTGGCTGGGCGACATCTCCTACGCGATCTACATCATCCACTTCCCGATCCAGCAGCTCACCGACGCCCTGATCAAGATCGCGACCCACCAGGGGGTCGACACCGATACCTCGCCTTACACGCTGATCGTCAGCACGCCGGTGGTGATCCTGCTGGCCCACGTCCTGACGCGGTATTTCGACGCGCCGCTGCGCCGGCGCCTGACCCGCGCGGTCATGGGCCGCGCCAGGGACAGGGAAGACAGGGACACTGCCGGGACGGCGGCCTAGAACGCGCCCGCCGCCTTCCAGGTCGCCGGGTCGTCGGCGGGTTCCGGCGGCTCGTCGTCGGACAGGCCGAGTTTTTCCGCGAAGGCATGGATGTCCTCGCCGCCCAGCACGTGGAGGCGCGGCACGGCCAGGCGCGCGCCGGACACGGGCGCCATCTCCTCCTCGATCGTGAACAGCCGGCGATAGCCCGCGACAGAGCAGATTTCCTCGACGCGCTCGTCGGTGACGCCGTAGGGCGGGCACACCGTCGTCACTGCCGTACCCAGCGCTTGTTCCAGCGCCGCGCGGGAGCGTGCCGCCTCGCGCAGCAATGCGTCCGAGCCCAGCGTGTCCGCGGACCGGTGGCTCGCCAGATGGCTGCCGAACGTCGCGCCCTCGGCGACCAGCGCGGCGATCTGCGCCCACGTCATCAGCGGCGCCGGCGGCCCGAACGCCCCGTCCCAGTCGGCACTTCCGCCGACTTTGTCGGTCACGACGAAGACATGGGCGGCAAAGCCGTTGCGCTTCAGGATCGGCCAGGCCGTCTCGGCGAAATCGCGATAGCCATCGTCGAAGGTCAGGAGGATCGGCCGCCCGCGCATCGCCGCGCCACGCCGCGCCGCCCCGTCCCACTCCTCCGGCGTGACCGAGCGGAAGCCGCGCCGCCGCAGGAAGCGGAGCTGATGCTCGAAATCCGCGGGCGCGATGCGATAGGGCGCGAGCGCCGCCGGGCCATCCTCGGCGATCCGGTGGTACATCAGCACGGGGATCTCGTAGGCGCGCTCCTCCTCGATATCCGCGCGGCCGACCACCGCGCCGCCCCAGACAACGCTGGCGGCCACCGAATCTTCGAGCGCGGTATCCAGCGTCAGCCTGGTCTCGACCGGCGCAGGCGCGGCAATACCGGCCTCGGCGCGGCGGAACACGTCGATCCGGTAGAGCTCGGTCTCGACCGTGCGGACGTGCTGAAGCCCCTCGGTGTCGCGGAACATCTCGAAGATCGTCTGCGCGCCGTAGGGATCGCCCCAATCGAAGCCGGTACGTCCCGGATCGTCGGAAAGCTGGTAGGCGTGGGCGTGCACGAAATGGCCGCCAGGGGCCAGGTGGTCGCGGAAATGCCCGGCGAGCTGCCGTAAAGTTTCTGCCTCCCCGGCGTAATAAAGCACTTCGGAGCAGACGATCAGGTCCCACAGGCCCTCGATCGGCTCGCGGAAGAAATCCTGCGTCCCGAATTCGATATTCGGGAACTGGGCGCAGCGTTGCCGCGCGCGCTCGATCGCGACCGCGGAAATGTCCACCGCACGCAGGACGTCGGCGCGCGGCGCCAGCATCGCGGTGAACCGGCCCTCGGCACAGGCAAGCTCAAGGGCCCGCGACACCCGCTCGGGCACGACCTCCAGGGTGCGCACGTATTTGAGCTGCTCATAGGCGCTGGCGTAGTTCCACGGGTCCTCGGTGGCGTAGAAGCGGTCCCAGTCCTCGCCCGAGCCGCCGCCGGGCTCAACCATATCGTCCGCATCGCCTTCCGATCGCGTCGCCGACGCGCCGATCTCGGGCTCCACTGCGATCGCCCGCTCCACCGCGATCAGCCGGGCTTCCGCCGAGGCCGGCGCGACGGCCGGCGCTGCCGGCGCCGCGTCATCGCCCTTGCCCAGGGCGCGGCGCACCGCCCGCCGCGCCAGCGCGGCTGCGCGCCCCAGGCGCAGCGCCGCAGCGCGCAAACGGCCCGAATGCAAGGCGCCCCGCCAGAGTCGTGTCCCCGCCTGGCGCGCGACGGCGCGGCGCACCGCACCGCCGCTCGCGCAGCCGCCCCAGACCGGTACCACGAACAGGAACCACGAAGCCGGCCGCGCCCAGCGAACCTTGAGGATAACGGAGTCGATGTCGTCCGGGCATTCGACGCCGTCGACCAGGACGCGCGGCGACAGCGTCGCGCCGGCGGTCGCGGTCAGCACGAGCATCCCACCGAAGCGGCCGGCGCGGATCACGTTCCGCTCCAACGCCTTCAGCAGCGAATAGCCGTAGCCGGGCACGCCAAGCCGGGCGTCCAGCGCATCCAGGAAGGCGGACAGGTCGGCCGCGAAGTCGTCCCACGCATGGATCAGCGCGGGATAAGGGCGTTGCGCGCCGAGCATCAGGCCCTCGAACAGTCCTGCGACCAGGTGATCCTTGTCGTCGGGCAAGGGCTTGGCCGGGTCCGCCGCCTCGACGAAATCCGCCCAGCCCCGACCGCCGCCGATCGCCGCGCCGGCATTCCATAACAACGCGGCGAACGCCTCGGCATCGCCGGTTTCGGCGTCCGGCGTCACCCCGTCGGCGCCCGGTCGCGCGGACGCCTGCGCGCGGGCGCGGACGGTGGCGGAATCCTTCAGCATCTGAACCCCCGCCTTGGTGAGTGAGGTTGGACTGTTCCAGTAATGGGCCAGGCACTGGGAGACGACCGTGAAGCGCATGCCGGCGCGCGCCAGGCGCAGCCACAAATCCCAGTCCTCGTTGGTGGCGAGGCCCGGATCGAAGCCACCCACCGCGGCCACGCGCGCGCGGCGGACCATGATCGCATGGATCACGGCCGCGCAGCGATCGGCCAGTTGCGCCAGCGGATCGTGGTCCAGCCGCGGCGCCATGTAGCGCACGGTCTCGACCCCGTCGGCGGTCAATCGCAGATAGCCGCAGCAGACCGCCTCGGCCCTGGCGTCACGCTCTGCGGCGGCCAGCATCACGGTGAGGTAGCGGCGGTCGATCGTGTCGTCGGCGTCGAGGAACACGAGCCATTCGCCACGCGCGGCGGCAATGCCGGCATTGCGGGCCGCGCCGGCGCCGGCATGGCCCTGCCGGATCAGGCGGAAGCGGGCATCGCGCGCCGCCCACGCGGCGGCGATCTCCGCGGTGGCGTCGGTCGAGCCGTCGTCGACCACGACGGCTTCCCATTGCGGCTCGCGCTGATCGGCGATGCTGCCCAGGCTGCGGCCGAGCGTCGCCGCCGCCTCGAAGGCCGGCACCACGAAACTGACGCGCGCGCTCACGTCGCCAGATCGGCCACGGAGGATCCCGCACCCGCGCGCTCGATCACGCATCCGGCCTCGAACTGGACGACGTGGTCGACGAAATCCAAGGCGCTTTGCTGGTGGGTGATCAGGATGACCGTGCCGCCTTGCATGGCGCGGCGGATATTGGCGCGCACCTTCCGCTCGGTGCGCTGGTCCACCGCATTGGTGGCCTCGTCGAGGATCAGGATGTCCGGCCGCACCAGCAGCGCGCGCGCCAGGCCGATACGCTGGCGCTGGCCGCCCGAAAGATTGACGCCGCGCTCGCCGATCATCGAATGGTAGCCCTTCGGCAGGCCGGCGATGAAATCGTCGATCAGGGCCTGCCGGGCCGCCTCCCGGACCTCGGCTTCGCCGGCCTCGGGACGGCCGAAGCGAATGTTGTCGAGGATCGAGGCCTCGATCAGCTCGACATCCTGTCCCGCCGCCGCGATACGGCTCAGCCACGCCCGGCGGTCGATGCCGGCAAGCGGCGCGCCGTCGACGGTGATGGCGCCGGAGCCCGGTTCATAGAGGCGCAGCAGCAGGTTGACGACCGTGGTCTTGCCGACGCCGCTCGACCCGTCCAGCGCCGTCCACGCCCCGGCCGGGATAGTGAAGCTGGCATGGCGCAGGCACGGCGTGTCGGCGGCCGGGTAGCGGAACGTGACCTTGTCGAAACGGATCGCGGTCTTGATGCCGTCGAAGGCGCGACCGACCGGGGCCGCCGCGCACGGATCGGGCGCGTCCATCACGTCCGCGACCGCGTCCAGCTCCGGCTCCATGTTCACGAGATGCAGCCGGTCGCCCTCGACATCGGTGATATAGGGCTGGATGCGATAGACCAGCACCACGGCGGTCAGGGTCGTTTCAAACGGAAGCTGCCAGACCAGCGACAGCACGATGACGCCGCCCAGGACGAACAGGAAGGCGACGTTGCCGATCGGATCGACCAGGCTGCTGACATATTCCAGGCGGAAATAGGTGGAGCGGATGCGATCGGACGCGTTCGCGAACAGGCTGCGGAAGCGGTTTTCCTGCGCGAAGGCACGCACGCTCTTCATGCCCTGCAGGCTGTTCAGCAGATGCAGGGTCATGTCGCGGTTGGCGGCGACCGCGACCTGGCCGAGCCGATAGACCGGCCGGTTCAGGAAGCGCAGGCCCGCCGACAGCACGACCGAGCAGGCCAGCACCACCAGTGCGATCTGCCACGACGTCAGGAACAGCAGCAGTCCCAGCGCCACGATCGCGCAGACGTTCATCACGATCTGCAGCAGGTACTGGAAGGTCTCGGCGATCGACCAGGAATAGCTGTCGAGCGCATTGACCAGGGTGGCCTGGTCGTTGCCGCGGATGAAGCTGTACGGCAGGTCGAGGAAGCGCGAATACAGGCTGTCGCGCACATCGGCGCTTATGCGGCTTTCAACCTGCGCCATCAGCAGCGAATGGGACACGTTCAGCGCGCTGCGCAGCAGGATCAGGCCGAACACGATGGCGCCGAGCGAGAGCGCGCTGCCACCCGCGAGCTGGTCGGCATAGTCGAACAGGTGGGAAAGGAACCCCTCCTCGATGCCTTCGCCGGGGTTCTTGCCGAGCATCATGTAGACAAACAGCACCGCGAGGCTGGCGCCGAGGCCGTCCGCGATCGAGGCCAGCAGGCCGAGCGCGACGATCAGCAGCGCCTTGCCGCGATGCGGCCGGACGAACGGCGCGATGACGCGCCACTGGCCCAGGATGCTGGCGATCGAGGCCTTGCGGCCTTCGTCCTCGTCGTCGTCCGACAGGACCTCGTCGCGGATGGCCGCCCAATCCTGATCAGCCATCGCCACGCCCTCCGGCGTCGTGCCGGGCACGGTCATTCATCGCGGTCGAAGGAATCATAGCGCAGCTTCTCGACGAACATGCCGAGCGATTCCCGGCCGACCACCTCGACCTTGGGCAAGGTGATCTCGCAGGATTCGACATCGGCGAAATCGGACCCGCCGGCGAAGATCTGGCGGAAGCCCGCGAGTTGCACGCCGCGCACGGCCAGTCCGTCGGCATAGTCGCTCGACAGCGCGACCGCGTGGATCTCGACGCCCAGCTTGCGTTCGAGCAGGGCGCGATGGCGCGACGCGGCCGTCAGGAAGTCCGCGACCGCGCGCGGCCAGGTGTCGCGCTCGAGGATGAAGCAGCCGAAGCGCGCGCCCTGGATGTGCATCGCGCCGATCTCCGGCCAGGTCAGCGCCGGTTCCGCGCCGTCCGCGCCGATCCGGTCGACATTGACGAAGAACTCCGCCGTAAAGCCGTAGCGTTGCAAAAGCGGCCAGGCCAGACGGCGTGCGCTGGCATCGGCATCGTGGAAGGCGATGATCGCCGGCCGGCCGGCAAGCGGCCGCCGCGCCAGCCTGTGCGCCCAGAATTTGGCCAGCGAAATGGTGTGATAGCCGTGCCGGTGCAGGGTGCCGAGCTGCTCGGCGAAGGCATCGGGCGTCACCTCGCCCGCCTCCTCGCGCGCGCCGATGCGGGAATAGGTCAGGATCGGCACCTTGGTGCGGCGCTCATGCGCGACATCGGCCGGGCGCAGGATGGCGCCGTCGCCGACGGGCGCCTGTCCGACACCGGAAGCGATCGCCTCTTCCCGATCCCCCGGAGCTTGCGGCGGGTCCGGCACCCGTTCCGCCGCGAATACCGCGGCTCGCGCCCGCTCAACGAGGGCATGCGCCTGTTGCTCGGACCTTGCCCCAGCCGGCGGCGCACCGCGTCGGGCGCGCAAGGCGAAGACCACCGCGCGGCGCAGCACCTCCTTGGTCAGGTTGCGCGCGCTGCGTGGCCAGACCTCGCGCGCGGCGACCCAACGGCGCAGCATGGTCACCGCGACCGCCGGCACGGCGAGGGCGGCGGCAAGCAGGAACGGGACGCGACGGTCCAGCCGGCCCTGGCGGATCAGGGCGGCCAGCGCCGTCTCGTCGACGATCGCGCGGACCAGCGCCTCGCTGGCGATCGCCCCGAAGACCGGCAGGTCGATGCCGCCGATCAATTGCTCACCGCGGCAGATGCGGCAATGCAGCTTTTCGACGCCGGGCGGTGGCTCAAAATGGAGCACCGGGTCGGCCAGGTCGACGCGCATCGCCATCCAGGTGTCGAGATGCTTCGGCACATGCAGCGGCTCGGCCATCAGGGCCGTGCGCTCGACCTCCTCCACGATCCGGTCGGCCAGGCGCGGAACGGCGGAGCGCGCGCCGACGAACCGAATCAAGGGCATGAGCGCATCGCGGGCGCGCGGAAAGGTGGCGCGGGCGTCGTCGGGACGCAGGCGGGCGCCGCCCAGGAATGCGGAATAGAGGCACTCGGCGACCGCATCCAACTCGTGCTCCACCCCCTCGAAGGCGGGGATGGCGTCGAACCCGGCCGCCGCGTCCTCGCCGCGGCCGACCGCCTCGGCGCAATCGAGCAATGCGAGCAGGAACGCTTCGCGCCGGCCGCCCGATTCGGACAGTCCGCCGGCATATTCGGGCGCAGGGTTCGGCACCCGCGGGTCGGCCTTGCCGCCGGTTTCCAGCACCCGCAGCGCGTCGCGGTTGACATGCTCGAAATTGGTCGAGAGGGAACCGTTGCGCATCCGGTAGAAGGCCAGTGGTTTCGGACTGCCGACGAACACGGCGCCGGTGCGCGCGATCTTCTGCCACAGATCCCAGTCCTCGCAGGTCCGCAGGCTGGTGTCGAACGCGCCGACCTCCTGAACCAGCGCGCGGCTGACCACGACGCAATGGATCGCCGGCTCGCAGCGTTCGGCCAGGACCTCGAACGGGCTTTCGGCCAGCTCCGGGCACCAGTCGGGCGGCGTGTGGTCGCCTTCGGGCGTCACGCGGATATAGGCGCAATAGGCGAGGTGATCGTCCGGCTCGTCCCGCACCAGCGCGGTGAGGTGCGACAGCAGGTCCGGCGCCCACCAGTCGTCGCCGTCCAGGAAGGCGAGCCAACGCCCGCGCGCCGCCGCGATCCCGGTATTGCGCGCGGCCGAGGCGCCGCCGTTCTCCCGCCGGATATAGCGGAAGCGGTCGTCCCGCTCGGCATAGCGGGCCGCGATCTGCGCCGTGCCGTCGTCCGATTCGTCGTCGACGACGATCGCTTCCCAATCGGCCATGGTCTGGCCGAGCAGGCTGTCCAGCGTCTCCGCCAGGGTCTTCTCGACATTGTAGGCAGGCACGATCACCGACACCGCCGGCGCCGCGGCAACGTCGGGCGCGAGCGCGCCAACGGGCGGCGCCATGGCGGATTCCGCCGCCATCGAGCGCGCGAGCGGCGCCGGACGTTTTTCCATGTTTGCCATGCTCACGCCGGGGCCGAAGCGGAACCGCCGCGGCAAGAGCGCGTCACAGGACCTGGTCGTATTGCCCCACCTCCGGGTATTCGCGCAGCCGCTGGTCGATTTCGCCGAAGATCGCGTGCATCTGCCGGTCCGAGACCGGGCTTTCGACCACGACGACCAGGGACGGCTTGTTCGACGAGGCGCGCACGAGGCCCCAGGTACCGTCCGCCAGCTCGACGCGGACGCCGTTGATCGTGACGATGTCCTGGATCGCCTGGCCGATGACCTGACCGCCCTGCGCCGCGAGCCGGCGATAGTGCGCGGTGATCTTGTCCACCACCTCGTATTTCCGCTCGTCCGGGCAGAACGGCGACATGGTCGGCGACAGCCAGGTCGGCCGCAGCGTCGTCTTCAGTTCCGAGAGCTTCGCGCCCGGATTCCGATCCAGCATCGCGCAGATCATCAGCGCCGAGACGCAGCCGTCATCGTAGCCGCGGCCGAGCGGCGGACTGAACACGTAGTGGCCGCTCTTCTCGAAAGCGGCCAGCGCGCCCTCGTCGCGCGCCTGCCGCTTGACGTAGGAATGGCCGGTCCGGCACAGCGCGAACCGCGCGCCATGCTGGCGCAGCACCGGGTCGGTGCGGAACAGGCCGGTCGACTTCACATCGGCCAGGAAGGTCGCGCCCGGATGATCGGCGGCCAGGCCGCGCGCGACCAGGACGCCCATCTTGTCGGCGAAGATCTCCTCCCCGGTGTCATCGACCGCGCCGCAGCGGTCACCGTCGCCGTCGAAGGCAAGGCCGAAATCGGCGCCGGATTCGCGCACCTTGGCGGCGACGTCGTGCAACATGTGGGTGTCTTCGGGGTTCGGGTTGTAGTGCGGAAAGGAATGGTCCGGCTCGCAGTGCAGCGGCACGACCTCGGCGCCGACCGCCTCCAGCACACGCGGCGCGAACAGGCTGGCGGTGCCGTTGCCGCAGGCGACCACCACCTTGAGGCGCCGGCGCAGGATCCGGCCTTCGACCACGTCGGCGATATAGCGTTCGCGCATGTCGGGGACGAAGGTGTAGCGCCCGCCCGCGTCCGGCGCCGATCCCGGCGTCTCGCCCGCCAGCACCCGATCGCGCAGCAGCGCCATCTCGTCCGGGCCGAAGGTCAGCGGCGGCTCCGCACCCAGCTTGATGCCGGTCCAGCCGTTCTCGTTATGGCTGGCCGTGACCATCGCCACGGCCGGAATGTCCAGCGCAAACTGCGCGAAATAGGCCATCGGCGTGATCGACAGCCCGACGTCGTGGACATCGCAGCCCGCGCTAAGCAGGCCGACGGTCAGCGCCTGCTTCAGCCCGGCGCTGTAGGAGCGGTAGTCGTGCCCCACCACCACGGCAGGCCGGTCGCGGATCTCGCACAGCCGGGCGCCGACCGCGAAGCCCACCGCCTGCATGCCGAGCAGATTGATCTGTTCGGGAAACAGCCAGCGGGCGTCGTATTCGCGAAAGCCCAGCGGGCTGACCAGCGGAATGGTCTCGAATTCGACGCTGTTGGGACGAAGATCGGCGCGCGGCTTGGGAAGCATGCAATTCCTCGGAATATGAAAGTCCCCACCTTCAACGTTCATCCGCTCTTTTATGTGCCGCGGGCCGTGACGGAATTTGGCCAGGATCGCGGCACGGCGGCAGGCCGCCGCGATGGCCGAAACCGTATGCCAGCCTAATGCGGCAATTTTCCGACCATGCCGCCTTCTAAGTAGCCGCGTCCGTCAAGTAATATATCATAAAAATTTTTATAATGTCGCACGAAATCTAGGGTGATTATAGTAATAATTTCTGAATATCTCTAGTTCTAAAGACATACTCATCGTTAACCGATCGTTCAACTTTCTACGCGCAAATGACCGTATGTCGAATGCATCCCCCATCCGCACTGCGGATTTCATCAGTTCGCTTGGTGTCAACGTACACGTCGAGTACACCGACGGAAAGTACGCTGACCCGACGACGACGATTGCCGATCTCGCCTATCTCGGCATCGACCATGTCCGTGACCATACGCTCAACCCCCACAACCAGGGCCAGGCAAACTATCAGGTGCTGGCCGACGCCGGCATCAAGTTCGACCTGATCGTCATGCCGGGCAGCCAGTCGCTGGACCAGGCGATGGCCGGCCTGACCCAGTTCGCCCAGGCCAACCCCGGCTCGGTCGTCGCGATCGAGGGGCCGAACGAGATCAACAATCATCCGATCACCTACAACGCGTCGACCGGGCTGAGCGCGGCGCAGGCGTTCCAGACCGATCTGTACGAAACCGCGAAATCCTCGACCGCCCTGAGCAATATTCCGATCCTCAACCTGACCGGCACGTCGCAGGTGACCACCGGCTTCGACTACACGAATGTCCACCCCTACCCCCATAACGGCGATCAGCCGCTACAGGTACTGGCTGCCGAGGTAGCAAAGCAGCAAAGCCTCTCGAACGACAAGACGGTCGTGACCGAAGCCGGCTACTATACCCTACCCGACGACAGCCTTGGGTGGGGCGGCGTCGACCAGGCGACCCAGGCCAAAGAGACCCTGAACCTGGTGCTGGACGCGGCGAAGCTCGGCGTCGCGCAGACCTATCTCTACGAATTGCTGGACGCCTATGCCGACCCGACCGGGACGAGCATGAACAAGCATTTCGGGCTGTTCGACATCGACAATAACCCGAAAATGGCGGCGACCGCGCTGCACAACCTGACTTCTATACTGGCCGATCACGGCACGACCGCAGACAACTTCGCGACCGGAACGCTGAACTACAGCGTATCGGGCCTGCCGGCGACCGGCAGCACGCTCCTGATGGAGAAGTCCTCCGGCACGTTCGACCTGGTCGTGTGGAACGAGCCCGACATCTGGGACGAGGCCGACCACAAGCCGATCGCCGCGCCCGCGAGCAATGTCGCGGTCGCCCTGGGCGCGGTCTACGATACGGTCAGCATCTACGATCCGCTGCACGGGTCGACCCCGGTTTCCGTCCTGCACAATGTCAGCACGGTGAACCTGACGCTCGGCGACACGCCCTACATCATCGAGGTCGGCGCGGCCGAGCCGGCGGATAGCGGGACCGAGGCCCACGTCCAGCTCGCCAAGGCCGGCGGCAGCACCCTGACCGCGCTCGACGGCCTCAACGTCCTTTACGGCGACGCCGGCAACGACACCTTCAAGATGCTGGGCCACGCGACCGCGGACGACCGGATCGACGGCCGCGGCGGCACCGACACCGTCATCCTCGATGGCGACTATTCGCACCGGCTGGCCTTCAACGCGACCACCATGGTCAACGTGGAGAAGATCGCGGTCGCCGCCGGCCACAGCTACAACCTGGCCACCGACGAGGCGACCGTCGCCGCCGGCAAGACCCTGACGATCGACGCCAGCGCGCTGGGCAAGGCCAACAGCCTGACCTTCGACGGATCGGCCGAGCACGACGGCAAGTTCGCGATCATCGGCGGCGCGGGCAATGACGTGCTGACCGGCGGCGCCGGCGCGGACAGCTTCAACCCCGGTGCGGGCACCGACATTGTGCATGGCGGCGACGGCAACGACACGATCAGCATGGGCGCCTATCTCGACGCCGGCGACCGGATCGACGGCGGCGCAGGCACCGACGTCGTCTACCTGAACGGCGACTATGCGACACGCGTCGCGCTCGGCGCGGCGACCCTGACCGGCATCGAGAAAATCGCGTTCGCCGCCGGCCACCACTACAACCTGGCGACCGCCGACCAGAACGTCGCGGCCGGACAGGTGCTGTGGGTGGATGGCAGCGCGCTGGGCAAGGCCGACGGCCTGACCTTCGACGGCTCGGCCGAGCGCGACGGCCGTTTCGCCTTCCTCGGCGGTGCGGGCAATGACGTACTGACCGGCGGCGCCGGCGATGACAGCTTCACCCCCGGCACCGGCGACGACACGGTTCGCGGCGGCGGGGGCAACGACACGATATCGTTCGGGGCGAATTTCGGCGCGGGCGACATCGTCGACGGCGGCGCAGGCACCGACACGCTGTATCTCAACGGCGATTACACCGCGCCCGTGTCGCTCGGCCACGTCACCAATGTCGAGGAGATCAGCTTAAGCTCGGGGCACAGCTATGCCTTTACCGCGACCGATGCGACCGTCGCGGCCGGGCAGAAGCTGACGATCAACGCCTATTACCTGCACGCAACCGACACGCTGCATTTCGATGGCTCGGCCGATACCAACGGCAAGTTCGCGCTGACCGGCGGCGACGGCAACGACATCCTGATCGGCGGCAGCGGCAACGACGTGCTGACCGGCAATGCCGGCAATGACACCCTGACCGGGGGTGGCGGCGCCGATACGTTGAACGGCGGCGCGGGCAACGACGTGCTGCACGGCGGCGACGGCGACGACAACCTCTATCCGGGCAGCGGCAGCGACACCGTCTACGGCGACGCCGGCAACGACCACTTCTTCTTCGGCGCGGACTTCGACGGAACCGACAGGGTCGACGGCGGCACCGGCAACGACGTCCTTCACCTGAACGGCGACTATCGGGCCGGCGTGTCGCTGGCGCAGGTCACCAACGTCGAATCGGCGCTGCTGAGCTCCGGCCACAGCTATGCCCTGACGGCAGGCGACGCCACGGTCGCGGCCGGCGCCACGTTCACGGTCGACGCCTCGTACTTCAAGGCCACCGACACGTTGCACTTCGACGGCTCGGCCGAGACCAGCGGCAAGTTCGTCCTGACCGGCGGCGCCGGTAGCGACATTCTGATCGGCGGCGGCGGCAACGACGTGCTGACCGGCAATGCCGGCAACGACGTGCTGCACGGCGGCGGCGGCAACGACATGCTCAACCCCGGCACCGGCAGCGACGCCGTCTACGGCGACGCCGGCGACGACAGCATTACACTCGGCGCCGATTTCGACGCGACGGACATTGTCGACGGCGGCGCGGGCAACGACACGCTGTACCTCAATGGCGATTACGCCGCCGGCGTGTCGCTCGGCCACGTCACCAATATCGAGACGATCAGCCTGAATTCCGGCCACAGCTACGCCTTCACCGCGACCGACGCGACGGTCGCGGCCGGGCAGACGCTGACGATCAACACGGCCTATTTCACGGCGGCCAATACCCTGACCTTCGATGGCTCCGCCGAGACCGACGGACGGTTCGCCCTGACCGGCGGCAACGGCAACGACGTGCTGAAGGGCGGCGCGGGCGCCGACACGCTGACCGGCGGCAACGGCAATGACGTACTGCAGGGCGGCGGCGGCGCCGACCTGCTATGGGGCGGCGCGGGCAGCGACACGCTGGTCTACGGCGCGGCCTCGGATTCGACCAGCAGCCATTACGACACGGCCCGCTGGTTCGATTTCGCCGAGGACAAGTTCCAGATGCCGTTGCAGATCACCGGGATCGACGCCAAGATCACCAAGGGCAGCCTGTCGACCGCGACCTTCGACCACGACATGCAGGCGGCGGCCGACGCGGCCCATCTGGGCGCCCACCACGCGGCTCTTTTCCAGGTGACGGACGGCTCGTTGAAAGGCCACGTCTTCCTGGTCGCCGACGTCAACGGCGTCGCGGGCTACCAGGGCGGCGCCGACATCGTGATCGACCTGGATCAGCCCCAGCACGGTGCGTCGCTCAGCGTGCACGACTTCATCTAAGTCGGGGCGCGCGGTCGGCGTTCGCTGCTGCGTCATCGTACCGACCCAGCGCCGCCAGCCGGCGTCGGGTCAGCCGGTCCGGCCCTGCCGCCCGGCCCACGCGCGGGTCCAGCGCGGCAAAAAGCGGTCGCCCCATAGCGGCCCGGCCCCGCCGCGACAGCAGACGCCCGGCCGCGTTGCGCGACCGGCACACGCCGTCCCACAAGGCCGCCATCGGATCGTCGGCGACGGCCAGCGCCAAAAGCCGCGCCGCCGCCCCCGGCCGTCCCCGCGCCAGCAACCCGACGGCAGCGACACGGCAGGCATCGGCCCTGTTCCAGGCCAGCACGCGACGCGGCATGCCCGGATGGCGCGCCAACGCCTCCTCGACCACGCGCAGGCGCGATTCCATGGCCTTGACCGGATCGGAGGACAGGCTGCCGGCGCGGCGCCGATAGCCGACCAGGTATTCCGGCACCAGGGCGACGCGGTGGCGCGCGGCGACCGCGAGCTGAAGCAGGTAGTCCTCGCCGCCACCCCAGGCGAAGCTCCGCGCATCGAAGCCACCGGCCTCCAGCACCGCGTCGCGACGATAAAGCGCGGCGCTGCCGGTGCCGACGAAATTGACCAGCGCGAGGCGATGGAGCACGCGGCCCTGGCAGCCGAACACTGGGAAATCGCGCAAGACGCGGCCGGATTCTTCGATGATCCGGTGCGGGCAATAGGCGAAGCCCGTCTCCGGCTCCGCCATCGCCGCCGTCAGGCGGGCGAGGAAGTCGGGATGCCATATGTCGTCGGCGTCGATCGGCGCGACGAACGCGCCCGAGGCGTGGGCGATGGCCCGGTTGCGCGCAGCCGCCGGGCCGCTGTTGGGCTGGGCCAGCAGGACGATGCGCGCATCCGCCGCCGCGACCGCCGCGACCGCGGCGCGGGTATTGTCGGTCGAGCCGTCGTCGACCACGATCACCTCGATCGCGCGATAGGTCTGAGCCAGGACCGAGCGCAGCGTCGCGGCGATCGTCGCGGCGGCGTTGTAGGCGGGGATGACGACCGAAACCAGCCGATCGTCGCCGGATGCGGAAGGTTCGTCGTCCCGGCATTCCTCAGGCGTCAAGCGGCGTTCGCCAAACTCGTGCGCCTCGGACCCGCTCCGGCGCCGCCTGCGCAGCTTCCGACGCCGGGCGCGGGCGCACAAGCCCGCCGAGGTTATTGCTCGCGCCAGGAATAGCGGATGGTGTCGAGGATCGGCTCCAGCAGGTATTCCAGCACGGTCCGGCTGCCGGTCTTGACCATCACCATGGCCGGCATGCCGGGTCGGAGCTCCTTGTCGTCCAGGCGGGCGAGTTCGGACCGCGGGACGCCGACGCGCAGCGCGTAATAGTCGCGATGGGTCGCGGAGTCGGCCAGGACATCGGCCGAGACCGACGAGACCGTGCCCAGCACGACCGGCGTGCGACGGGCCTGGAAGGCCGTCAGCTGCACCTCGACCTGCTGGCCGGGCGTGAGATTGTCGACATCGTCCGGCGCGACGCGGGCCTCGACAATCAGGCGCTCCTTGTCCGGCACCAATTCCAGCAAGGTCTCGCCGGGACGGACGACCCCGCCCACGGTGTGCACCCGCATGCCGACGACATAGCCACTTTCGGGGGCGCGAATGTCGATGTGGTTCAGCACGTCCTGCGCCGCGTGCAGCCGTTCGCCGACGTCGAAGATGCGCTTGCGCGCGTCGCGCAGCTCGGTCGAGACCTGCTCGTCGAACGTGCGCGATTGCTGCAGGATCTGAAGTCGCGCCTCGCCGATGGCGCGCTCGGTCTGGGCGATGGCGCTCAGGTGCGCGCCCTGCTCGCCGCCGAGGCGCGCCACGTCGCTGCGCAGCGCCAGGATTTCGGGCTTGCGGGCATTACCGCGCCGAAACAGGTATTCCTGCGTCGACAATTGCTCCCGCTTCAACGAAAGCTCGGTCGCGGTGGCCTGGTTCTGGGCCTCGATCCCCCTGATCTCCTCCTCCAGTTGGCTGATGCGCTGCTTGAGGATGTCGACCTGGCCGTGCAGGGTCGCGCGCCGCGCCGCAAACAGGGCGGCCTGGCCCTTGAGCAGCTCCTGCACATTCGGCTGCCCGGCGCGCGCCAGCAGCTCGGGCGGGAAGGTGACGGCCGGCGCGTTGGTCCGTTCGGCATCGAGCCGCGCCTCGCTGGCGCGGGCGAGATCGTATTCGGACTGGAGGATCGCCAGGCTGGCGCGCGGCAAGGTGTCGTCGAGCCGCACCAGCACCTGGCCGGCCTGCACCCGTTCGCCCTCACGGACCAGGATCGCCTTCACCGTGCCGCCTTCGAGGTGCTGGATCTGCTTGCGGTTGGTGTCGACGACGATCGAACCGGGGGCGACCACGGCGCTGGCCAGCGGGGCGAGCGCCGACCAGGCGCCGAATCCGCCAAAGACCAGCGCGACGATCGCGACGCCGCCCACGACCAGCCCGCGGCAG
>JBDZUN010000009.1:0-3237 GCA_040255145.1 Hyphomicrobiales bacterium | reverse complement strand
GTCGGGCGCAGGCCGCGGCTCGGACGGTGCGGAACCATCCGGACCGGAGCCATCCGGACCGGAGCCATCCGGACCGGAGCCGGGGCCGAACCGGCGCAGAAGCGCGCCGAGGCCCCGGGGAAAGGTCAGCACCGTGTTCATGACGCGGCCATGGCGGCGGCCGGGCGCAGCGGCACCTGGGCATGGGTGGGGTGAATGATGCGCGGCAGGATGTCCGCCGTGGCGCCGAACATGTCCACGCGGCCGTCGCGCAGGACGAGGAGGCGGTCGGTCGCGCTCAGGATGCTGGGGCGGTGCGCGATCACCACGACGGTCGCGCCCTCGGCCTTCTGCGCCAGGATCGCGTTGCGCAGCGCCGCCTCGCCGTCGCCGTCGAGATTGGCGTTCGGCTCGTCGAGCACGACCAGCACCGGGTTGCCATAGAGCGCGCGGGCCAGGGCGACGCGCTGGCGCTGGCCACCCGACAGGTTGGCGCCGAACGAACCGATCATCGTGTTGTAGCCTTCGGGCAGCCGGCGGATCATCGCGTCGACCCCGGCGCGTTGCGCAGCGAGGACCACCGCGCCAGCGTCGATCGGGCCAAAGCGCGCGATGTTCTCGGCGACCGTACCGGCCAGCAGCTCGACATTCTGCGGCAGATAGCCGAGGTGCGGCCCCAGCGCGTCCGGATGCCACTGGGCGAGGTCGGCATCGTCCAGGCGGACCTGGCCGGCGCGCGGCGACGCGGCGCCGACCAGAAGACGAGCCAACGTCGACTTGCCCGCCGCCGCCGGCCCGGCAATACCCAGGATTTCCCCGGCGCCGAGGCGGAACGAAACGCTATGGAGCACCGGCTTGGTCGCGCCGGGTGGCAGGGCGATGATGTCCTCGACCTGCAGGCGGCCGGTCGGACGCGGCAGGTCGAGGCGGGGTGCCTCGGCCCCCGCCATCGCCAGGAGACCGTGCAGGCGGGCATAGGAACCACGGGCCGACAGCAAGGCGCGCCAGGAGCTGATCGCCGCCTCGACCGGCGCCAGCGCACGACCCAGGATGATCGAGCATGCGACCATCACGCCCGGCGTGGTGATGCGCTGAAGCACCAGCCAGGCGCCGGCGCCGAGCATGATCACCTGCAGGATCTGCCGGAAGAACTTGGCGGCGGCGGTCAGGCTGGCCGCCCGCTCGCCCGCTCGCGACTGACCGGCCAGCATCTGCTCGTGCTGCAGAAGCCAGCGGGCGCGCAGCCGCGGCAGCATGCCCATGGTGTGGATCACCTCGGCATTCAGCATGTTGGCTTCGGCGAAGGCATAGGCCGCCGTACCGTGGGCGGCCGCCTCCTGCAGCGGCTTGCGCGCGATGAACTCGCCGACCGCCGCCAGGACCAGCAGGATCGCCATGCCCGAGACCGCGATCACGCCGAGCAGCGGGTGGATCAGGAAGATGACCAGCAGGAACACGAACGCCCAAGGGGCGTCGAACAGGGCGATGATGCCGCTTCCGGTAAGGAACTGGCGCAGGGTCTCGATGTCGCGCATCGGCTGGCCCTGCGATCCCTGGCCGGTGCGGACCAGGCGCAGGAACGCCGCAGAAAAAACCGCGCCGGCAAGGGCGCGGTCCAGCTTCAGCGAAATCCGGACGAACAGCCGCGCGCGCAGCCAGTCCAGAAGCGCGCCGAACAGAAGCAGCCCCAGGGCCAGTATTGTTAAAAGAACCAGTGTGCCGACATGCCGTGAGGTCAACACACGGTCGTAGACCTGAAGCATGTAGAGAGAGACGGTCAGCATCAACGCGCTGATGCAAAAGCTGAACAGGCCCGCCGCGCCAAGGACCGGCCGCACCTGCCGCAGCGCAACGGACAATTCTGTCTTCATTGCGGCACTCACCCCACCACCGCGATCCTTCTGATCGCAGCACCGGCGGGATAAGACCACAATCGTCTTGCCGAGTCCTTAACGTCGCCTATTTTTTTACAAGCCATTGTGGCGGCACAGGGAATCGCCGCCGGCGCCCCGGAAGGAACGCCGAATCACCCCGCGCGGCGACGGGGATGCCCGCCCATTGGATTCGCTATTGGATTCGCGGCTTCCGGAGATAGTCGCCGCGATCGGCCGATTTGACGCGCAGCCAGATGGCGCGGTCGTCGCGCACGACCTCGATCGGGATTTCGATCCCGGCCGGGCCGCTGCTCCACAGCTTGCGGTAGAAATCGGCCAGTCCTTCGACGGCGCTGTCACGGACGCTCGAGATGACGTCGCCCTGGCGCAGGCCGGCGGCGGCGGCCGGGCCGGGCCGGGCCACGCTGGCGACCACGACCCGCCCCTCGCTCTCGGCCGAATAGACGCCGAGCCACGGCCGCGGCGGCTTGTTCACCCTGCCATAGGCCAGTAGGTCGTCCAGGATCGGCGGCAGCAGGTCGATCGGCACGGCCATGTTGATCTCCTGCGTCTGGCCCGCGTCGGTCATCTGCTGCATCAGCAGCGAGCCGACGCCCAGAAGCTTGCCGTCGGCGTCGATCACGCCGGCCCCGCCCCACAGCGGATGCGCCGGCGCGGTGAAGATCGCCTCGTCGAGCAGATATTCCCAATAGCCCGCGAATTCCTGCTTGCCGACGATCTGCGCGCGCACGAACCGGTTGCGGCCGCCGCCCGCCAGGACGACCGGATCGCCCGGCTTGGCCGTACTGGCCCGCCCCAGGTCGAGCGCCGGCAGCGCGAGCCGGCCCAGCGCCTGCACCAGGCCGAACCCGGTCTCCTGGTCGAAGGCCAGCGCGTGGCCGGGCGTGACCTGCCCGTCGGCGCCGGTCAGCCAGACGTCTTCCGCCTCGGTGATGAGGTAGCCGATCGTCAGCACGATGCCGCTGTCGCGGATGACCACGCCGCTGCCGGTCCGCTCGGTGCCCAGGATGGGCGCGGTGAAGCTGTCCTCCGGGATCGAGCAACGAACCGCGACGATGGATTGGAGCGCCTGATCGAGTTCCAATCCTCACTCCTTGCCATGCCGTTTGCGGGGCCGACGGCCGGAAACGCGCGCCGGTCCCCTCCAGTTACGTAAAGCGCGATCGCCGCAGCGCAAGCGCCGCCGTACCCCTATCGAAGGTCAGGGTAATGCCGATAGGCAAGGCCGCCCATCGCCCCGGCGGCGAGCTGTTCGCCCATCGCGACCGATTGCGCGAAATAGGCGAGCGCGTCGGCCGGCGGAATCGTGCCGGCGCGCAAGCCCTGGACCAGCAGCGCGTCGCCCTCCGCCTGGGACGCGACC
>JBDZUN010000234.1:0-5504 GCA_040255145.1 Hyphomicrobiales bacterium | reverse complement strand
GCGCCGGCGCTTCGCCCCGGCCGCCCGCCCGGCCATCGCGGCGGACGAGGGCTATCTGCTGCCGGAGCCGGCGCGCCTGCCCGCCAGGAGTGAGGTCGTCGCGCAA
Source organism: Hyphomicrobiales bacterium (assembly GCA_040255145.1). Taxonomy (GTDB): domain Bacteria; phylum Pseudomonadota; class Alphaproteobacteria; order JBDZUN01; family JBDZUN01; genus JBDZUN01. The sequence goes on along the minus strand of JBDZUN010000234.1, from coordinate 5,398 downwards.
TGCCGCGCGCTGTTCGCCCGCCACGAGGCCGACGCGCGGGCCGGCCGCCATACCACCACCAAACCATTCCTGGTGACGCTGGCCCAGGACGCGGATTTCGCGGAGACGCCGGAAGTCCTGCGCTTCCTGCTGTCGGAGCAGGTCGTGGACCTGATGCGCGGCTATCTTCCGCGGGTTCCACGCCTCACGTCCATCCGCCTGTGGTGGTCGCCGCCGACCGACACCGTGCGCAACAGCCAGCGCTTCCATCTCGACCACGAGGATCGCCGCCAGATCAAGCTGTTCCTCAACGTCTGGGATACGGATGAGGAAAACGGCCCGTTCACCTTCCTGTCCGCCGGCGCCACCGCCCGGCTGCTGCGCCTGACCGGGCTGCGCAAGCGTCGCATCGACGACGGCCCGGTCGAGGCCGCGCTGGACCGTCTGCGCGGAGACGGCGGCGCAAAGCTGCTGCGCTTCACCGGCCCGGCCGGATCGGTCGCCTTGGTCGATACCTCGCGTTGCCTGCACTATGGCAGCCGCGGCGTGCGGCGCGACCGGCTGATGCTGACGGCGCAATATGTCGATTTTTACGCGCCCCATGTACCCGACCCGGCATCCTGGGCCGACGCGGCCGCGCGCCTGTGGCTGCTCTCGCCGCTGCAGGAAACGGTGCTCGGCATCCGCCGCCGGGGCGACCCGATCCGGGGGTGACGGTGGGCCGATCATGCGGGATGGTCGGATAGTAAGAACCGCATCCAAGGGGGGACCATGTTCAAGATTGTAGCGATCTGGGACGACGTGAAGCCGGCCGACGCGGCGGCGTTCGAGGCCCATTATCGCGACGTGCACCTGCCGCTGGCGCGCAAGGTGCCGGGCCTGCGCGACCTGGAGCTGGTGCGCACCGACAAGGGGCTGGAGGGCGCCGCCGCCGGCTTCTACCGCCTGGCGGTGCTGGCCTTCGATAGCGAGGCCACGATGCACAAGAGCGCCGAAAGCGCGGAATGGACCGCGATGCGCCAGGACGCGGCCACGATGATCGAGCGATTCGGCTGCAGCCTGACGGTCGGCACCGGCGCCGACGGCTGACGCGCCCATGGCGTGGGTCTGGCTTGTCGTCGCGGGCATTCTGGAGGTCGGCTGGGCATTCGCGATGAAGCAGTCGGCCGGCTTCACCCGGCTGACGCCGACCGTCCTGACCCTGGTCTTGATGGCCGCCAGCGTCGCATTGCTGTCGCTGGCGATGAAGGCGCTGCCGCTCGGCACCGCCTATGCGGTGTGGACCGGGATCGGCGCGCTGGGCGCGTTCCTGGTCGGCATCGCGATCCTGGGCGAGCCCGCGAACGCCCTCCGCGTCGCCAGCGCCACCCTCATCCTGGTCGGCCTGATCGGGTTGAAGGTCAGTTCCGCGAGCTGACCGACCGACCTTTTCGTCATTGCGAGCGCAACGAAGCAATCCACCTTTCCTTGCTGAACCTCGGTTCGGATTGCTTCGTCGCGTTCGCTCCGCTCGCGCGCCTCGCAATGACAATCCGGCCCCTCACATGAAATTCTGCGGGTCGATGTCGACGGCGATGCGAACGGACGCCGGCGGTGGAACCTTGGCCAGCCAGTCGCGCAAAATCGGCTGGACGCGCACGTTGCGCTCCGCCTTGACCAGCAGCCGCACGCGCCGCCGGCCGCGCAGCAGCGCCAGGGGCGCGGGCGCCGGCCCCAGCACGTCGAAGCCCGGCTGGCGCGGCGCGGCGCGGGCCAAAGCGGCGGCGACCGCGTCGACCTGCGCAGCGTCCGGCCCCGACACGATCAGCGCGACCAGGCGGCCGAACGGCGGCAGATGGCGTTCGCGCCGCGCCTCGGCCTCGCGCGCCAGGAACGCCTCGCCGTCGCCGGAGACAAGGGCCGCGATCACCGGGTGGTCCGGCATGTAGGTCTGCAGGAATACACGGCCCGGCCGCTCGGCCCGCCCGGCACGGCCTGACACCTGGGACAACAACTGCCATGTGCGCTCCGAGGCGCGCAGGTCGCCGCCCGACAGGCCGAGATCGGCGTCGATCACGCCGGCCAGGGTCAGCTTGGGGAAATGGTGGCCCTTGGCGACGAGCTGCGTGCCGATCACCACGTCGATCTCGCCGCGCTCGACCTGGCCGATGCGCGCCCGCGCCAGCGCCGGGCTCGACAATTCGTCGCTCGACAGCACGCTCAACCGCGCGTCCGGAAACAGGGCGGCGGCCTCCTCGGCCAAACGCTCGACACCGGGACCGGCCACCGCCAGCGTGTCGGCCTTGCCGCAGGCCGGGCAGTTTTCGGGCTCGGGCAGCTCGAAGCCGCAATGGTGGCACAGCAGGATGCGGCGATAGCGGTGCTCGACCAGCCATGCCTGGCAATTGGGACAGCCGAAGCGGTGCCCGCAATGCCGGCACAGGGTCAGCGGCGCATAGCCGCGCCGGTTCAGGAAGAACAGCACCTGCTCGCCCGCCGCCAAGGTCTCATGCGCCGCGGCGACCAATAGCGGCGACAGCCATTGGCCGCGCACCGGCGGCGCCTGCCGCAGGTCGATGGTGGCGATGGCCGGCAGGACGGCGTCGCCGTGCCGCGTCGGCAGGTGCAGGCGGCGATAGCGACCCGCTTGCGCGTTGACCACGCTTTCGAGCGAGGGGGTCGCCGACGACAGCACGACCGGGAAATCGCCGAGGCGCGCGCGCACCACCGCCATGTCGCGCGCGTGGTAGAGCACGCCGTCCTCCTGCTTGAAGGAGGCATCGTGTTCCTCGTCCACCACGATCAGGCCGAGGTCGCCGAACGGCAGGAACAGGGCCGAGCGCGCGCCGACCACGACCCGCACCCCGCCTTCCGCGACACCGCGCCAGATGCGCTTGCGCTCCGCCGGGTTGAGGTCGGAATGCCATTCGGCCGGCCGCGCGCCGAAGCGATCCTCGAAGCGGTCGAGGAACTGGATGGTCAGCGCGATCTCCGGCAGCAGGACCAGGGCCTGCCAGCCGCGCTTGAGCGCCTCGGCCACCGCTTCCAGATAGACTTCGGTCTTGCCCGACCCGGTGACGCCTTCCAGCAGGAACGGCGCGAAGCTGCCCCCCACCGCCGCGCACAGGGTTTGCGCCGCTTCGGCCTGTGCCGACGACAGGACGGGGCCGGGTCGTGACGGGTCCGGCGCCGCGGGCGGCGTATGGCGCGCGATCGTGACGGGGACCAGCGTGCCCGCGCCGACCAGACCGCGCACGACGCCGGCGCCGACGCCGGCCTCCGCCGCGATGTCGGCGGCGAGCCGCGGCGGCGAATCGCGCAGGAGGTCGATGACCCGCCGCCGCTCCGGGCTCAGCCGCTCCGGCGGCGGCCCGCCGAGTTCATAGGCGATGCGCGGGCGGTCGCGCGTCTCGGCGGCGGCGCGCAGCACCATGGCCAGCACCGCGCCCCGCGGCGTCACCGTATAGTCGGCGACCCAGTCGACAAAGCGGCGCAGCACCTCCGGCAGCGGCGGAATGTCGAGCGGCCGGTCGATCGGCTTCAGCTTCCTGCGTGCGACCTCGCCGGTGCCGGGTCCCCAGACGACGCCGGCGCGCAGCCGCGACCCCAGCGGCACAGCGACCACGTCGCCGGGCGCGAATGTCGCGCCTGCCGGCACCGCATAATCGTAGGGGCCGGGCAACGGCAGCGGCAGCAGGACGGCAACCGTCTCGGCCTGGCCGCCGCCCTTCACCGGCTGCGTCGCCTCAGGCGGCGTCGAGCAGCTTGCGCAGGACGTAGTGCAGGATGCCGCCGTTGCGGTAGTAGTCGAGCTCATCTAGCGTATCGATGCGGCATTTCAGCGAAACCCGCCGTTCCTTGCCGTCGGCGCTGCGGATCACCGCCTCGAGCGTCGCGCGCGGCGCCAGCTTGTCCAGCCCGGCGATATCCACCGTCTCGGTGCCGGTCAGGCCCAGCGCCTTGCGGTCGACCCCTTCGGGGAATTGCAGCGGCAGCACGCCCATGCCGACCAGGTTGGAGCGATGGATGCGCTCGAACGATTCGGCGACCACCGCGCGCACGCCGAGCAGCAACGTACCCTTGGCCGCCCAGTCGCGCGACGAGCCGGTGCCGTACTCCTTGCCGGCGAACACGACCAGCGGCACGCCCTCGCGCTGGTATTCCATCGCCGCGTCGTAGATCGACATCTGCCGGCCCGACGGCTGGTGGATCGTCACGCCGCCCTCGACCCCCGGCACCATCTCGTTCTTGATGCGGATATTGGCGAAGGTGCCGCGCATCATCACTTCGTGGTTGCCGCGGCGCGAGCCGTAGGAATTGAAGTCGGCCGGCGCGATGCCGTGTTCGACCAGATAGCGGCCGGCCGGGCCGTCCTTGCGGATCGAACCGGCGGGCGAGATGTGGTCGGTCGTGATCGAATCGCCGAACAGGGCCAGCACCCGCGCGTTGCGGATATCGCGCACCGGCTCGGGCTCACGCCCCATGCCCTCGAAATAGGGCGGGTTCTGGATGTAGGTCGACTTGGCGTCGAATTGATAGGTGCGGCCGCCCGAAGCCGGGATCGCACGCCAATGATCATCGCCGGTGAACACGTCGGCATAGCGCTTGACGAACATGTCGCGACTGATCGCCGCGGCCATCGCGTGCTTCACGTCTTCGGTCGACGGCCAGACGTCGCGCAGATAGACCGGCTTGCCGTCCTTGCCGGTGCCCAGCGGCTCGGTCGCGATGTCCTTGCGCATCGAGCCGAGCAGGGCATAGGCCACCACCAGCGGCGGCGAAGCCAGATAGTTCGCCCGCACATGCGGGTTGATGCGGCCCTCGAAATTGCGGTTGCCCGACAGCACCGCCGCGGCGACCAGATCGCCCTTGGTCACCGCGTCGGCAATCGGCTCGGGCAGCGGCCCGGAATTGCCGATGCAGGTGGTGCAGCCATAGCCGACTAGGTTGAACCCGATCGCGTCCAGCGATTCCTGCAACCCGGCGGCGGCCAGGTAGTCGCTGACCACCTGCGAGCCCGGCGCCAGCGAGGTCTTGACCCACGGCTTGCGCGTCAGCCCCTTCTCCGCCGCCTTCTTGGCGACGAGGCCGGCGCCGATCATCACGCTCGGGTTCGAGGTGTTGGTGCAGCTCGTGATCGCCGCGATCACCACGTCGCCATGGCCGAGATCGTGGGATTCGCCGGCGACCGGCACCCGGGCGTCCTTGTCCGGCACCTTGAACTCGGCGTCCAATGCCTGCTCGAACGCGCGCGCGGCATTGGTCAGCGGCACCCGGTCCTGCGGCCGCTTCGGCCCGGCCAGGCTCGGCACCACCGTCGAGAGGTCGAGCTCCAGCGCATCGGTGAAGTGCGGGTCCGGCGTCTGCGACGAGCGCCACAGGCCCTGCGCCTTGGCATAGGCCTCGACCAGGGCGGCGCGCTCCTCGCTGCGGCCGGTGG
>JBDZUN010000233.1:2576-5511 GCA_040255145.1 Hyphomicrobiales bacterium | reverse complement strand
GCCGACGCCCGCGCCAAGGGCGCCGCCGCCGCCATGGTGCGCCGCGCGCCGGACGACGTGCCGGGCGACTTCCCGATTCTGGTCGTCGACGACACCCTGCACGGGCTGGAACGGCTGGGCGTCGCCGCCCGCGCGCGCAGCCGGGCGCGTGTCGTCGCCGTTACCGGCAGCGTCGGCAAGACCGGCAGCAAGGAGGCGCTGGCCCGCGCCCTGGGGCGCATCGGGCCGACCCACGCCTCGGCCGCTTCCTACAACAACCAGATCGGCGTGCCGTTGAGCCTGGCGCGCCTGCCGCGCCGCGCCCGGTTCGCGGTGTTCGAGATCGGCATGAACCATGCCGGCGAGATCGGGCCGCTGAGCCGCATGGTCCGCCCGCACGTCGCACTGATCACCACGATCGCGCCGGTGCACCTGGAATTCTTCCCCTCTGTCGAGGCCATCGCCGACGCCAAGGCGGAGATTTTCGAGGGACTCGTGCGCGGCGGCGCGGCGGTGCTGAACCGCGACAATCCGCATTTCGACCGCCTGCGCCGCCTCGCCGACGCCCACGGCGCGCGCATCATCGGCTTCGGCGAGGACAAGGATGCCGACGTCCGGCTGATCTGTACCCGGATCGAGGTCGACGGCGCGCGCGTCGGCACCGACCTGCTCGGCCAGTGCCTGACCTACCGGATCGGCATGCCCGGCCGCCACTGGGTGCTGAACAGCCTGGGCGTGCTGGGTGCGGTCGCCGCGCTGGGCGCCGACGTGCCGCGCGCGGCCGAAGGGCTGGCCGGCCTGGTTCCGCTCAAGGGCCGCGGCGCGCGCCATCGGGTCGCGCTGGGCGACGGCGCCTTCGTCGTGATCGACGACAGCTACAATGCCAGCCCGCCGTCGATGGCGGCGGCCCTCGCCACCCTGGGCGCCGCCCCGCTCGCAGCCGGCGGGCGGCGTATCGCCGTGCTCGGCGACATGCTGGAGCTGGGCGCCTGGGGGCCCGACCTGCATCGCGCCCTGGCCGCCGAGATCGCGGCCCAGGCCATCGACCTCGTCTTCGCCTGCGGCCCCAATATGGAGCACCTCCGGGGCGCGCTGCCGGAAGGGAAATGCGCCTTCTACGCCCCGGATTCGGCGGCGCTGGCGCCGCGCGTCGTGGCCGCCGTCCACGCCGACGACGTCCTGCTGGTCAAGGGCTCGTTCGGCAGCCGGATGAACGTGGTGGTGGATGCGCTGCTCGCGCGCGGCACACGCCACCAGGCGGTGAACGGCTGAGCCATGCTGTACAACCTGCTTTATCCGCTCAGCGACCAGTTCTCGTTCCTGAACCTGTTCCGCTATCTGACGTTCCGGACCGGCGGCGCGATCGTAACCGCGCTGTTGTTCAGCTTCTTTCTTGGGGCACCGATGATCCGCTGGCTGCGCGCGGTGCAGCACCACGGCCAGCCCATCCGCGCCGACGGCCCCGCCGGGCACCTGATCACCAAGGTCGGCACGCCGACCATGGGCGGCATCCTGATCCTGGTCGGCCTGCTGGCCGGCACGCTGCTGTGGGCCGACCTGACCAACCGCTATGTCTGGGCCGTGCTGCTGGTGACGCTCGGCTTCGGGCTGGTCGGTCTCGCCGACGACTTCCGAAAGGTGGTGCGCAAGCATCCGCGCGGCATCCCCGGCAAGATCAAGCTGGCGCTGGAGACCGGCATCGCCCTGGCGGCGGTCCTGTGGATCGCCGCGATCACGGCGTCGCCGCTCGACCAGTCGCTGGCGATTCCCTTTCTCAAGGCCGCGCTGATCGACCTGAGCTGGTTCTACCTGCCGTTCGCGATCTTTGTCGTGGTCGGCGCCTCGAACGCGGTCAACCTGACCGACGGCCTGGACGGGCTGGCCATCGTGCCGGTGATGATCGCCGCGGCGAGCTTCGCGCTGATCGCTTATCTGGTCGGCAACGCGGTGTTCTCGAACTACCTGCAGATTAATTCCGTACCCGGAGCGGGCGAGCTCAGCGTGCTGTGCGGCGCCACCGTCGGCGCCAGTCTCGGCTTCCTCTGGTACAACGCGCCGCCGGCGATGGTGTTCATGGGCGATACCGGCTCGCTGTCGCTGGGCGGCGCGCTCGGTACGATCAGCGTGGTGACGAAGCACGAGATCGTACTGGCGATCATCGGCGGCCTGTTCGTGCTGGAGACGGTCTCGGTGGTCGTCCAGGTCGCGTCGTACAAGACGACGGGACGGCGCGTCTTCCGCATGGCGCCGTTGCACCATCATTTCGAGCAGAAAGGCTGGGCTGAACCCACCATCGTGATCCGCTTCTGGATCATCGCGGTGGTACTGGCGCTGATCGGCCTGTCGTCGCTCAAGCTGAGGTAAGTGTGATCCGGGTGCGTGGTTTCGAGGACAGGGACGTGGCGATCTTCGGGCTCGGCCGCTCGGGCCTGTCGGCTGCGCACGCGCTGGCCGCGAGCGGCGCCCGCATCGCGGCCTGGGACGATTCCGCCAAGCGCCGCGTCGCCGCCGCGCAGGCGGCCATCCCGCTGCGCGCGCCCGACGAGACCGACTGGCGTGGCGTGGCGGCGCTGGTGCTCAGCCCCGGCGTGCCGCTGACCCATCCGGCGCCGCATCCGATCGTGACCCGCGCCCGGGGCGCCGGCGCCGCGGTGATCGGCGACATCGAATTGTTCGCCCACGGCGCGATGTTCGGCGCGGCCGCCGCGCCGCGCGTCGTCGCTGTCACCGGCACCAACGGCAAGTCGACCACCACGGCGCTGATCGGCCACGTGCTGGCGGCCTGCGGCCTGCCGACCGAGGTCGCCGGCAATATCGGTCGGCCGGCGCTCGACACCGCACCGCTCGGCGCCGACGGCGTCTACGTGCTGGAACTGTCGTCCTACCAGATCGACCTGACACGCAGCCTGGCTGCCGACATCGCCGTGCTGCTCAACCTGACGCCCGACCACCTGGA
>JBDZUN010000233.1:0-2566 GCA_040255145.1 Hyphomicrobiales bacterium | reverse complement strand
GGCATGGCGGGCTACGTCGCCGCGAAGCGCCGCCTGTTCGAGATGCAGGATGCCAACGGCGTCGCCGTGATCGGCATCGACGACGCGCCATCGGCCGGGATCGCCGACGCTCTCGAGGCGGCAGGCCGGCGCGTGGTGCGCATCGCGATCGGCCGGCGGCTCGGCCACGGCGTGTCGGTCGAGGCCGGCACCCTGTTCGCCGACGGCGCCGCGATCGGCGACCTGTCCGGCCTGCCCACCCTGAGAGGCGCGCATAACTGGCAGAACGCCGCCGCGGCCTTCGCCGCCGCCCGCGCGCTCGGCGGCGCGCCGGACGCGATCCTGGCCGCCTTCGCCACCTTCCCGGGCCTGACCCACCGCATGGAGCAGGTCGCGACGATCGGCGGTGTCGCCTTCGTCAACGATTCCAAGGCGACCAATGCCGAGGCCGCGGCCAAGGCGCTCGCCTGCTACGACGACGTGTTCCTGATCCTCGGCGGCCGGCCCAAGGCCGGCGGCATCGCGGCACTCGGGCCGCTGCTCGGCCGGGTGCGCAAGGCCTACCTGATCGGCGAGGCCGCGGGCGTCTTCGCCGCGACGCTGGCTGGCCGCGTCCCCCATGTCGAAGCCGGCACGCTCGACCGCGCGGTACGCGCCGCCGCCGCCGACGCCTGGGCCAGCGACTTTGCCCATCCGGTGGTGCTGCTGTCGCCGGCCTGCGCCTCGTTCGATCAGTTCCGTGACTTCGAGGCGCGCGGCGATCGCTTCCGCGCCCTGGTCGAATCGCTTGCCACGGCGCGCGACCGCGGGGGGGCGGCATGACCAGCTTCAGCCGCACCGATGTCAGCCTGCTGGGCCGCTGGTGGTGGACGGTCGACCGCTGGATGCTGACCGGCCTGGTGGCGCTGGCCGGCGCCGGCTGCCTGCTCACCTTGGCGGCGAGCCCTGCAGTGGCGCAGCGCCTGCACCTGCCGCCATTCCACTTCGTCTATCGCCAGCTGTTCTATCTGACCATCGCGGCGTTCGTGCTGGTCGCGACCTCGCTGCTGACGCCGCGCCAGGTGCGGCGCCTGTCGCTCCTGATGCTGCCGGTCTGCCTGCTGTTGATGGCCGTGACGCTGAATTACGGCGAGGAGATCAAGGGCGCGCATCGCTGGCTCAGCATCGGGCCGATCTCGATCCAGGCCTCGGAATTCCTGAAGCCCGTCTTCACCGTCGTCGTCGCCTGGCTGTTCGCCGAGCAGAAGCACGGCACGCTGCCGGGCAACCTCCTGGCGACGGGGCTGCTCGCCGTCACCCTGGCCCTGCTGGCGCTGGAGCCGGATATCGGCCAGTCGGCGCTGGTCGTCATCGTCTGGTGCGGCCTGTTCTTCGTCGCCGGCCTGCCGATCGCGATCGTCGGCGGGCTGATCGGCATGGCGGGCGGCGGCCTCTACCTGGCCTACATGTTCAGCCCGCACGTCACCAGCCGCGTCGACCGTTTCTTCAATCCCGAATCGGGCGACACGTTCCAGGTCGACACCGCAATGGCCGCCTTCGCACATGGCGGGCTGTTCGGCAGCGGGCCGGGCGAAGGCGTGGTCAAGCGCATCCTGCCCGACGCCCACACCGACTACATCTTCGCCGTGGCCGGCGAGGAATACGGCGTGATCGCCTGCCTGCTGCTGCTCGGCCTGTTCGCGTTCGTCGTCCTGCGCGCGCTGAGCCGCGCCTTTGCCGAGAACGACCTGTTCATCCAGCTCGCGATCTCGGGCCTGACCGTGCTGTTCGGCATCCAGGCCGTCATCAACATGGGCGTGAACCTCAACATCCTGCCGTCGAAGGGCATGACCCTGCCCTTCATCTCTTATGGCGGGTCGTCGCTGATCGCGCTGGCGCTGACCATGGGCATGCTGCTGGCGCTGACGCGCAAGCGGCGCGGCTTTGCGCTGGAGGACGTCGAATGAATGGGCGTCCGATCGTGCTCGCCGCCGGCGGCACCGGCGGCCACCTGTTCCCGGCCGAAGCGCTGGCCCGCGCCCTGGTCGCGCGCGGCCGCAGTCCCGTCCTGTTCGTCGACCGGCGCGCGCGCGACTACCTGGGCGCGATCGACGGCGTCGGCATGCTCACGGTCGCCGCCGGCAACCCTTCCGCAGGCGGCTGGGCCGGCCGCGCCGGCGCGACCTTCCGGCTGGCCGCCGGCACGTTCGAGGCGCGCAGCGCGCTGGCCAGGCTCACGCCCGGCCTCGTGGTCGGCTTCGGCGGCTATCCGTCGATGCCCACGGTCTCCGCCGCCTTGTCGCTGCGCCTGCCGGTACTGCTGCATGAGCAGAACGCAGTACTCGGCCGGGCCAACCGCGTCTTCGCCGGCCGCGCCGCCGTGCTCGCCGCCTCCTTCGGCGGCGCCGCCCTGGAATCCTGGCCGCGCGCCGCGCGCCAGCGTGCGGTCGTCACCGGCAATCCGGTCCGGCCGACCATCGCCGCGCACGCCCGCGCGCCCTATGCCGCGCCCGAGGAAGACGGCGAAATCCACCTCCTGGTGTTCGGCGGCAGCCAGGGCGCCCGCATCCTGAGCGAGGCGGTGCCCTCCGCCCTGTCGGCGCTGCCC
>JBDZUN010000232.1:0-5521 GCA_040255145.1 Hyphomicrobiales bacterium | reverse complement strand
CGCCGGCTGTACAGCGACACGCTGCCGCTGCCGACGCTGATCTTCCTGGTCGCGGGTCTCGGCGCGCTGCTCGCGGGCTTTCTGCAACTCGCCGGGACGATCGACCTCACGCCCGCGCTGCTGCCACTCGCCGCCGCGTCGCTCGCGATCGGGTTCGTCCTCGTCCTCTACAATCTGGGCCGCACCATGTGGCCCGCGCGCCCGCTGGTGCTGCCGGCGCGTTTCGTGGCGATCGCGCTCGTCAGCCTCGCGGCGACGGTCACGTTCGGCGCCTTGTTCAGCGTCGCCTTCGCCTGGCCGGTCCAGCCGGAGGCGCTGCGCGCGGTCGCCGACGCCGGGCTGCCGCTCCATATCGCCGCCGGGCTGGGCGGCTGGCTGACCTTCGCGGCGATGGGCGTAAGCTATCGCCTGCTCGCCATGTTCATGCTCGCGCCGGAACTGGCCGGGTGGCGCACCCGTACGGTCTTCTGGCTCGGCACGGGCGCGATCGCCGCCACGATCCTGTGCGGCCTTCTGCTGCTGATTCGCGGCAATGCGGTCTGGCCGGCGCTCGTGGTCGGCGGCGCGCTCGGCGTCGTCGCCCTGGCGCTCTACGGTGCGGACATCGTCCATCTCTACCGCGCCCGCAAGCGCCGCATCATCGAGCTCAACAGCCGGATGGCGGCGTTCGCCCTGGTGGCACTCGCCGGATCGGTCGTGCTGGCAATCGGCCTGGTCGCACTCGGCCGCCTGCCCGAGCAGGTCGGCGCGCTCGTCTTCCTGGTCGCCTTTGGATGGCTGACCGGCCTCGGCCTCGCCAAGCTCTACAAGATCGTCGCGTTCCTGACCTGGCTCGAATGCTACGGGCCGGTCCTCGGCAAGGCAGCGACGCCGAGGGTTCAGGACCTTGTCGTCGAGGGGCGCGCGCGCAAGTGGTTCGTGCTCTACCACCTTGCGGTCTGGTGCGGGACGGTGGCCCTTCTGGTCTCGTACGCCCTCGCCTTCCGCCTGGCGGCCGGCGCGATGATGGTCGCCACGCTCGCGATCGCGGCGCAGCTCGTGCGCACGCGCGTGCTGTCGGACGTGACCGCCGAGGCGCGCTTCCCCGGCAGCGCCCACCGCCCGCGACTCTTCATTTCCGCTCCGAACCCAAGCCGATGACCAAGGAGGCATCCTCGATGGCACAGACATTCGTCAACCTCGACGTCCGCCCGATCCTGCGCAACGGCGGCGAGCCGTTCGGGGAAATCATGCAGGCCGTCGCGTCGCTGGCCCCCGACCAGGGCCTGCGCCTTTACGCCACGTTCAAGCCGGTTCCCCTGTTCCAGGTCCTGGGCTCCAAGGGCTTCAGCCACGAGGCCCGCGAGCTTGGCGGCGGCGACTGGGAGGTCCTGTTCAGCCGGACCGGCGCCCTGGCCGGGGCCGAGACCGCCCCCGCGGCATCCGCCGACGCGCACGACTGGCCCGCACCCAGCCAGGCGATGGACAACCGCGACCTTGACCCCCCGGAGCCGATGGTCCGCATCCTCGCCGCGCTCGAAACGATGAAACCGGACGAGGTGCTGTCGGCCCTGCTGTGCCGCGAGCCGATGTTCCTGCTCCCCGAGCTCGCCAAGCGCGGCCATGCCTGGCACGGCGGGTTCGAGCCGGACGGCACCACCTACAAGATCCTGATACGCGTCGGGAAGCCGCAGGCCGCCGTGGCCTGACCGGGTTCCGCCGCCAATGTGCCCTCGGAGCCATCGACGATGTTCATCCTGACCGAACCGACGGGCGACCCCGCGCGCCTGAAATTCCTGCCCGGACGGCAGGTCATGCCGCAGGGCACGCTGGATATCCGCGACCGGGCGGAGGCCGCTCGGTCACCGCTCGCGAGCCGGCTGTTCGATGTGCGCGGCATCGCGGCTTTGTCCTTCGGGCCCGACTACATCATCGTCACGAAGGAGGGCGGGGAATGGTCGCACCTCAAGGCACTGGTCCTCAGCGCGATCATGGACCACTTCGTGTCGGGAGCGCCGGTGGTCCGCGAGGCGGCCTCATCCGCCGCCGGCGGCCCGGGTTCCGGGACCGCGAGCGGGCTGACCGCCCAGGTCACGGACGCCCTTCGGCTAGTGATAGACCCGGAGCTCGGCCAGAACATCGTCGACCTCGGCCTGGTCTATGACGTCACCGTCGAGGACGGCGGCGCCGCCAGCATCACGATGACGACCACGACACGCGGCTGTCCGGCCACGAACTACCTCAGGGACGGCGCGCAGCAGGCCGCAGGGTCGGTTGAGGGTGTCGAATCGGTCGATGTCCAGCTGACCTACGATCCGCCATGGACACCGCAGATGATGAACCCCGAGACGAAGCGCCATTTCGGCATCCCGGATTGAGGCGGACCATGGCCAGCGGTGATCTGCAGGCGACTAGGGACGATCCGGCTTCCATCGCGGCGGAATTGTCCGAGATCCTGCAGGAAGGCCTGAAGGCCCTGGCCGCGACGGGCCAAGTCGACATGGCGTGCCGCCTGGCCGGGCGCGCGTGCGCCGTGTTGCGCACGAAAAACCCGGAGCAATGGGGTCGGTTCAACAAGCTGTTGCATCGGCTGGGCCCCATGACCGGTGCCGTCGGCACCTCCCGGCCGACGGCCGTAGACGGATCGCACGAGATCGGATCGATCGGTGCGAGACGAACGGGAAAGGCTGTACGATGACTGTCATCAAGGGTGACGAACAAAACCGTCTGCCGGACGAACCAGAACTCGAGGCCGAATCGCCGTCCACGCTTCTTCCGATGCTGATCAGCGGCCTGGTGTTGATCGTGGTCAGCATGATCATCGTTGCGATCATGGCCTGAATCACGATGCGGACGATCCGGCGCGCATCCTCCCGACGGCCCAAACCGCCCCGGGGCGGGCCGGCTTACGGCTCGCGCAGGCTTTCGTCGAAGCCGCGGATCAGCGGGTACAGGAAGTAGGAGATGACGCTGCGCCGGCCGACCGTGACCTCGGCCGCCAGCGTCATGCCCGGCAGCAGCCGGACCGGCTGTTTCAGGCCGCGCAGGTCGGTGTCGGTCAACGTGATGCGCGCCTTATAGATTGTGGGCGCCGCGGTAGCGGTCTGGTCGGCCTTGACGTCGACGCTGGACGCGTCGGCCGCGATGGTGCGCACCGATCCGCTCAGCGTTCCGTATTTCTGGAACGGGAAGGCATCGAGCTTGATCTTCGCGGTCTCGCCGGTGACGACGTGGCCGATGTCGCGCGCGTCGATCGCGACCTCTCCTTCCAGCGGCACATCGAGCGGCACCAGGGTCATCAGCGGCTCCGCCTCGCGCACGACCGAGCCGATCGAGCGCTGCGCCAGGTCCAGGACGATCGCATCGGACGGCGCGGTCAGCACGACCAGATCCTTGCGCCGCTCCACCTTGCGCAATTCGTCGATCGTCGCCGAACGCTGGCGGTCGGCCGCGACCAGCTCCTCCAGCGTCCGCCGGCGAAAATCTTCGCGGAACGCCTGACGGTCGGCCATCGCCTTTTCGTAGTTGCGGCGCTCCGCCGTCTTGGTGCCGCGCACGCGCACCAGCGAAGCATCCAGGTCCTGGCGCGAATCGCGCGCCTGAAGCAGTCGCAGCCGCGAGCCGGTCTGATGCTGGACCAGGGTCGCCTGCATGGTCTCGATCTGGCTCAAGGTCGTCTGCCGCCGGACCAGCGCCTCTTCCTCCTGGCCGCTGGTGGCGAGCACAGCCTGGGCGCCCGCGATCTGCTTGTCGTAATTGTGCAATTGCGCCGCGACATAGGCGCGCCGCTGATCATAGAGCGCGGCCTGGAGGTCGTCCTCATGGGTCGGCGCCGGCGGCGACACATAGGGATAATCGCCCGCCTCGGCCGAAAGGCGGCGCACCTGGGCGTCAAACGACCGAAGCCGCGTGCGCAACTGGTCCGCGTCCGACTGGACGAAGGTAGCGTCGAGCCGTGCCAGGGTCTGGCCGGCATGGACGATCTCGCCGACGCCGACGTCGATCGAGCGGATCACCGAACGCTCCAGCGGCTGGACCACCAGGGTCGGGCGGGTCGTGATCAGCTTGCCGCGCGCGACCACCACCTCGTCCATGCTGGACAGCGCCGCCCAGGCCACCGCGCACACGATCAGGGCGCTGATCAGATAGAGCGTCAACCGGGCGACGCGCGGCGGCGCGCGGGACTCCAGCTCCAGCGCATCCGACTGGAACTCCGCGATCGCCGGGGGCGGCGCCTTCGGCTTCGGCACGGGCGGGATCACCCGCGCCACGGCCGGCGCGTCGTCTCGCCCACCGGAAGGTTTCACCGACGACGGTTCGCCCACAGGTTCGGCCAAGGGTTCGCTCAGCGGTCCGACGGGCTCACGATCCGCGCTCATGCGATCTGCCTGGTCTGCTGCGCCCAGAGCTGGCGATAGCTCAAGGAGCGCGACAACAATTCGTCATGCTGGCCGAGATCAGCGATGCGCCCCCGGTCGACCAGCATGATCGTGTTCGCGTCCGATAGCGTGGACAGCCGGTGCGAGACGATGATCACGGTGCGGCCGGCGGCGATGCGGCGCAGGCTGCGGCGAACGATCATCTCGCTTTCAGGGTCGAGCGCGCTCGTCGCCTCGTCGAGGATCAGGATCTTCGGGTCGCTGATCAGCGCGCGCGCGATGGCGAGCCGCTGCTTCTGCCCGCCGGACAGGTTCTCGGCGTTCTCCTCGATCTCGGTGTCGAAGCCGCGTGGCATCCGCTCGATGAATTCGTCGGCGCCGGCAAGCCGCGCCGCGCTCGCGACCTCCGCCGGGGACGCGTCGGGCTTCGCCGCGGCGATGTTGTCGCGCACCGTTCCGCGGAACAGGAAGCTGTCCTGCAGCACGACGCCGACGCTCTTGCGCAGGTGGACCAGGTCGAGCTCGCGGCTGTCGACACCGTCGACGCGCAGCACGCCCTGCTGGATCGGATAGAGCCCCTGGATCAGGCGCGTGATCGTCGTCTTGCCCGAGCCGCTGCGCCCGACCACGCCGACCACGCTGCCCGCCGGGATCGTGAAGGACACGTCGTCGAGCGCGGGCGGGCCGTCCAGGCCGTAGCGGAACGAAACCCCGTCGAACGCGATCTCGCCGTTCAGCACCGGCCGCAGGCCGCCCTTGGAGCGGTGCTCGTCCTCGGCCGGGTGGTTCATCACCTCGCCCAGCATGCGCACCGCGAGCGCCACCTCCTGGTATTCGTGGACCATGGTGACGATCTGGACGAGCGGCCCGGAGACGCGGCCCGCCAGCATGTTGAAGGCGATGAGCGCGCCGATCGTCATATGGCCGTGGAACACGTCGAGCGCGCCGAAGCCGATGATCGCGATGCTCATCAGCTTCTCGGTCAGACCGATCACCGATTGCGCGGAGGCCGAGATCGTCTCGACCCGATAGCGCAGCATCACGGCCTGCGCCGACTGGTCGTCCCAGCCGCGCCGCCTGAGCGGCTCCAGCGAAAGCGACTTCACCGTCCTCATGCCGTGCACGGTCTCGACCAGGAGCGCCTGGCGCTGGCCCTCGGCATC
>JBDZUN010000231.1:0-5565 GCA_040255145.1 Hyphomicrobiales bacterium | reverse complement strand
GGCGGTCTACGACGTGGCCTCGGGCCGCACCAATCCGTTCCTGCACTTGTCCATGCACCTGTCGATCAGCGAGCAGGTCGGCATCGACCAGCCGCCCGGCATCCGCCAGGCGTTCGAGCTGCTGGCCATGGCGGCGCGTCAGCGCGCCGGCGGCGCCCCTGCGGGGCTGGCCGGCGAGGCGGAGGCGCTGCATGCCCGGCTCCTGGCGGAATTCGGCCATCCGGGCGGCGGTTTCCGCGAGACCGGGGACGCGCCATTCCAGTCCAACCCGCACATGCACCTTCTGGAGGCGTGCCTGGCCTGGGCGGAGGCGGGCGGCGGCGCGATCTGGGACGCGACCGCCGGCGCGATCGTCGGGCTGGCGCTCGACAAGTTCATCGATTCCGGCAGCGGCGCCTTGCGGGAGTTCTTTATGGCGGACTGGACGCCGGCCGTGGGCGCGTCCGGCCGTCTGGTCGAGCCCGGCCACCAGTTCGAGTGGGCGTGGCTGTTGCTGCGCTGGGCGCGGCGGCGGGGCGAGCCGAAGGCCGAATTGGCAGCGCGGCGGCTGTTCGCCGTTGGCGACGCCGGCGTCGATGCCGCGCGCGGCGTCGCCGTCGACGGGCTGAACGACGATCTGAGTGTGCGCCACGGCCGCGCCCGGCTGTGGCCGCAGACCGAGCGGCTGAAGGCGGCGCTGAGCCTGTCCGAGCGGCCGGGAGATGAGGAGGCCATCGTCTATCGGGATCACGCCGCGGCGGCGGCGGAGACGCTGTGGCGCTATCTGGAGACACCGACGCCGGGGCTGTGGCGCGACAAGCTGCAGGAGGACGGCCGCTTCATCGAGGAGCCGGCCCCGGCAAGCTCGTTCTACCACCTGGTGGCGGCGATCCGGCAGTTGGAGGCGACGGCTGATGCCAAGGGCCTTTGAGGTCGGACTAAACCGCCTACACAACACTTGTCGTCATCCGCGTAGGCGGATGATCCAGTAAACTTCGAAGCCTGAGAGCGCCCGCAAACCGAGCCGTTTACTGGATCCCCGCTTCCGCGGGCGGAGGCGGGCAAAGGTTCCACCGGCGCAGCCGGTGGAAAGCCCGCCAGAGGGATGACATCCGAGTTCAGGGCGGATCAATCCGATCCCAACACGCCCTATCTCGCATAAGCGTGGCCGCGCCGGTCCAGTTCGTCCGAAACGATGGCGGCGAATTTGTCGCGGAACGCCTGCTCCGAGAACTGGTGCGCATGGCGGACGATGGCGTCGGGGTCGAACTTCGCCTGACGCGCCTCGAACCGCTCCAGTGCATCGGTCAGGCTCGCCACCGTCTGGTGGTCGAAGAACAGGCCGGTCACGTCCTCCACGACGCTGTCGATGGCGCCGCCCGAGCGGTAGGCGACGATCGGGCGACCGCTGGCCATCGCCTCGACCGGCACCAGGCCGAAATCCTCCTCGCCTGGGAAGATCAGCGCGCGGCACCGGGCATAGAGGCCGGCAAGCTGGTCGGCCGGGACACGGCCGCGCAATTCGATATTGGGCGAGACACGCTTCTCCAGCGCCTTCCGCTCGGCGCCGTCGCCGACGACGATCAGCCGGCGCGGCGTGTTGCGGAATGCCTCGATCGCGAGGTCGGCGCGCTTGTAGCCGACCAGCTCGCTGACGAACAGGTAGTAGTCGTCCGGCGCGCCGGCCTGCGGCGCGAACCGTCCGATGTCGACGGGCGGATGGACGATGTCGGCGTCCCGCCGGTAGTAGCGGGCGATGCGCTCGGCAACGAAGCTCGAATTGGCGACGAAGCGGTCGACGCGGGCGGCCGTCGAGACATCCCATTGCCGCATCGAATGCGCGACGCGGCCGAATACGACCCGGCCGACCGGCCCGAGCTCGCGCTTATAGGAATGGTAGTGGTCCCACAGATAGCGCATCGGCGAATGGCAGTAGCAGATATGCGTGGCCGTCGGCTTGACCACGACACCCTTGGCCGGCCCGGATTCGCTCGAGATCACGAGGTCGTATGGCGTGAGGTCGAGCTCCTCCAGCGCGCGCGGCATGAAACCGAGATATTTGGTGTAGTGCCGCTTGGCGAAGGGCAGCCGGGCGATGGAAGTCGTCGCGATCCGGTGGCGCAGGATCGTGTCGTCGATCCGGTCGCGGTCGATCACATGGGTGAAGATGTCGGCCTCGGGGAACAGCCGGCATAGCTGTTCGAGAACCTTCTCGCCGCCGCGCATACCGACGAGCCAGTAGTGGATGAGCGCGACGCGCATGAAAGGGGGCGGCCTTTCGAACCTGTGACAGCGCGCCGTCGATAGCCCAGCCGACCGCCCAGGGTCAACATGACGGCGCCGCGGCGTCGCGCGCCCCGCGAGAGGCCGATTGCAGGCGGCAGGGCCGCCCGGTCCGATGGGTCATACAACCGAAGATCGAAATGCCGTCGCCTGCTGCGCGCGCCGCGACGGCGTGTCCATTTGGCAACGATCGCGCGCTTACAGCGGCGACCGCTGGGCTTCACGGCGGAAACCCTTTTTCGGAAGTACAACTTTTGATTAAGGTATCCATGGGAGGCAGGCAGGTCGAACGGGCCCTCGGGCGGCGGATCAGTATGGGTCCGCGGCAACGTTCTTTTAACCGTTCTCATCAAGTATCCGGGTTTCAGGGTTCGTCCGCTGCCCTAGGGGGTTTGTATGGCGATGGTTCAACATGAAGCCGGGTTCGCTGCCAGGCCGAAAAACGGCCTGCGCACGGGAGTGGCGTTTCCTGCACCGGCAGGGCGCCGGGCACGTCCGTGGACGCGGGAAGGCGCACGCCGCGTGGCCGAGAAATGGTCGGCGCGCAAGACGCTGGTCTTTATCATCGTGGTGTGCGGCGGGTTCTGGGCCGCCGTGATCGCCTATCTGCTGACCTAGAGCCGGCGGCTGCGCGCCCGCCCCGCGCCGTCGCCTTGCGCTGCGGGGCCGCCCGGCAACTGCGCCCGCCGCGCGCCATATTGCCGCGTCCCGCTCCTCGCGGATTCGCGCCGCGCGCCTGGATTCTGCCTGAATTCCCTCCGATAGATGCCGGGCCGCAATGGGTCCGGCCGTGGCCGAACCGGTAACGGCGCCGCGACACGGCCCCCCTTGCGGATGCCTGCGGCGACAACCAGATCAGCGGCGGCCGTGTTCATGGTGCGGTGCGGTGTGCCGTCGACTTGTCACGTTTTCGCCGTATCGTTTGTCGGCCGACGCCGGCCCGGATCCGCCGAGACTGCGGGTTCGGGGGCTTTCTCGATGCTTATCGTATTAGAGGGATTGCCGGATGATCATCGCAGTGCTCAATGCCGCCAATGTCGTGACGAACATCTTGCGCGACGAACAGGCGCTTCTCGCCGACCCGGTCTCCGAAGGCCGCTGGATCGACGTGACACGGCAGTACTGCGAGGTCGGCTTTGTCTTCGATCCGGAAAGCGGATCGTTCGAAGTGCGCGCCGGCGACATGCGGGCCGGGGATATGCGCGCCGGCCGCGCGCTTCAGGCGTCCGGCGCGGCGTGGCCGTAAGGCGGCCGGCGGTTATACCCGGCCGCTGACGGGGCGTCCGCCGCTTCGTCCGGGTTTAGCCAGGGGC
This sequence comes from Hyphomicrobiales bacterium, assembly GCA_040255145.1. Lineage (GTDB taxonomy): Bacteria > Pseudomonadota > Alphaproteobacteria > JBDZUN01 > JBDZUN01 > JBDZUN01. Next base: position 1,990 of record JBDZUN010000231.1, on the reverse strand, counting down.
CCCCGGTCCAGCCGTGCTCGTCGTAGTCGGCCATGCATTGGTCGACCAGATCCTGCATCGCCTTCAGTTCGCCGCTGCGCTCCGCCCCGGTCAGCGCCTGGGCGCGGATGTCCTCCCAGCCGCCGGCATAATTGCGCTCGTAGAGTTCGTGCCGGCTGCCGAATTCGCTGCCGATCGCGTCCCACAGCAGCTTGAGCGTCTTGACCCGCTCCAGCGCGTCCATGCCGTGCGAGCCGCGGACGTAGCGGTCGAGCAGCGGGCGCGTTTCCGGATTGGCGAAGTCCTTGACCGACGACGGCAGGTAGATCAGGGACGAGGTCGCCGTGCGCTCGATGATGTCCTTGACGCGGGGATAGCAGTCGGGCGCGAACACGCGATAGGCGATGGCGGCCTTGAGTTCGGGCAGCACCGCGCCGTCCCGCCACGGGTCCGGGTTGTTGGCCATCGCGTCCGACAGCGCCCAGAACAGGTTGCGCCAAGCGATCACCTCGCCCAAGAGCACCTGGTTGCCGCGCGCGTCGTCCTGGCCGGAGGCGTGCAGCGCCTTGGCCAGCAGGCCGGCCAGGAAGTCGAGCTTGACCGCGAAGCGCGTGCAGCCCTGGAACAGGAAGCCGTTCATGAAGCCGGAGCGCGGATAGAAGGTCAGGATGCGCTCCGGGTCGCGATAGATCATCACGTCTTCCCAGGGCACGAAGACCTGGTCGAGCACGAAGATCGCGTCGTTCTCGTCGAAGCGCGACGACAGCGGATAGTCGAACGGCGCGCCGTGGGCGTGGGCCGCCCGCTCATAGGATACGCGCGAGACCAGCTTCAGCCCCGGCGCGTTGATCGGCACCAGGAACATCAGCGACATGTCCAGGTCCTCGGTCGCGGTCTTGGAGCTCTGGCCCATGAAGTTGTAGTGGGTCAGCGCGGCGGCGGTCGCCACCACCTTGGCGCCGGAGACGATGATGCCGCCGTCGGTCTCGCGATCGACCGAGACATACACGTCCTTGACCGCCTCGGCCGGCTTGTGCCGGTCGATCGGCGGGTTGACGATGGCGTGGTTCATGAACGGCACCGTCTCCTGCGCCCGCCTGTACCAGGTGCGGGCATTGTCGGCATACGGGCCGTAATAGTCGGGATTGCCGCCCAGCGTGTTGGTGTAGGCGGCCTTGTAGTCCGGCGTCCGCCCCATCCAGCCATAGGTCAGGCGCGACCAGCCGGCGATGGCGGCCTGCGCCGCGACCAGGTCCTCGCGGCTGCGCGCGACGCGGAAATAGCGGTGGGTATAGCCGCCGGAGCCGGTATCGGTCGGGCAGGTCAGGATGTCCTTCGTCTTCGGGTCGTGCAGCGCGTCGTAGAGCCGGGCGATCGAGCGGGCGGCGTTGCGGAAGGCGGGATGCGTCGTCACGTCCGCCACCCGCTCGCCGTCGATATAGACGGCGCGGCCGTCGCGCAGGCTGGCCAGGTATTCGGCGCCGGTATAGGGCCGGGTCGGGTCGGCGAGGAAATCCTCGGAACGCATCCGGCCGCTCCCCGTGTCCGGTCAGGCCCCGGCCTTGTAGCGCGCCGACAGCGCGCGCGCTCCTTGCGCCAGCAGTACGACGTCGGCGCCGACCGCCATGAAGGTGCAGCCGAGCTCGATATAGCGGCGGGCCATCGCCTCGTCCGGCATCAGCATGCCGGACGGCTTGCCGGCGGCGTGGATGACGCCGAGCGCGTCCTCGATCGCCTTGCGCACGTCCGCGTGGCCGTAATTGCCGCGATAGCCGAGCGAGGTGGAGAGGTCCGACGGCCCGATGAACACGCCGTCCACGCCTTCGACCGCGGCGATCGAGGCCAGATTCTCGAGGCCGAGACGGGTTTCGACCTGGACCAGCAGGCAGACTTCCTCGTCCGCCTTGGTCATGTAGTCGCCGATGGCGCCCCAGCGCGAGGCGCGCACCACGCTGGCGGCGACGCCGCGGATGCCGGCCGGCGGATAGCGCACCGCGCGCGCCAGCAGCGC
>JBDZUN010000230.1:0-5577 GCA_040255145.1 Hyphomicrobiales bacterium | reverse complement strand
TAGTCGAGGCCGGCCGAGATCGAATGCGGCTCGATCACCTGGCCGTCGGCGGTCTGCAGCAGGTATGAGCGGCTGCCGTGCAGCACGCCGGGCCTGCCCTTGGTGATCGAGGCGGCGTGCTTGTCGGTATCGAGGCCGTGGCCCGCCGCCTCGACCGCATAGATGTCGATGCCGGCATCGTCAAGGAACGGGTGGAACAGCCCCATGGCGTTGGAGCCGCCGCCGACGCAGGCGACCAGCACATCGGGCAGCCGGCCCTCGCGCGCCAGCATCTGGCGCCGCGCCTCGGTTCCGATCACCGCCTGGAAGTCGCGCACCAGCTCCGGGTAGGGGTGCGGCCCGGCGACCGAGCCGATGATGTAGAAGGTGTCGGCGACGTTGGCGACCCAATCGCGCAACGCCTCGTTCATCGCGTCCTTGAGCGTGCGCGAGCCGGACTGGACCGGCACCACCTCGGCGCCCAGAAGCCGCATGCGGAAGACGTTGGGCTTCTGCCGTTCGATATCGACCGCGCCCATATAGATCGTGCACGGCAGGCCGAAGCGCGCCGCGACCGTCGCGGTGGCGACGCCGTGCTGGCCGGCGCCGGTCTCGGCGATGATGCGGGTCTTGCCCATGCGCCGGGCCAGCAGGATCTGGCCGATGCAATTGTTGATCTTGTGCGCGCCGGTGTGGTTCAGGTCCTCGCGCTTCAGATAAATTTTCGCGCCGCCGAAATGTTCGGTCAGCCGCTCGGCGAAATAGAGCGGGCTTTCGCGTCCGACATAATGGGTCAGGAACCCGGCCAGTTCCTCCTGGAACGCGGGATCGCGTTTGGCGTCGCGGTAGGCGCGCTCGAGGTCGAGCACCAGCGGCATCAGCGTCTCGGCGACGAAGCGGCCGCCATAGATGCCGAAATGGCCCCGTTCGTCCGGGCCCGCGCGGAAGGTATTGGGCTGGTTCATCGCACCTTTCAGGCAACCGCCACGCCGTGCGCCGCCTCGAGGAACCGGGCGATGCGCGCCGGGTCCTTGACGCCGGGCCGCGCCTCGACCCCGGAGGAGACATCCACGCCGCGCGCGCCGGAGATTCGGATCGCCGCCGCCACATTGTCGGGGGTGAGGCCGCCCGACAGCAGCCAAGGCAGCGGGCAGGCGCGCCCGGACAGCCAGTGCCAGTCGAATGCGATGCCGTTGCCCCCCGGCAGCGCGGCGGCGACAGACTTAGGCGGTTTCGCCTCGAACAGCAACCAGTCGGCCGCTTCGGCGAAATCGGCGGCGCGGTCCAGGTCGTCCGGCCCGGCGATCGCCAGCGCCTTCATCACGGGAAGACCATGGCGAGCGCGGATTTCGGCGACGCGCGCCGGCGTCTCGCCGCCATGGAGCTGCAGCAGGTCGATCGGCGCGGCGGCCAGGACATCGGCGATCAGCGCGTCGTCGGGATCGACCAGCACCGCGACCTTGGTCAGCGTCGCCGGCAGCGCGCGCCCGATTTCCCCGGCCTGCGCCGGCGTCAGCGCGCGCGGCGAGCGCGGATAGAACACGAAGCCGACATGGCTCGCGCCATGCTGGGCCGCGGCCCGCCCGGCCGCGACCGAATCGATGCCGCAGATTTTCGCCGTAATGCGCATGGCGGCCTAGATATGGGGATCCAGGGGGCGCGGCAGGTCGTCCGCCACGCGCGCCGGGACAGCGACCGCGCGTTCGGCGCGCAGTTCGGCCAGATCGCGCGTCAACCCCTCCGCCGCCCGGCCGCGCTCGCGCGCGCGGCGCCGCCACTTGGCCTGCCGCAGCCAGGCCGCCGCACCACCGATCACGACGCCAATCAGGACGAACACGAAGGCCGCTACGAAGAACGGCAGGCGTAAGGGCGCGGGCCCGCTGTTCAGCGGGTCGAAGCGAATCTCGACCGGCTGGTAGTTTGCCAGGGCGAACACCGTCACCAGCACCAACAGCACGATGATCAGCGCCCAACGGAGGAATTTCGGCACGACGTTCTCCAAGTCGCATGGCAGGCTTGGCCGGGTCCGCCCGATCGCGCCTATGGCCGCGCGACACCATCTTAGAGCGCAACCGGTGCGGCGCGAAGGGATAGGCGCTTTGCGCTTGCCTCGCTCACCCCTCCGGCGTGCTTGGCCGGGATGACAACAAGGGTGTGGTCCAGCCTGATTGGGCCTCAGGCGGCGTTGAGACGCTGCCGCAATTCCTTGCCGGTCTTGAATTGCGGGACGCTCTTTTCCTCGACTTCGACCGGGGCGCCCGTGCGCGGGTTGCGCCCGGTGCGCGCCGGCCGCTGCTTGACCGAGAACGCGCCGAAGCCGCGCAGCTCCACCCGATCGCCGCGCGCCAGGGCGGCGGCGATCTCCTCGAAAATCGTGTTCACGATCCGCTCGACGTCGCGCTGGTAGAGGTGCGGGTTCTGCTCCGCGATCCGCGTGACGAGTTCCGATTTGATCATCGTGTCCGCCCCCGAAAGCGGCCGTGCCCCGCCTAGCGCGGAGCCTGCCAAACCGATACCAGACCGTCAAGCGCGAGCGGCCTGGCCGGCAATACCCCACCCAGAAGCGCCGCGACCGCCCGCCCACCGAGGCTGGTGACCGGGTGCTTGTCCTTCTCCGGCTCGACATCGCGTACCGCGAGCTGCGCCGGGATACCCTTCTCCTTGACCAGCCATTGGCGGGCGGCACGCTCGTCGCCGATCTGGTCGATCAGATGGTCGGCCAGCGCCTGGCGGCCGCTATAGACACGCCCATCGCCCAGCGCCCTGGCCTTGTCGAGCGGGATATTCCGGCGATCCGCGACCAGCCCGACGAACCAGCCGTAGGAATCTTGAATCAGCGCCTGCATCACCACCCGCGCCGGCGCGGTCAGCGGATGGAACGGGTTCGGCTGTCCCTTCAGCGGGCCACTGGTGATCTGGTCGACGTGCACGCCGACCTTGTCCATCAGGCCCTCGAAATTGGGCGCCTCGAACAAGACGCCGATGGAGCCGGTCAGCGTATTCCCGGCCGCGACGATATGGTCGGCGGCCAGCGCGGCGATATAGCCGCCCGACGCCGCGATCGAGCCCATCACCGCGACCACGGGCTTCTTGGCGGCGACGGCGCGGATCGCGCTGAACAGCGTCTCGGCGCCGACCGTGGTGCCGCCGGGGCTGTCGATCCGCACGATCAGCGCCTTGACGCTGTCATCCTTGGCCAGCTCGAACAGCCGGCGGTTCAGGGCGGTGTCTTCAGTGATCAGCCCCGACACGTCGATGCGCGCGACGTAGGGTCGCCCCAACAGCTCGTCCAGGCCGCCGCGGCCGCCGAGCCCGATCAGCACCGCGACGACGATCGCCAGGATCGCCAGAAAGCGCCACATCGAAGCGCGCCGCCGCAGGCGGCGGCGCTCGACGATCAGATCCGGTGCGAGCGACATCGGGGCCGCGAAGCGGCGCGCCGGCCGCTTCTATTCCTTCTCGTCCTGCGCGCGCGCCCGGTTCAGCGCCGCACCCAGGATGTCGCCCAACGAGGCGCCGGAATCGGTCGAGCCGTACTGCGCGACAGCCTCCTTCTCCTCCTGGATCTCGCGTGCCTTGACCGACAGGCCGATGCGCCGTGCGTTCTTCTCGAAGCTCGTGACCCTGGCGTCGACCTTGTCGCCGACGGCGAAGCGTTCGGGCCGCTGCTCGGAACGGTCGCGGCTCAGGTCGGCGCGCCGGATGAACGACTGCATGCCGGCAACCTCGACCTCGATGCCGCCGTCGTTAACCGCCGTCACCGTGCAGGTCACGATCGCACCCTTCTGGATCGCGCTGACCGCGTCGATGTGCGGGTCTTCTTCGAGCTGCTTGATGCCCAGGCTGACCCGCTCCTTCTCCGGGTCGACGTCGAGCACCTTGGCGCGCACGACGTCGCCCTTCTTGTAGCGCGCCAGCACCTCCTCGCCGGACTCGCTCCACGACAGGTCGGACAGGTGGACCATGCCGTCCAGCCCCTCGTCCAACCCGACGAACAGGCCGAACTCGGTGATGTTGCGCACGTCGCCCTCGATGACTGATCCGGCCGGATGGCTCTCGACGAACAGCTCCCAGGGATTCTCCATGGTCTGCTTGAGGCCGAGCGAGATGCGCCGCTTCACGGGATCGACCTCGAGCACCATCACCTCCACCTCCTGCGAGGTCGAGACGATCTTGCCCGGATGCACGTTCTTCTTGGTCCAGCTCATCTCGGAGACGTGGACCAGACCCTCGACGCCCGGCTCCAGCTCCACGAAGGCGCCGTAATCGGTGATGTTGGTCACGCGCCCGGTGAACTTGGCGCCGACCGGGTATTTCAGCTCGACCCCGTCCCACGGATCAGCCTCGAGCTGCTTCATGCCCAGGCTGATGCGCTGCGTTTCGGGGTTGAGCTTGATAACCTGCACCCGCACGGTCTGGCCGATATTGAGCACCTCGGTCGGATGGTTGACCCGGCGCCAGGAGATGTCGGTGACGTGCAGCAGGCCGTCGACCCCGCCGAGATCAACGAACGCGCCGTAATCGGTGATGTTCTTGACCACGCCTTCGAGCACCTGGCCCTCGCGCAGGGTGGCGAGCAGCTCGCTGCGCTGCTCGGCCCGGGTCTCCTCCAGCACCGCGCGGCGCGACACCACGATGTTGCCGCGGCGGCGGTCCATCTTGAGAATCTGGAACGGCTCGGGCCTGCCCATCAGCGGTCCCACGTCGCGCACCGGCCGGATGTCGACCTGGCTGCCGGGCAGGAACGCGACCGCGCCGTTGAGGTCGACGGTGAAGCCGCCCTTGACCCGGCCGAAGATCATGCCGGTCACGCGCGCATTGTCCTGGAACGCGGTCTCCAGATGGTTCCACGCCTCCTCGCGCTTGGCCTTGTCGCGCGACAGCACCGCCTCGCCCAACGCGTTCTCGACCCGGTCGAGATAGACGTCGACCTCGTCGCCGACGCGAAGCTCGGCCGATTGGCCGTTATTGGCGAATTCCTTGAGGGGGATGCGACCCTCGGTCTTCAGGCCGACGTCGATGACCGCGAAGTCGTTCTCGATGCCGACGACCTTGCCCTTGACCACGCTGCCTTCGACAGCGGTATCGGACTTGAAGCTCTCATCGAGCAGGGCGGCGAATTCCTCGTGGGACGGCGACGGTTCCGCAAACGCGGTATTGGGCATGGAAACTCCTGAATCTGATCGGCTATCCGGGCCGGCCGGTTGGTTCCGGCGGTCTTCCCAGACGGCGACCGCGGCCGGTCGGCTTCATGCCGGCGGTGCACGGTCGGCCGCCAGGGCATCGTGCCCCGTGCCTTGAGCGGGGCCGACGTCGAAAGGCGTCGAGATCGCGTATGTGTCAGCGTCGCCCCCCGCCCACCATGGCGAGGGCCGCCGCAAACGCTGTTTCTATATCCAAATCGGTGGTGTCGAGCAAGTGTGCGTCCGCCGCACGGCACAGCGGCGCGTCGGGCCGGCCGCTGTCGCGGGCGTCGCGCGCCGCCAGGTCGGCGCGGATCGCCGCCACGTCGCACGCATCCCCAGCGACGTTCAACTCGCGGCAGCGCCGCGCAGCCCGCGCGTCGAGCGACGCAGTCACGTACAGCTTCACGTCGGC
>JBDZUN010000229.1:0-5610 GCA_040255145.1 Hyphomicrobiales bacterium | reverse complement strand
CGCGTGGCCGCCCGGCCACGCGTTGCGCCTACCCTAAGTAACGGATTTGGAAGCGTAACCATCGGCGCGGGCCGGCGGCGGCAATTCGCCTCAGGCATATTACGCGCCGTCGCGGGTTAGTTGATCGGTCCCTCTCTATTGGGCTGCATTCAACTGTAGATTGTACCAGGCGCGTATCAGGCCTAAAGACGTTTTGGAGCATCGAGGAGATAACGAATGCCTAGAATCAACAGGCTTTTTGGAACGGTGGGCGTCGCCGCGGTCATGGCGTTGGGACTTGGGGCTTGCTCGAGCAATCAGCACGCCCCCGAGGCCGCGACGACCAGCTATGGCGGTGGCGATTCGCAGGCCGCAGCCTCGGCGCAGCAGGCGGCGCAGGCCGCACAGCAGGCGCAACAGGCCGCGCAGGAGGCTCAGAAGGCCGCGCAGGAAGCGCAGGCTGCGGCTGAGCGTTCCAACCGCGCGTTCGACAGCTCGGTTCGCAAGTAAGCGGCTTACCACCAGCTGAAGCGGCGGATATCCGATCAGCGGGTGACCCTGATCGGATATCCCCGTCGCTCCCGCCCGGCCCGCTCGGCCGCCTGCCAGTCGATATCCGCCCCCTCCGGCGTCGCCTTGACGATCGCGGACACCAGGTCCGCGGGCAGCGCCGGGGTCATCGGCTTGCCGGTCTCGATTTCCACGGCCTGGTCCGTGGACGGATGAACTTCGACATAGAGCTGTCCGTCGATCCAGGCGGCCTTGGTCTCCTCACTGACCGAGGTGACGGGCGTTCCCACCCGCACGTGGTCGTATAGCCGCTCGACGTCGGATTCGTAGAGGCGGATGCAACCGTGGCTCGCACGGCGGCCGACGCCGTAGGGAATGTTGGTCCCGTGCATAAGATAGCTGGGCCAGCCGAGATACATGGCCCGGAAGCCCAGCGGGTTGTCCGGGCTGGACGGCACCGCGACCGGCAGCCACGGCTTTTCCGCGCGAATCGACGCAGGCGGATGCCAGACCGGGTCCTTCGCCTTGCGCACGACCCGCGTCGTGCCGATCGGCGTGGCCCAGCCTTCGCGGCCGATGCCGACCGGATAGGTGTGCACCATGCCGTCGGGTGCATAGAAATAGACCCGCATTTCCGGGATGTTGAGGACGAGGCCCTTGTGCGGTGCGTCGGGCAGCAGGTGCGCCGTCGGGATCACGATCGGGGTGCCCGCGCCCGGTAGCCAGGTGTCGACGCCGGGATTGGCCGCCTGCAACTCGACGAACCCGACATCGTATTGGACGGCCAGGTCCGGCAGCGTGTCCTCGTGCCGGGCGATATGGACCTGCATCCTCCCGATCAAGCCGTCATGGCCGTCAGGCGGGCCGGGCGGCAGGTCGAATGTCGGCGCCGGCCCGGCGGGGGCCGCATGCGCCCGCGGTTCCGGGGACGGCATCGGCGCGGGCAGGGCGGCCTCACGCTCCGGCGCGGCGCCTGCTTCGTCGGGCGCCGGCGCCGCCTGCTCTGGATTCATCGTCGGCACCGCCGCTTCCGCGGTGGGGGCGGATCCGGCCGGCGGCATGCCGGGCGGCGCGGCTTGCGCGGCCATGCCCGCTGCGGCCCAGATCGTGCCGGCGGACAAGACGATAGCCTTGAGTTTCCACGAAAAACTGTTCATTCCTGGATCCAGGGCGGGCGGGTTCCGCAAGAGGGGAAGGGCGTGGATAGATGGCGTTGGGGCCGCCGGCCGTCGGCCGCGCGGGGGACACGATTCGTTGTTGGCGCGCCCGGATTGCTCATCGCGGTTCTGTTGTTCGGCTTGGCGACGCTGGCCGCGGCCGGCCCGGCGACCGCCGCCTCGGCGCGGGCGGCAGCGGCGGCCTCGCGCGCCTCGGACCCGGGCCTAAAGGCGGACCTGGTCATCGTCGAGAAGAGCGCCCGGCGGCTCTACCTGGTTCATAAGGGGTTCGTGTTCCGGACCTATCGAATCGCGCTCGGCAAGCACCCCAAGCAGCCGAAGGTCCAGGAGGGCGACGGTCGGACGCCGGAGGGCGTCTATCTCATAGATGGGCGCAACCCGAACAGCAACTTTCATCTGTCGCTCCACATCAGCTACCCTAACTCGCAGGACATCGCGCGGGCCGCCGCGCTGGGCGTCTCACCCGGCGGGATGATCATGATCCACGGCCTGCCCAACGGCTTCACGGCCCGGCAGATCGACCATCCCGACTGGGACTGGACCAACGGCTGCATTGCCGTGACCAACGCCGAGATCGAGGAGATCTGGCGTTTCGTGGACGATGGCACGCCCATCGTGATCCGTCCCTGACGCAGCGTCGAGGTGTTTCCTTCCCAAAGCCGGGATGTCGGCCGTGCGCCCGCGTGGGCCGGGTTGCCTTTGAGGGGCGGCCCGGCCGGGGCCGTCCTGTGGCGTCGGGCGTTGTGATGGAGGGTTCCGATGGTTGATTTCTGGCGCGCCTATCAGGATTGGATCGTCGGGATCGCCGCACTGGTCATTGCCATGGCGGTGGCTTTCGGGCTGCACCGCGCGGCCTATTTCGTGATGGCGCGCATCGCGCGGCGGGCGCCGGGGATCGTCTACGGCAGTCTCGTCCGCCGCAGCCGCGCGCCGGTCGCCGGGCTGGTCTTGGTGCTGGTATTCCTGCTTGCCCTGCCGGGGGTGCCGCTGGCGCCGCGCCCCGAAGCGATCGTCCACCGCGCGGCCGCCCTGGTGCTGACCGCGATGATCGGCTGGCTGGTCATCAATTGCATGGGCGTGGTGTCCGACGTGGTGATGTCGCGGTTCGACATCGGCAGCCCCGACAACCTCCGCGCCCGCCAGGTCTGGACCCAGACCCAGCTCCTGCAGCGGTTCGCCGTCGGCGTCGTGGTCGTGCTGACGGTGTGCATCATGCTGATGAGCATTCCGGACGTGCGCCAGGTCGGCATCAGCCTGTTCGCCTCCGCCGGCGTCGCCGGCATCGTCATCGGCATGGCGGCGCAGCAGGTGCTCAAGAACGTGCTGGCCGGCATTCAGATCGCCTTGACCGATCCGGTCCGGGTGCAGGACGTTGTCATCGTCCAAGGCGAATGGGGCACGATCGAGGAGATCCGCTCGACCTACATTGTCGTGAAGACCTGGGACCTCCGCCGCCTGGTCGTGCCCTTGTCCTACTTCATCGAACAGCCGTTCCAGAATTGGACGCGCGTCCCCACGAACCAGTTGGGCACGGTCTTCCTGTACGTCGACTATACCGTCCCGGTCGGCCGCGTGCGCGAGCGGTTCGAGGCGCTGACCAAGGCCAACGACCTATGGGACGGAATCGTCTGCGGCCTTCAGGTCACGGACGTCAAGGACAGCACCATCGAGCTGCGCGGCCTGGTCAGCGCCAAAACGAGCGATGTGTTCGACCTGCGCTGCCAGATCCGCGAGGCGATGGTGGATTGGCTACAGCGCGAATACCCGGAAAGCCTGCCGCGTATCCGCGCCGACCTGCGGACCGTGGACCGCAACGGCGCCGGGATCGAGGCCGGCCCCGACGTGGCGTCGCCGCGCCCGTCCTAGGCCGCGGCGTGGTGGCCGAGCACGCGCAGCGCGATCTCGACATAGCGGTCGGCGATCGCGTCCGGGGTTTCCGGGCCTTCCTTCCGGTACCAGCCGGCGACGCCGACGATCATCGTCAGGATCGCGCGCACCGCCTCGCGCGGCCAGGGTGCGTCGAACGTGCCACTGGCGATCCCGGCCTCCGCGACCTCCGCGAACAGGTCGGCGATCCGGTCGCGCCGCGCCACGATCGCCTGCCGCCGGACCTTGTCCAGGCTGCGCAGTTCCGTATTGCTGATGAACGCTTCCGCCTTGCGCCTTGTGTGGACCTTGACGTGCCAGCGCACCATCGCGCCGAAGCGTGCGGCCGGGTCGTCGCCGGCCGCGTCGCGCTCGGCGATCAGGTGCTCGATCGTGTCGTCGACCACGACGACCATGATCGAGTAGAGGATGTCGAGCTTGGACGGGAAGTGATAGTAGATCGCGGCGACGCTCAGCCCGGCGCGCGCGGCGATGTCGCGCACCGCCGTGCCGTGAAAGCCGTGCTCAAGGAAGGCGTCGAGCGCGGCACCCAGGATCACGCGCTGGCCTTCCGATTCCTGCGGGTCGGAGGTGTGGCGGTCGCGGCGCCTGTCTTCTGCTTCCATTCGGGCCTTCATCGGCGGTTCATCTGGGTCCAGCATAGCAAGAAGGGTTGACACAACGATCTGGGGCGCTCCCTTTCACCAGGAGCGCCCCTTTGAACGGATCGGATCGGTTGGCCTTTATTCGGCGGCGATGGCCCGCGGCCGGCGGGCGCCGGTGCCGTGGCGCAGCAACCTGCCGGAACGGACCCCGGTCTCCTTGTCGTTCTCGATCGTCACGCGACCGTTGACCAGGATGTAGCGGTAGCCGTTGGCCCGCTGCACCCGGCGCCACTCGCCGCCCGGCATGTCGTGGGCGACCTCGCCCGGCAGCGCGTTCAGCGTCTCGTAGTCGTAGATCACGATGTCGGCCGGGGCGCCCTTCTTGATCACGCCGCGGTCGGGGAAGCCCGCGATCATCGCCGGCAGCGCCGACAGCTTGTAATGCGCGTGCTCCAGCGAGATCAGCCCGTGCTCGCGGACATATTTGGTGATCGCCTCGGTCGGGTAGCGGCCGGCGGTCAGGAAGCGGGTGTGCGCGCCGCCGTCCGACACGCCGAACACGGTATACGGATCCTGGACGATCTCGGCCATCAGGTCTATCCGGGTGTTCGGCGGCGTGCCGAAGAACTCCGTCTCCAGATTATCCGCGATCGCGATGTCGAGCATGGCGTCGACCGGGTGCTTGCCGGTCTTCTCGGCCACCAGGTCGATGCGGTGGTCGAGCCACTGCCTGGTCTCGTCGCTCTTCGGGCCGACCACGACGATCGCGCCGATGGAGCCCAGCGTGATCATCGGCGGCTGCTTCTTTAGGGCTTCGCGCCGCGCCGGGTCCGACAGCTTTTGGAAGCGCTCCTCGACCGTGCCGGTCGTCGCCTCGCGCCAGGCCGGTGAATCGTCGAACAGGTTCCACTCGTCGAAGGTGAAGGTGAAGCCGGCGTCGGTGGTGAAGCCCTGGCCGTAGACGCGGCTGCCGCGCTCGTGACAGCCGTTCAGCCATTGCTGCACCTTGCGGTGGACGTGCGGCCGGTCGTCGAACACGGTGACGACGTTGTAGATCAGCGGCCGGCGCGACACCCGCGCCAGCTCTTCCATATGCGCCCGGTCCTTCTTCACGTCGGCGCTGGTCAGCGTCATCTGCATGAAGCCGTCGTTGCGCCGGCCGAGCACCTCGGCGAAGGCGAGCGCGGTCTCGTCATGCATGACGTCGGTCACCATCGGCGTGCCGTCATAGTCGAGCTGCACCGCCGAGACGCCGTCCGGATGGAGCCGCTGCGCCGACCAGCCGCAGGCGCCGGCGTCCAGCGCCTCGTCCAGCAGGTGGCACATCAGGGCGGTTTCTTCCTTGGTCGGCTTCTCGCCGGCCTTTGCCCGCTCCAGGCCCATGACATAGATCATCATCGGCCCGACCGGCATGTACGGCAGGATGTTGACACCCTTCGGCGTCCGCTCCACCGCGTCGAGATATTCCGGGA
>JBDZUN010000228.1:0-5621 GCA_040255145.1 Hyphomicrobiales bacterium | reverse complement strand
CGCCTTCGCCTCCGGCATCGCAGTCAGCGGCATCGGCCTCGGCACCATGCTGCTGCCGCGCCTCGCGGTGTTCCTGATCCAGACCTATGGCTGGCGCAATACCTATCGCATCTACGCAATCGCCATGCTCGCGGCAGGCGTGATCGGCGTGCTGTGTGTCGAGCATTCGCCCGAGCGACGCGCCGCCGCCCGCGGCACCGGCCCGGCCGCACCGCCGCTGCCCGGCGCGACGGTGGCCGGGGCGGCGCGTACCCGCGCCTTCTGGCTGCTCTATCTCGCCAGCGCGTTTTCGACCCTCGGCCTCTATGTGCCGTTCGTGCATCTCGCGCCCTATGCCGTCGATCACGGCATGACCAAGGCATTCGGCGTCATCCTGATCGGCCTGATCGGCGTCGGCAGCCTGGCCGGCCGGCTGGGGCTCGGCAGCACCGCCGACCGCATGGGGCGACGGCTCAGCCTGCTCCTGACCATGGCCGGCATGTCCGTGACCACTGCGATCTGGCTGATCGGGCCGTATCCTGTCCTGCTGGCCGCCTTCGCGCTGGCCTTCGGCGTGTTCTATGGCGGCTTCGTCGCGCTGATGCCGTCGGTGACGATGGACTATTTCGGCAGCCGCAGCGTCTCGGCAATCCTGGGCGCGCTCTATACCGGCGCGGGGATCGCAGCATTGTTCGGGCCGACCCTGGCCGGCTACGCCTTCGACCTGACGCATTCCTACTTCGCGGCGATCGTCGGCGCCGTGGCGGCGCAGGGGCTGGCCGCCCTGCTGGTCATGGCCGTGCCCGACCCGCAACCGGCGCGGGCGGCGGCCTGACCGGGCTTCAGCTCACCATCAGCGGCCCGACCGCGACGTCGGCGGCAAGATCGGCCGGCGCGCGGAAGTTCAGCTCCACCTTCACGCCGTTCGGGTCGTGCAGGAACATCTGTCGGATCTTGAAGTCCGGGATGTCCTGGAGCCGGTAGTCGAGTTTGTCCGCCTCCGCCCGCGCGATGATGCCGACGATGTCCTCGGCAGCCAGCGCGACGTGGTCGACCACGCCGGTGCCCGGCGCCTTCGGCTCCATCTCGATCAGATGGACGATCGCCTGGTCGCCGCAATAGATCCAGGCGCCCGGCACGCCGATCTCCGGCCGCGGCCCTTTGCGCAGGCCCAAGACATGCTCGTAGAACCGGACCGTCTCATCGAGACGGGTGGTGAAGATGTTGACGTGTTCGAGGGAACGGATGGCCATGGCGTTTCTCTCCCGATACGCTTGTCAACAAGGGTAGCGCCGCAGCCGGCGCAGCGAAAGCGCCGCAAGGCGCGCATCGGGAGGAAACGATGCCCAACCCGGATTGGCAGACGTTGCGTGAGGCGTTCCGCCGCGACGGCGTGGTCTTCCTGAAGGACGCATTGGACGCGGACGACATGCGCCTGTGCCGCGCCGCGTTCGACTGGACCCGCACCCATCCGGGGCCCGGCGCCTCGGAATTCTATGCCGACCAGCCCGGCAAGCTGTACCAGGACCTGGCGAATCCGGGCGCGCTGCCCGCCTATCGCCCGGTGCTGACCGAGTCCTCTACCGCCGACATCGTCGGCCGGCTGTGGGGCGCGGACGAGGTCTGGTTCTTCTACGAGCAGATTTTCCTGCGCGAGGGCGCGGCTGTGCGCCGCACGCCGTGGCACCAGGACGCGCCCTACCTGCCGATCGAGGGCGAGACGCTCGCCGTCATGTGGATCACGTTCGAGCCAGTGGCACGCGACGACGCGCTCGAGTTCATCCCCGGCTCGCATCGCGGCACGCTCTATAACGGCTCGGCCTTCGACCCGGCCGACGACACCCGGCCGATCTATCCGGGCGGCGTGCTGCCGACCCTGCCGGATATCGAGGCCGACCGCGCCGCCTGGCCGATCGTGTCCTGGGCGGTCGAGCCGGGCGACGTGATCGTGTTCCACCCCGGCGTGCTGCACGGCGGCAGCGCGACGCGCGCGGGGCGTGATCGCCACACCCTGTCGCTGCGCTTCTTCGGCGCGGACGCGCGGTTCGTGGCGCGGCCCAGCTTTGCCCAGAACATGCCCGACTACAGCTTCGCCCGCGCCGGCCAGCGGCTGAAACCGGGCGAACCGTTCCGCAACCACCCGGCCTATCCAAAGCTGCGCCCGCTGGCCGAAGCCTATCGGGGTATCGCGGCCGAATAGCGCGCCGTCAGCACCGGCCCATCCAAAAGGGCCGGCCGCGTCGTGCTGCGGCCGGCCCCTGCGAGAATCGGCGGCGCGCCTTATGCCTCGGCCATGGCCGGCGCGTGGTCGAAGAAGCCGGTGATCGATTGCAGCCGGCCGTCGACGACCACGCCGACGTCGATGCCGTCGGCGACCACAGGCCCGCCGTCGGGGCCCAGCGTCCACGGAAAGCGGACCCAGCCGTTATGGCCGTCGACCGGGCCGGCGCGGCGCACCTTGAGGCCGGGGAAGTTGTCGTGGACCGACTGCACCATGGCGTGGATGCCGTCGCGTCCATCGCCGCGCATCATCGGGTCGACATAGGTCGGCCGGTCGGTCCAGACCTCGGCGATCAGGGCGCGGCGGCGCGCGCCGCCGCCTTCGTTCCACATCGCGAAATAGCGGTCGATCAGGTTGTCCAGGTTGCTCATGTCGCGTTCCCTTCGGCTGGCGGCGCCGCGGCGTTCGGGCGGCGCCTGGCGTGAAGCATCGCGCCGGGTGGTGCGTGGCGTCGATTACCTGCCAGGTCATTGGTTGGCGTCGCGCGACCGGTTTATGGTTACGCCATGGGCACGACCACGATGCCGGTCGGGGACTACCTGCGTGATTGGCGCCGGCGACGGCGCATGAGCCAGCTCGACCTCGCCTGCGAAGCGGACATCTCGACCCGGCACCTGAGTTTTCTGGAGACTGGGCGGGCACAGCCGTCGCGCGCCATGGTGCTGCACCTGGCCGAGCGGCTGGAGGTGCCGTTGCGTGAGCGCAACGTGCTGCTGGTCGCCGCCGGCTATGCGCCGACCTTCCCAGAACGGCCGCTCGACGACCCCGCCCTGCACGCGGCGCGCGAGGCGGTCGACCTGGTGCTGGCCGGACACGAGCCCTATCCGGCGCTGGCCGTCGACCGCCACTGGACGCTGGTGGCGCATAACCGGGCGCTGCCCTGCCTGATGGGCGGCGTCGATCCGGCGCTGCTGCGGCCACCGGCCAATTCCCTGCGCGTCGCCATGCACCCCGACGGCATGGCGCCGCGCATCCTGAACTACGCCGAGTGCCGCGACCACTGGCTGGCGCAACTGCGCCGGCAGATCGTCCTGACCGGCGACCCGGTGCTGGTCGCGCTGCTGGAGGAGCTGAGCGGCTATCCGCTGCCGCGCGGCATGAACGGCCGCGCGGCGCGCCACGACTATGCCGGCGTCGGCCTGCCGCTGAAGCTCCGGACCGACGACGGCGTGCTGACCTTCTTCAGCACGATCACCACCTTCGGCACGCCGCTCGACATCACGCTGTCGGAGCTTGCGATCGAATCCATGTTCCCGGCCGATCCCGAGACGGCCGAACGCCTGCGGGCCTGGGCCGCTTCCCCGTCGTCGCCGTAGGCCGACGATCCGCTACCGGCTAGCGCGATACCGTCTCGAGCGGGCGATCGGCGGCGGCCGTCCCTTGCATACGCACCAGGTCGCGATAGCGCGCGCCGGGATGCGTCGGGCCGAGGCGCGGACCGCGACCGAACAGCTTCTCGCGGAACGTGCCCGGCCGGTACTCGGTCTTGAACGCGCCGCGCTTCTGCAATTCCGGAATCAGCAACCCGGCGATGTCGACGAAGGTTTCCGGCGTCACGGCATAGGCGAGGTTGAAGCCGTCGACACCCGTCTCCTCCACCCATTCCTGCAGGATGTCGGCGACCGTCTCGGCCGAGCCGACGATCAGCGGGCCGAGGCCGCCGATCCCGCCCCACTCCGCCAGTTCGCGCACCGTCCAGGTGCGGTCGGGATCGGCCGAGCTGAACGCCGTGACCGCCGAGCGGATCGCGTTGCTCTCGACATGTTTCAGCGCGGCATCCGGGTCGTAGGCGCCCCAGTCGATGCCCATCCAGCCCGACATGAAGGTCAGCGCGCCGTGATAGCTGGCATATTGCCGGTATTCCTCGAACTTCGCCTTGGCGGCCGCGTCGGTCTCGCCGACGATCACGGTCTGCAGGTTGAACACCAGGATGTCGTCGCCGCTGCGCCCGGCCGCCTCGGCGCGGGCGCGCAGGTCGGCCACGTAGTGCTTGAGGATCGGCTTGCTGGGCGCGCCGGTGAAGACGCATTCGGCGTGGCCGGCGGCGAATTGCCGCCCGCGCGGCGACGCCCCGGCCTGGTAGAGCAGCGGCGTGCGCTGCGGCGACGGCTCGCACAGGTGGATTCCCGGCACGGTGAAATGCCGGCCCTGGTGGCGAATATCGTGCACCTTGGCCGGATCGGTGAAGACGCGGCGGGCGCGATCGCGCACCACGGCATCATCCTCCCACGACCCTTCCCACAGCTTGTAGCAGACCTCCAGATACTCGTCGGCGATGTCGTAGCGATCGGCATGGTCGAGCTGCTGATCGAGGCCGATATTGCGCGCGCCACTGTCGAGATAGGAGGTCACGATGTTCCACGCCGCGCGACCCTTGGTCAGGTGGTCGAGCGTCGACATGCGGCGGGCGAACGGATAGGGGTGCTCGAACGAGAGCGATGCGGTCAGGCCGAAGCCGAGATGCTCGGTCACCACCGCCATCGCCGGCACGAGCTGAAGCGGGTCGTTGACCGGCACCTGCGCCGCCTCGCGGATCGCGTTGGTCCGGTCGCCCCGATAGACGTCATAGACGCCGAGCACGTCGGCGATGAACAGGCCGTCGAACTTGCCGCGCTCCAGGATGCGGGCGAGGTCGAGCCAGTAGTCCAGGTCCTTGTACTGGGCCGAGCGGTCGCGCGGATGCGCCCACAGGCCGGGCGATTGGTGCGCCACGCAGTTCATGTCGAACGCGTTGAGACGGATTTCCTTGGCCATGACCGAACCTTCGTGCAGTGATGCTCCAGCCTATTCCACAGGGCTGTTTCGGACCATGCCAAAACAATCGCCGAATGGCCCATTATGGGTTATTTCGACGTTTCAAGCGTGAAATAGGGGGTCGCATGTTCGAATCCCCGCCGTCGCGTGGGGCCGTCAAATCCAGCGCACGCTTCCAGTGGGGCTCAGAGCGTCTCCACCTGGGACAGAGAATAATCTCCGCCGCCGGTCGGGTTGGCGCCGATCACCAGCGAGGTATCGCTTGCAAAATGATAGGGCGGCACCGGCAGATTCAGCGGCGCCGGCACGTTCTTGAATACGCGGCCGGCCAGATCGTATTTGGAGCCGTGGCACGGGCACAGATAGCCGCCCGGCCAAGACGGATTGACTTCGCCCGGATTCGGCTTGTAGGCCGGAATGCAGCCCAAATGGGTGCAGATCGCCACCAGCACGAGATATTCCGGCTTGAGCGAACGCGACCAGTTCTTGGCGTAATCAGGCTGCTGCATGTGATTGGAATCGGGATCGTTCAACAGTTCGAGCAGCTGGGGCGACTTCAATTCCTTCAGATTATCGGGCGTGCGGCGAACGATGAACATTGGCTGGG
>JBDZUN010000227.1:0-5623 GCA_040255145.1 Hyphomicrobiales bacterium | reverse complement strand
TCAATCGCTGTTATTACTGCCTGACCGCACACGGCGCGACGGTGCGCCAGCTGTCGAACGATCCGGTACTGGGTGAGTTGCTGGTGATGAACTACCGCGTCGCTGAGCTCGACGCGCGGCGGCGCGCCATGCTCGACTTCGCGGTCAAGCTGACCGAGCGGCCCTATGCCATCGAAGAGGCGGACCGTCAGGCGTTGCGCGACCAGGGGCTCACGGATCGTGACATCTGGGACGTCGCCGCGACCGCTTCGTTCTTCAACATGACGAACCGGATGTCGGCGGCGACCGACATGATGCCGAACCGGGAATATCACGCCATCGCGCGCGGGTAGGCGCGCGTTTCCCGTGTCATGGGGTCGGGCATCGCGACAACGGTTTCACGGAAACTCACTCGTCCGGCTCGTCCTCGGCCCAGCTCCGCGGGTCGTGCTGCATGTCGGTCACGATGCGCTCGACCTCCTTCTGCGCATCGTGGCGCGGAAGCCCGGTTCGCCGGCTGTAAAGCGCTATCGCGGCGTCGAAGGCCTCATGGCGCTCGCCGCCACTGATGCTGTGCTCGCGATAGAGCTGCTTGACCTCGTGCTCCAATGTGTCGTCGGGCATGGCGCCTCACAGGCTGCAACGGTTGCTACACTGCAAGAACAAGGAGCCGGAGCGATCGGAGCACGACGATGACGAATGACCAGGACGGAGCGAAGGAATTGCGGCGCCTTCTCGAGGCGAGTCGTCGCGTCGTGGTGTTCACCGGCGCCGGGATCAGCACCGAATCCGGCATCCCCGATTTCCGCAGTCCGGGTGGCATCTGGACCAAGTACGCGCCGATCTATTTCGACGACTTCCTCCGCTCCGAGGAATCCCGGCGCGAGGCGTGGCGGCGCAAGTTCGCGATGGAGGAATATTTCGGCGCGGCGCGGCCCAATCGCGGCCATCGCGCCATCGCCGAACTGGTCGGGCGCGGCACGGCCGCCAGCGTCATCACCCAGAATATCGACAACCTGCACCAGGAGTCCGGCGTGCCAGACGCCCAGGTGGTCGAGCTGCACGGCAACGGCACCTATGCCGCCTGTCTCGAATGCGGCATGCGCCACGAAATGGCGCCGATCCGCGCCGCCTTCCTGAAGGACGAGAGCCTGCCGCTCTGCATCGAATGCGAGGGCGTGGTCAAGAGCGCGACCATCTCGTTTGGCCAGGCGATGCCGGAGAGCGAGATGCGCCGGGCCGAGGCCGAGACGCTGGCCTGCGACCTGTTCCTGGCGGTCGGCTCCTCGCTCGTCGTCTATCCGGCCGCCGGCTTTCCGGTCATCGCCAAGCGCAACGGCGCGAAGCTCGTGATCCTGAACCGCGATCCGACCGAGATGGACGACATCGCCGACCTGGTGCTGAACGCCGAGATTGGCGAGACGCTGGGCAGCGTTGTCGGTGTCGCATGAGGGGCATGTCCGCCCGTCATTGACAGGGGGCGGCGCCCTGCCGCAGGGTCATGCCATAGGATAGCCAGGGAGGATGCGCACGCCGATGGACTCGCTCGATGCCTTTGCGCGGGCGAAGCTGACGCGGCTCGAACAGGGCGCGCTGCGCCGCTATCTGGCGGAGACCGAGCGCGGGCCCGCGGTCGCGCGGCGCGATGGCGCGCCGGTGATCTCATTCTCCTGCAACGACTATCTCGGCCTTTCGCAGCACCCTGAGGTCAAGGCCGCGGCGGCCGAGGCCGTGGCGCGCTATGGCGTGGGGTCGGGCGCCTCGCGCCTCGTCACCGGCAACCACCCGCTGTTCCGCGTGCTGGAGGAAAAGCTCGCCACGCTGAAGGATGCCGAGGACGCCTGCGTGTTCGGCAGCGGCTATCTCGCCAATCTCGGCATCGTGCCGGCCTTGGCCGGCCCCGACGACCTGGTGCTGGCCGACGCGCTGTCGCACGCCTGCCTGCTGGCCGGGGCGAAGCTGTCGGGCGCGACATTGATCGTGTTCCGCCACAACGACCTCGATCAGGTGGCGGAGATTCTGGCGGCGCGTCGCGCCGGACATCCGCGCTGCCTGATCCTGACCGACGGCGTGTTCAGCATGGATGGCGACCTCGCGCCGCTGGTCGAACTGGGCGCGCTGGCGCGGCAATGGGACGCCTGGCTGATGGCCGACGACGCCCACGGCATCGGCGTGATCGGCGGCGGCCGCGGCAGCACCTTCGCGACCGGGGCCAAGGCCGACGTGCCGCTGCAGATGGGCACGCTGTCGAAGGCCATCGGCTCCTATGGCGGCTATCTGTGCGCGAGCCGGCCGGTGGCGGAGCTGGTCCGCAACCGCGCGCGCACCTTCGTCTATTCCACCGGCCTGCCGCCGGCCAGCGTCGCCGCCTCGATCGCCGCGGTCGATATCATCGCGCGCGACCCCGCTTTCTGCGCCGAGCCGGTGCGGAAGGCGCGCCTGTTCACCGACCGCGTGGGCCTGCCCGCCCCGCAAAGCCCCATCGTGCCGGTTGTGCTGGGCGCGCCGGAACGCGCGCTCGCCGCCTCGGCCGCGCTGATGCGCGACGGCTTCCTGGTCGCGGCGATCCGACCGCCGACGGTGCCGACTGGGACTGCGCGGCTGCGCGTCGCCTTCTCGGCCGCACATGCCGACGCCGACGTCATGCGCCTCGCCGACCGGGTCGCGGACATCCTCGCCGCGGGGCGGACCGCAGCGGCGGGCCGGCGCGCGCCGGCGATCCGGAGCGCCGCGGCGGAATGACGGGCGGCATGCGCACGGTCTTCGTCGCCGGCAGCGGCACCGAGGTGGGCAAGACCTTCGTCGCGTCGCTGTTGTGCCGCCAGTTGTGCGCGGACGGTCGTCCGCCGCTGGCGATCAAGCCTGTGGTCAGCGGCTATTCCGACGAAGAGGCGGAGGGCAGCGATCCCGGCCGGCTGCTCGCGGCTTTGGGCCGGCCGGTCGTTCCGGCCGAGATCGCGCGCATCTCGCCCTGGCGCTTTGCGGCGCCGGTCGCGCCGAACATGGCGGCGCGGCGGGAATCCCGCACCATCGAATATCCCGCGATCCTCGAATTCTGCCGGAAGGAGGCCTCGGGCGGTCCCGGCGACCTGCTGCTGATCGAGGGCATCGGCGGCGTGATGTCGCCGGTCACGCATGACAAGACGGTGCTCGACTGGATGGCCGACCTGGGCGCGCCCGTCCTGGTGGTCGCCGGCACCTATCTGGGCACGATCTCCCACACGCTCACGGCGACCGCCTGCGTGCAGGCGCGCGGCCTGCGCCTGCTTGGCGTGGTCCTGAGCGAATCGCCGGAAAGCCCGGTGCCGATCCAGGAGACGGCCGACGCCATCGCGCGCTTCGTGCCCGGCGTGCCGGTGATGGCGATGCCGCGCCGCTGCGGTCCCGCCGGCCTGCCCGACCTGACGCAGTTGCTGCGGGCGTAGTTCAGTCGCGCAAGGGGATGCCGACGATCGCTTCCAGCTCGGCCAGCGCCTGGTCGGGGTTCAACACCTTGATCGTCTGCATGCCCATGGCGCGCGCCGGCTTCAGGTTGATGCCGAGGTCGTCGAGATAGACCGCTTCCTCCGGCACGATACCGAGCTCGTCGCACGCCATGCGGTAGAAGCGCGGGTCGGGCTTGCGCACGCCGAGCTTGCTCGATTCCAGCACGCAGTCGAAGATTTTCATCACCTCGGCGATGGCGCGGCCGCGCTCGGGCGTGCCGGCCATGCCGGTGCCGTGGCCGGCGGACACGTTGTTGGTCAGGCACGCGGTCTTGAACCGCTTGGTGCAGCGGCGCAGCGCCTCGACCATTTCGGGGCGAAGCTCACCGCTCAGCAGGTTGACGATGTCGCGCCCGCGGACGTGGAAACCGGCCGCTTCGGCCTCGGCGCCGAAGGCGGTGTCGAATTCATCCAGGCCGATCTCGTTGCGCTCGAACCGCGCCCAGGCATTGGTGTCCGGGTTGCGCGTGTTGATCTGGCGGATGAAATCGCGCGGCAGGCCGCGCTCCTCCTCGAAGCGGTTGAACGCCTCGAACGGGCTGGACAGGATCACCCCGCCGAAATCCCACAGGACCGCACGAACCATCGCATCTCCTTTCGAATCGGACGCCGGTCTTGATGGGCCGGACGCGCCGATCGTGCAAGTGTCGAACGGCCGGGCCGCAAACGCGGACGCGCGCGGTGGTGTTCCTTCCCAGCAGCGTGAAGCCGAAGGAGTCCCGCCATGCTCGACAATCTGACGACCGAACAGATCTGCTTCATCGTGGTCGAGGCGCGGGAATTCCACGCCAAAGAAGGCGTGGTCCTGCCCGATCCGGCCTCCGACGAGCCGGACGACCGCGCGGTCGAGGTGCTGGCCGATTACGCGGACGACCCGAGCTACAGCCAGATCGAAGGTGCGGTCGCGGCGCTGAACGACGACGCCCGCGCCGAATTGCTGGCGCTGATGTGGCTCGGCCGCGGCGATTTCGGCATCGAGGAATGGTCCGGCGCGCTGGACCAGGCGCGCGATTACGAGACGCCGAGTGTCACGGCCTATCTGATGGGCCATCCGTTGCTGGCCAACTACCTGGAGGAGGGCCTGGCCGAGCACGGCCTGTCGTGCCTGGACGAGGAGGGCGGCCGGCTCTGATCAGAACAGGCTGAGCTGGTCGCCGGCGCGCGGCGGCGGGCGGAAGGCCGAGACATCGAGCGCCGCACGCTCCCGGTTCAGGCCGAGCCTGCGGCAGGCGAGCGCGAAGCGCTGGCCGATCAGCGCGGCATAGGGCCCCCTGCCCCTCTGGCGGGTGCGCCATTCGGCGGTATAGTCGCGCCCGCCATGCATCGAGCGCAGCAGGCTGATGACGTGCCTGGCGCGGCCGGGCTCGCTCTCCTCCAGCCATTCGCGGAACAGATCCTTGATCTCCAGCGGCAGCCGCAGCAGCACATAGCCCGCCTCGCGCGCGCCGGCCTCGGCCGCCACCGTCAGGATCGCTTCCATCTCTGCGTCGGTCAGCGCCGGTATGATCGGCGCGACCATCACCCCGGTCGGAATGCCGGCCTGCGCGAGGCCCCTGATGGCGTCGAGCCTGCGGCCCGGTGTCGCGGCCCGCGGTTCCATCCGCCGCGCCAACCGCCGGTCGAGTGTCGTGACCGACACGCAGACCTTGACCAGCTTGCGTTCCGCCATCGACGCGAGCAGGTCGAGGTCGCGCAGGACCAGCGCGCCCTTGGTCACGATCGACAACGGATGGTTGAATGCCGACAGTACCTCCAGCACGCCGCGCGTGATGCGATAGCGCGCCTCGATCGGCTGGTAGGGATCGGTGTTGGTGCCCATGCCGATGGGCGCCGGGCGATAATTGGGCGCCGACAGTTCCTTTTCCAGGAGCTTGGCGGCGTCCGGCTTCATCAGGAGCCGGCTTTCGAAATCGAGGCCGGGCGAAAGGCCAAGCCATGCGTGGCTGGGCCTTGCGAAACAATAGACGCAGCCGTGTTCGCAGCCGCGGTAGGGATTGATCGAGCGGTCGAAACCGATGTCGGGCGATTCGTTGCGGGTGATGATGCGGCGCGCCCGCTCTTCCGTGACCTGGGTGTGGAACGGCGGCAACTCCTCGAGACTCTGCCAGCCGTCGTCAAAGGCGACCCGGGCATGCGGCTCGTAGCGTCCGCTCGGATTG